>NZ_CANLDZ010000002.1:0-449118 GCF_947489545.1 uncultured Ruegeria sp. | reverse complement strand
GCTGGCGACCCAGCTCGGACGTGATCGAGCCATAAAGCTCAGGGTCACGATCAGACAGGGACTGGGTGAAAAAACCGGTATCACGAAGATTGGCGTTCATTTGCGCTCCACATGGCTGGATGAAAATCTTGAAGATTTCCTATCGGAAACTCCGCGGGTGCAAAAGGCTTAAAACGACGATTTGGTCAACTGCGGCGTCAAGTCTGGCCTATCGGGGAAAGGTATGTTTGTTTCGGAACCAAATGTGCAGCACCGGAAACCGGAACAGATGAAAAAGAGAATCGCATTTCTTGCCAGCGATGCCAAAGTGGCGCAAACGGCACGTGACGATCTGGTGGCCAAACACGGAAACGCCGCCCCTCGGGACGCCGATGCCGTGGTCGCCCTTGGTGGGGACGGGTTCATGCTACACACGTTGCACAATATGCAACATCTGGACACGCCGGTTTACGGCATGAACCGCGGAACCATCGGGTTTTTGATGAACGAGTTTCACGAAGCTGATCTGATGGACCGGCTTGCCGCGGCCGAAGAAGAGGTCATCAACCCGCTGGCCATGAATGCAATGGACCAGTCTGGCAAGCTTCACAAAGCCCTTGCGATCAACGAGGTATCGCTGCTGCGCGCGGGACCACAGGCTGCACGCCTGAAAATCAGTGTCGATGGCAGAGAACGCATGGCCGAGCTTGTTTGTGATGGGGCTTTGTTGTCCACGCCAGCGGGATCGACCGCGTATAACTACTCAGCCCATGGCCCAATCCTGCCGATCGGCTCAGATGTTCTAGCGCTGACCGCGATAGCCGCGTTTAGACCTCGGCGTTGGCGGGGTGCGCTACTGCCCAAGATCGCCAATGTGCGTTTCGATGTATTGGACGCGGACAAACGGCCCGTGATCGTCGCCGCCGATTCCGTTTCCTTTCCCGATATCGATTGGGTCGAGATTCGCTCGGAACCTGCGATATCCCACCGGATTCTATTTGACCCAGGACATGGGCTTGAAGAACGGTTGATATCCGAGCAATTCACATAAAACGCCGGATCTACGCGATTTTTGACACGTTATGTGACCCAGTTCACAGGCGGTCCGTTAACCGTCGGCTAACCTGATCTTGCTCGGAGAACACGTCACGGTGGAAGTGAGTGGCCACCAAACGGCGTTTTCGAACAGTTGCGCAAATTTCGCGCTGGCGAGGGTGGGTGGTGCTACGCTCGTCATCAAAAATCCGAGCATATTTTAGTATGCGGACCCCGGGCAAAATAACCCGGGGTCTATTTTGTTCAGGGTGCGGGTTTTACCTCACCCTCCCATTTTGTCCCAGATTGGAATGCACATCTGTCCGACCCGGGCTTCGATCGCGGCGGCGGCATCTACGGCCAGATCTTCACGCCAGCGCCGTGCAGCAATCTGAACGTTGATAGGTTGCGGTCCCTGTGGCAGTTCCGCCAACCGGGCAGGAACACATGCAGCAGGCAGCCCTAAGAAATTCATCGCGTAAGAATAGACGGCGCAGCCCAAAACTTCGTGTACGCCTTCTGCCCCTTCGGTGTCACGGTCGGGTTTGAAAAAAGGCTGCGGCAGGAAGGGCGACAGGACAAGGGGATAGTCTTGAAGAAACAGTGACCACTCTCTGGCGTAGTGGCTGCGCTTGGCCAACATGTGCACCAGTTCGGTTTCCACGATCGGCGGGAACTCTTGAAAATAGACATCAAAAATATCTCGAATTGTCTGCGAGCCCGCCGCTTCGATATCTGATTTCATCAGGGTCAGAACTTCACCCATCAGCGTCCGATACCCGATCCGACCGCATTCAAACACGTCTGGCGGATCAATTTCGTCGACGACATAGCCTGCATCGACCAAAGCCTCGTGGGCGGTGTCCAAGGCTTTCTCGACCTCGGGATGAAGCGCGTAACCAAAGGTGTTTTTGGTAAACGCCACTTTGATGGGGGCTTCTACAGGGGCACCGCGCCAGGCGATTGGCACGTGGAATGGATCACGCGGATCAGGTGCGATCAGGCTGGGCATCGACAGATGCAGGTCCGCGGCAGACCGGGTGATCAGGCCCTGAACCGACATGGATTGCGCCAGCAGACCTCGTTCGGCTTGCTGGCTGGGGTTCCATGCAGGGACGCGACCGAGGCCGGGTTTGACTGTCACCGCACCGGTCGCCGCGGCTGGAAAGCGCAGGCTGCCACCAATGTCATTGCCATGAGCCAGCGCGCCGACGCCAGCCATCACGGCAGCGGCCGCACCTCCGGAAGATCCGCCTGGTGAAATATGCGCGCCCCAAGGGTTATGTGTTCGCCCATACAATGGGTTGTCAGTATCCGCGCGAAACGAGAATTCTGGTGTGTTTGTTCGCCCGATCACAACGGCGCCAGCCTCTTCCAGATTGGACACAACCGGCGCGTCATCTGGCGCGATGACATCTTTCAGAGCGACCACGCCATTGGTGGTGGCATGTCCTTTCTGATCGACATTTACCTTGATCGTGACGGGCACCCCGTGCAGCGGACCGGTTGGCTCGCCTTTTGCCCGAGATTGATCAAGTGCACGGGCCCGGTGCAAGGCTTCAGCGCTCAGGTCTTCGACAACCGCGTTTAAGGCTGGATTCACGTCTGCCATACGGTCAAGCGAGGCTTGCACCGCGTCTTGAGCGCTCAGATCACCGCTACGCGTTAAACTGGTCAAGTCAGTGGCGCTGAGCCGCCATATGTCGCTTTGTGTCATGAACCCTCTCTGTCTTACAGCGACAGTAGGGGGCCTGTTTTGAGTTGCAAGCGAAAGCCGGGGAATTGAAGGCGGCCAGGGCCGCCCGCATGTTATTGTGCATAGCCGATGGTTTGCAGCGCCGACTTGATCTCATCCAGAATGACGGGATCGTCGATCGTGGCCGGCATCTTGTAGTCCTGACCATCCGCAATCGACACCATTGTCCCACGCAGGATTTTGCCTGACCGGGTCTTGGGCAAACGGTCCACAACCACAGCCAGTTTGAAGGCAGCAACCGGGCCGATTTTCTCGCGCACCATCTTGACGACTTCCTGAGAAACTTCGCCGTGATCACGTCCGGCCCCTGCGTTCAGGCACAGGAAACCAACCGGCATTTGCCCTTTCAACTGGTCCGAGACGCCAATAACCGCGCATTCGGCGACATCCGGATGTGCGGCCAAAACCTCTTCCATACCGCCAGTGGACAGACGGTGGCCAGCAACGTTGATGACATCATCAGTGCGCGCCATGATGTAGAGGTAACCATCCTCATCAATCATTCCCGCATCGCCGGTTTCATAGTATCCGGGGAAATGCTGAAGGTAGGATTTTTTGAACCGCTCCTCAGCATTCCACAGTGTCGGCAGCGTCCCCGGAGGCAGCGGAAGCTTTACTGCTATGGCACCCAGTTCGCCGGGTTTCATCGGGTGTCCACCTTCGTCCAGAATCTGAACATCGTATCCGGGCATCGGTTTCGCAGGTGAGCCCAGCTTGACCGGCAGTTCTTCGATGCCCAGCGGGTTGCCTGCGATGGTCCAACCGGTTTCGGTTTGCCACCAATGATCGATCACCGGAACTTTCAGTGCTTTTTGCGCCCATTCGATCGTGTCGGGGTCTGCCCTTTCACCTGCCAGAAACAAGGCCCGTAGGCTTGAAAGGTCATATGTCTCGAGCAATTCACCCCTTGGGTCCTCGCGTTTGACAGCGCGGATCGCGGTGGGTGCGGTGAAGAAACTGCGCACTTTGTGTTCTGATATCACGCGCCAGAAGGTGCCTGCGTCGGGTGTGCCGACCGGCTTGCCCTCGAACACGATAGTTGTGTTGCCGTGGATGAGCGGCGCGTAGCAGATGTAGGAATGCCCGACCACCCAGCCAACGTCTGAGGCTGCCCAGAACACATCGCCCGGATCGACATCATAGATGTTCTTCATCGACCAGTTCAGCGCCACAAGGTGGCCAGCGGTTGGCCGAACGACTCCTTTGGGGGCTCCGGTTGTGCCAGAGGTATAGAGGATATAGGCCGGATCATTACCCGCCACAGGCACACATTCTGCAGGTTCGACGCCGTATTGGAACCCGTGCCAATTATAGTCGCGACCCTCGATAAGCTGGGCAACCTCTTGTTCGCGCTGGAAGACGACGCAAAAGTCGGGCTTGTGGTCCGCCATATCGATGGCACCGTCCAGCAAAGGCTTGTAGTGGACGACACGGCCTGGCTCCATCCCGCAGGATGCCGCGATGATCGCTTTGGGTTTGGCATCGTCAATGCGGACCGCCAACTCGTTGCTGGCAAAGCCGCCAAACACAACCGAATGAACCGCGCCCAACCGGGCACATGCCAACATCGCCTCAAGCGCTTCGGGGATCATCGGCATATAAATGATGACGCGGTCACCTTTTTTGATACCTTTGGCCCGCAATGCGCCAGCGAGTGTAGCAACGCGGTTGCGCAGCTCGACATAGGAAATTTCGCGTTTTGTGTGCGTGATCGGACTGTCGTAGATAATGGCGGCCTGTTCGCCACGCCCGTTTGCCACGTGTCGGTCCACGGCGTTCCAGCAGGTATTGACCTGCGCGTCGTTGTACCATTCATACAGCGGCGCATTGTCGTCAAACAAAGCTTTGCTAGGGGCTTTGACCCAATCGATCCCTTTTGCGGCGTCCATCCAGAACGCCTCGGGGTTGGTTTGCCAGCTTTCATAAACGTCCTGATATGCCATCTCGTCCTCCTCCCAAAGCCTTGCGCATGTTGTTATGCATCCCTGTTGCTTCGAACAAGCGGCGCGATTGACGGCGCGTCAGTTTATCGCAAAATCTTTGCAGAGGACCTCGGATTTTCCTGCAAATTTTTGCAAACCCCTTTTTCTGCTGCAGCTTGGGTGCGCCGCTGCGAAGGTTTTGCAAATCTGCAAACTTAGTCATGCAAAATCCCGCCTCAGCCGAAGAATCGACTCACCCGGCGCTTTTGGCATAGCGTGGCAGACTGTCCTGAACACTTAACCACCTTAGATGATCCGCATGAAACACATGGAACCGAGGTGGCAAAGTATCCGGATCTTCAAGCGTCGCGGTGTAGAGGTGGATGTTATCGGTGTCTTGGGCGTTGCGATACGCCATTTGAGTGCCACAGACCCCGCAGAAAAGTCGCTCCACAGCGTCAGATGACCGGTAGATTTTTGGTGCCTCCCCATGCCAATCAACGGAATCGTGCGGCAGCCCAAAAAACGCTGTGACAGGCGACGCGCAATTGCGGCGACAATCGGCGCAATGACAATAACAGCTCCAAGCGACCTGACCTTCGCTTTCCCAGCGCACCGCTTCGCAATGACAATGCCCTTTCATGCTGACCTCCCTGAATGGCGGCCAGCCAATAGGGCCGCCTGACCTAACCGTAATGCGCGACTGGCGTTCCGGCAATGGCAGCCATATTCAGCAATCCGCGCGCCGTGATCGCCGGGGTAACGATATGGGCCTTGTTGCCCATGCCCATCAGGATGGGGCCCACCTCGATTCCATCAGCTTTCATCTTCAGGATGTTGCGCACCCCACTGGCCGCGTCAGCATGGGCAAAGATCAGCACATTCGCGGCCCCCTCCAGACGCGATGCCGGGAAGATGCGGGCCCGCAGATCCGGATCAAGGGCCGCATCCAGGTTCATCTCACCCTCATAGACAAAGTCCCGAGGTTCCAGGTCCAGAATGTCCAGCGCGGCACGAAGACGCTTACCGGACCCTTCTTCCTGATTTCCGAATTGAGATTGCGAACAGAACGCGATCTTTGGTTCGATCCCAAACCGACGGACATGGCGCGCCGCGCCGATCGTGGATTCAGCCAGTTCCTCGGGTGTCGGAAGTTGGCGCACATGCGTGTCGGCAATGAACAACGGGCCGTCTTCAAGGATCATCAAAGACAGCGCACCGTGTGGGCGTAAATCGCCATCGTCCAGCACCTGTTCGACATAGTTCAAGTGCCACCGAAACTCACCAAAGGTGCCGCAGATCATGCTGTCCGCCTCCCCACGATGAACCATGATCGCGCCAATGGCCGTTGTGTTCGTGCGCATGATTGCCTTGGCCAGATCCGGCGTCACGCCTTGGCGCTGCATAATCTGATGATAAGAACTCCAGTAGTCATAATACCGTGGGTCATTTTCCGGGTTCACGATCTGGCAATCCTTGCCGGGACGAATGGTCAGGCCCAGTTTTTCGCAGCGCGCTTCTATCACGTCCGGCCGCCCGATCAGGATCGGCGTTTCGGTGGTTTCTTCCAGAATGGCCTGGGCGGCGCGCAGGACGCGTTCATCCTCGCCTTCGGCAAAAACGATCCGGCGAGACGCAACGGCAGCGGCCTCGAAGACCGGGCGCATCAGCAGGGCAGATTTGAATACGGATTGGTTCAGCTTTTCCTTGTAGGCTTCCATATCCTCAATCGGCCGCTTCGCCACACCGCTGTCCATTGCAGCCTTGGCGACGGACGAAGAAACAACGCCCACCAATCGCGGATCAAACGGCTTAGGGATCAGGTAATCCGGCCCGAAGGTCAGCTGTTCACCCTTGTAGGCGGCTGCGGCTTCGGCGCTGGTTGTAGCGCGGGCCATGTCGGCAATACCATCAACGCAGGCGATCTGCATTTCATCGTTAATTTCGGTCGCACCGACATCCAATGCGCCTCGGAAGATAAACGGGAAACACAATACGTTATTGACTTGGTTGGGAAAATCGCTGCGCCCTGTGGCGATGATCGCATTTGGTGCAACCTCTCGCGCAGCTTGCGGCAGGATTTCAGGCGTTGGGTTGGCCAGTGCAAAGATGATCGGACGATCGGTCATTTTCTCGACCATCTCGGGCTTCAAAACGTTCGGTCCGCTGAGGCCCAGGAACAGGTCGGCGCCACCTATGACGTCGTCCAGGGTTCGCAAATCCGACTTCTGCGCAAACTGATCTTTGTGGGGGTTCATGTCCTCGGCACGGCCCTCATAGACCAGACCATGAATGTCGCACAGCCAGATGTTTTCCCGTTTGACGCCCAATTTGACCAACATGCTCAGGCAGGCAATGCCCGCTGCACCGCCGCCGGTTGAAACGACTTTGATGTCTTCAAACGACTTTCCAGCTACGTGCAGCGCATTTTTGGCGGCCGCGCCCACGACAATAGCTGTGCCATGCTGATCGTCATGGAAGACGGGAATGTTCATCCGTTCACGGCACAGCTTTTCGACAATGAAGCAATCCGGAGCCTTGATGTCTTCAAGGTTGATCGCCCCAAAAGTAGGTTCCAACGCGCACACGATATCAGCCAGTTTTTCTGGGTCAGGCTGATCGACTTCGATATCGAAACAGTCGATCCCGGCGAATTTCTTAAACAGAACGGCCTTGCCTTCCATGACGGGCTTCGAGGCCAGTGCTCCGATATTGCCCAAGCCCAGTACAGCTGTCCCATTTGATACCACTGCCACCAGGTTCCCACGTGACGTATAAAGCTCGGCATTGGCTGCATCTGCTTTGATTTCCAAACTTGCCTCGGCCACGCCCGGCGAGTAGGCGCGCGCCAAATCGCGGCCATTCGCCATCGGTTTGGTGGCCTTGATTTCAAGCTTACCGGGCTTTGGGTGGGCGTGATAGTCTAGCGCGGCTTGTCGCAGGCTGGGTGTATCTGACATGGCGGGACTTCCTGTTGGATATTTAGTTTAACGTTAAACTAGTGATGACCCAAGGGAAACAGGGAATTGAAACGACCCGCAGGCACGCGCTGCTTGCAAAACCAAAGGCTCGCATTCACTGTCCCGCCTGAAGGAGAGCATCATGAGCGACACCATAGCTGAATTCCGCATTCCCACCAAAGAATTGCGTGATGACATCCCGTTTTACACCAAGGTGTTGGGGATGCGGATGGACATGATCTATCCTGCTGACGATCCCAGTGTCGCTGTGTTTTCGGGACACGGGCTGCGGCTGCGAATTGAAAAAGACGCGCCCGAGGCGCCGGGAACCTTGCGCATCCTGACGGAAGATCCCGGCAGTTTCCTGGATGGTCAGCGCAGTGTGGTGGCGCCAAACGGGACCCGAATCGAGATTGAAGAGCGCTATCCGCCCTTGGAGATGCCTGAAACCGTCCATTCCTTTGTGGTCCGTAGGTTGAAGGATCAGGCGCCATGGATCATCGGGCGGGCGGGAATGCACTACCGCGATCTGGTGCCCGACCGGCTTGGGGGGTCCATCATTGCCAGCCATATCCGCATCCCCGATGGCGGACCGGTGCCGGACATGGTGCATTTTCATAAGGTCGGGTTTCAACTGATCTTTTGCATCCACGGCTGGGTGGACGTGGTTTACGAGGATCAGGGCGACAAAATGCGACTGACGGCTGGGGATTGCTTTATCCAGCCTCCTGAAATCCGCCATCGGGTACTTGAGGCGTCAGACAATGTTCAGGTGATCGAGATTGGTGTTCCTGCCGAACACGTCACCGAGATCGATCATGACATGGATCTGCCTACCCCACATGTCCGACCAAATCGGGAATGGCGCGGTCAGCGATTTGTCTACAATCAAGCCAAGGACGCCGATTGGGGGGCGTTCCGCCTGCCGGGCTATATCTGTCGCGACACGACGATTGCTGAAAACACAAAGGGTGTCGCCGGGGTGATGGTGGTGCGCCGGGGGCAGGGTGATCCAGTGTGGTCCAGCCACGATACCGATATTCATTTTACATTTGTCATGAACGGCGAAGTCACACTGGAGGGTGAAGGCCGGGATTCCTACCGGTTGGAGCAGGGTGATGCATTCGTCATTCCGCCCGGTATGCGGACGCGACTGGCGGATCCATCGCAAGACGTTGAACTGTTGGAGGTCACTCTGCCAGGCGTTTTTGGTACGAAACTGGGGTGAATGATCGTGCAGGGGTCTTCAACTCCCCCTGTGCTTTCCTTTAAGGTATGTGTTTCTGACCAGATGATCAAAAATTGGGGAATCGCTATGTCGCTCAAAGACGCTGCCTTGTCCGTCCGGGAAAAAGCTTATGCACCTTATTCGAACTTCAAGGTTGGTGCGGCGATCCGAGCCACGTCGGGTCAGGTTTTCTCGGGCTGCAATGTTGAAAACGTGGCTTACCCTGAAGGCACTTGTGCCGAGGCTGGCGCGATTGCTGCGATGGTTGCTGCGGGTGAACAGGAACTGGCCGAAGTGTATGTGGTCGCCTCCAGCCCTCAGCCAGTTCCGCCATGCGGCGGGTGCCGTCAGAAACTGGCCGAGTTTGGAAAGCGTGACGTGAAAGTGACGTTAGCAACCATTGATGGATTAGAGCTGGAAACAACAATCGGGCAACTTCTGCCCGGTGCGTTTGATGCGTCGCATATGGAGGGTACCTGAGCCTATGGACGCCCGCTCGATCATTGCAAAGCTGCGGCAATCCGAAGTGCCCACGCGTGAAGAACTGATCTGGTTCGCACAAGGTTTGGCCGATGGCGGTGTCAGCGACGCGCAGGCCGGTGCTTTTGCGATGGCTGTTTGCATGGGCGGTTTGGGCGCGAAGGGCAGGGCTGATCTGACTGTCGCCATGCGCGACAGTGGTGAGGTACTAATCTGGGACGTAGACGGCCCGGTCATCGATAAGCATTCAACCGGCGGCGTCGGGGATTGTGTCAGTCTGGTTTTGGCGCCAGCTTTGGCAGAATGCGGTGCCTATGTTCCGATGATTTCAGGCCGGGGGCTGGGCCACACCGGTGGCACGCTGGACAAGCTTGAGGCCATACCCGGCGTCGGCACTCAAATCAGTCAAGACCGTTTGACGCAAGTACTACGTGACACGGGCGCTGCCATCGTTGGCGCAACGGGTCAGATCGCTCCAGCGGACAAGCGGCTATATGCTGTGCGGGATGTGACAGCGACGGTTGAAAGCTTGGACCTTATCACGGCCTCGATCCTGTCAAAGAAGCTTGCCGTCAGCCCGGATGCTCTGGTGCTTGACGTCAAAGTCGGCAGCGGCGCGTTTATGAAAACCATTGAAGATGCCCAAAAATTGGCATGGGCACTCACCGAAACTGCGAACACTGCGGGATGTCGAACCTCGGCTGTCATTACCGATATGAACCAGCCCTTGGCGCCTGCATTGGGCAATGCGTTGGAAGTGGCCGAGGTGATGAAGACACTTACGGGTGCGACGAAGTCCCCATTGGCAGAGATTTCGGCCGAACTGGGCGGTGTGCTGCTATCTGACGCGGGGATGTGTGACACGGTGGATTTGGGTCGCACGAAAATCGCCGAGATCATCGCTGATGGGCGCGCCGCAGATCGGTTCGGTCGGATGATGGCCGCTGTTGGTGGCCCGGTGCAGTTTGTCGATACATGGGCGCGTTTCCTGCCCGAGGCAAACGTGATCCAAGAAGTGCCCGCACCCAGCGATGGATATGTCACCGCCATAGATGGCGAGGCGCTCGGCCTTGCTGTTGTGGCGCTGGGCGGTGGGCGTCAGGTGGAGAGTGATCAGATCGATCCGGCCGTTGGTGTGTCGCAAATCCTTCGGCTGGGGGATCGGGTTGCAAAGGGCGAAACGCTTGCATGTGTGCATGCGGCACGCGAGGACGCCGCGCATCGCGCAGCGGCAACCATTTCTGCAGCAATGACGATTCACGACAAACCCACCGCGGCGCCGAACCTTGTGCACGAAAGGATCACCGCATGACCCGTGCGTTTCTGGTGGTGATGGATTCCGTCGGTATCGGCGGCGCGCCGGACGCAGACCACTTCTTTAATGGAGAAACCCCAGATACCGGGGCCAATACGTTGGCGCATATCGCGCAGGCCTGCGCTGAAGGACGGGCTGAGGAGGGGCGATCAGGTCCCTTGCACCTGCCAAATCTGGATGTGTTGGGTTTAGGGGCCGCCACGCGGCTCGCGTCAGGGGATGCAACGCCGGGCATGGATGCCGACCCGACGGGCCTGTGGGGCTGTGCGCGTGAACATTCGCCCGGAAAAGACACCCCGTCAGGGCACTGGGAGCTGGCCGGAGTTCCCGTTCCGTGGGACTGGCATTACTTTCCCGACACAAAACCGACCTTTCCAACCGATCTCGGCCGGGCCGCAGCCGAAGCTGCCGGTACCAATGGCATTCTGGGGGATTGTCATGCCTCAGGCACAGCAATAATCGCCGAGCTGGGGGCCCAGCACATGCGCTCGGGCTGGCCAATCTGCTATACCTCTGCCGACAGCGTCTTTCAGGTCGCGGCGCATGAGGAGAGCTTTGGCCTCGATCGGTTGCTGGACATGTGCCAGACGCTTGCGCCGCGCTTGCATGACATGAAAGTGGGTCGCGTGATTGCCCGCCCGTTTGTTGGATCGCCCGAGACAGGCTTTACCCGCACCACCAACCGCAAGGATTTCGCAATCCTACCGCCCGCACCGGTCTTGACCAACTGGGCGCAGGATGCGGGGCGTCGGGTTCACGCGGTCGGAAAGATCGGGGACATCTTCTCGATGCAGGGGATTGATACGCTGCATAAGGGATCGGATGCTGAGCTGATGCAGCATTTGTCCAACCTCGTGGACGAGGCAGAAGACGGGAGCCTGACGTTCGCCAACTTTGTCGAGTTTGACAGCCTCTATGGCCACCGCCGTGACATCAGCGGCTATGCTCGTGCGCTGGAGTGGTTTGACCGGGAACTTGGTATGATCCTGCAAAGACTACGTCCGGGTGACCTGTTGCTGCTGACGGCTGACCATGGCAATGATCCCAGCTGGATCGGCACTGACCATACGCGTGAACAGGTTCCGGTTTTGATTGCTGGGTGTGGGACAGGCCAGATCGGACAGGTTGAATTCGCTGATATCGCCACCAGCATCGCCCATCATCTGAACATTCCGGCGCAAGGGCCGGGAAGGACTTTTCTATGACCGTCGCTAACCTACCCAAAATCGAACTGCATCTGCATCACGAAGGGGCCGCCCCTCCGGCTTTCATCCGTCAGCTGGCGCATGAAAAGCGTATTGATCTGAGTGGCATATTCAAACCGGACGGGTCATATGACTTCCGTGATTTCGCGCATTTCCTCAGCGTTTACGAAGCCGCCTGTGAAGTCCTAAAAACACCCGAAGACTTTCGCCGTCTGACATTGGCCATTCTGGAAGAAAGCGCCGCGAACGGCGTGGTTTATTCTGAAACCTTTCTTAGCCCTGATTTCTGCGGTGGTGGTGATCTACATGCCTGGCAAGACTATCTGAACGCCATTCAGGACGCAGCTGATGAGGCCGAGGATAAGTTTGGCATTACTCTGCGTGGTGTCGTCACCTGTGTCCGCCACTTCGGTCCTGAACAGGCCAAGCGCAGCGCCTATTGTGCCGCGGAAACTGCCGGCAACTGGATCACCGGATTCGGCATGGGCGGCAACGAATCCATTGGTGCCCAAGGTGATTTCAAATGGGCCTTTGAATGCGCGCGCGAGGCGGGTTTGCAACTGACCACCCACGCAGGTGAATTTGGTGGCCCGGAAAGTGTTCGCGATGCCGTCCGCGACCTGAACGTCGAACGGATCGGTCATGGTGTGCGGGCTATCGAAGACCCTGACCTTATACACGAACTGGCCGACCGGGGTATCACGCTGGAAGTATGCCCGGGTTCTAATGTGGTTTTGGGTCTGTTTCCCAATATCGACGCCCATCCGATTGCGCGGCTGCGTGATGCCGGGGTCAACGTCACCGTCTCAACCGATGACCCGCCGTTTTTTCACACGACCATGCGGCGCGAATATGAGATGTTGAATGCAGCCTTCGGCTGGGAGGCGGAGGATTTTGCCGCTTTGAATGAAACCGCCCTGAACGCGGCCTTTTGCGATGAAGACACGCGTGCGCGGGTCAAGAAAAGACTGGAGATAACATGAGCGAACATCTGACCGTCGTTGATCACCCGCTGGTGCAGCACAAACTGACGCTCATGCGGGACAAAGGCACTTCGACCGCCGTGTTCCGGCAGTTGCTGCGCGAGATCACCTTGTTGCTGGCCTATGAGGTCACGCGTGAGCTGAAATTGACCACCCGCCACATCGAAACCCCGATGGAGGAGATGGATGCCCCCATTCTGGCGGGCAAAAAACTGGCGCTGGTGTCGATCCTGCGGGCCGGGAACGGGATGTTGGACGGGGTGCTGGAACTGATTCCATCAGCACGCGTCGGGTTTGTCGGGCTGTACCGCGATGAAGAGACGCTGAAGCCGGTCCAGTACTATTTCAAAGCGCCCGAGGGGCTGAAAGACCGACTGGTAATCGCGGTTGATCCGATGCTGGCCACCGGCAACAGTTCGGCCGCAGCCATTGATCTGCTGAAAGAGGCCGGTGCCACCGATATTCGCTTTCTCTGCCTGCTGGCCGCTCCAGAAGGCGTTGCACGCATGAAAGAGGCGCATCCGGATGTGCATATCGTGACGGCCGCGCTTGACCGCCAGCTCAATTCCAAAGGCTACATCATGCCGGGTTTGGGCGACGCGGGCGACCGAATGTTTGGCACTAAGTAATCCAGCCTATTCGCCGCAGATATTTTGTAGCTGGACCCAGTCACGGTCCGGCAGCACCTGCTCCAGCGCGCGTCCAGCCATCGGGTCGGCCTCAATCAGGCCGAGCACCGTTTCGCCGGTGATGTCGCGCGCATAAGCGTATGGGGTTGAAGGAAGTGCCGCCTGTGCAAAGACGGCCAACAGGTCCTCTTCGCCAACTGCGGGGCGTGGCTGTGACAGAACCTGTTCGGTGTACGTGTCCACAATACTCGGCGTCAGACGGCCAGTTGTCAGCAAACGGAAGGCTGTTGATGGCCCGGTCCGGTCCAGCAAGTCTTCCAGCGGATCCTGGTTTTCGGACCGTGCGCGTTCTGCGATGACATAGCCCGCGGCAACAGCGGGGTCTTCGTGATCCTCGACCAGCGAACGGCTTAGCAAAACAGTACCGCCAGGCAGGCTCAGGCTGTCCCTTACTCCGGCGGGCAGGATAACGATCTGGCGCACTCCAGTACGCCGGGCCAGCCGATCCAGTGAGGCTTGGGCGTCCGGTGAGGCGCATGCCTGACCTGAAACCCGCTCAATCCGATGTAGGATTGTATCGCCGATCTCCTGCCGTTTGACCTCAGGTACGACCGAGACCACATGGCTTTGCAAAGCGGCTGGTAACCACAACAGCAACACAGCGAGCACCGCAACAACAACCCCGCCGACACTTAGCCATCGCAAACGCCCCGGATGCGGGCGGGACCGGTCGATGGCGCGCTGGAGGCGGTCGATCGCCTCAAGCATCGTTGTCTCGGCCTCGGCCAGTTCCAGCGTTTCATCCGGATCACCGTCAGGATTGAAGATCGCAGGAAAATCCCCTGGATTCTGCCGTTCGAGCGCGGCCAATGACCAATGCGTCAGTGCCTTGTCATTGAAATCGGAAATCGTAAGCGTGGCTTTACCAATCGACACAACAACCTCGCGCCGCTGCTCATCGGGCGAGGGGCGCCACAGACCGGTGGCTTCGATCCGCTGGTACTGTTTCAGGGCCGTCATCGGGGTGAAGTCTGCTCATTATTGTTTTGCTACAGCTTAGCATGGTGAAATCACATGGCGCAAACCTGTTGCTTCACCATTCGGAATTGTGCTGGATACGTCAACGCGCAGAGGTTCGGGGTCGCCGACCTTTGAAACTGGGTAAAGGCGCAGAATGCAGTCAGACAAAACAACGTCACCGATACTCGCGTCGGTCCTGATGGTCAGCGCCATGGCGATCATCGGGGTGATCGATAACGTCGTGATCTTGCTGGCCGATACTATCGGGCTGTGGCAATTCCACCTGAGCCGGGCTTTGTTGATGTTGCCACTTATCGCAGGTCTGTCGCTTTTTGGGTTGGGTGGATTGAGGCCAAAGCGTTTGGGCCCGGTCATTTTGCGAAGCGTGCTGATCACGATGGCCATGCTGTTTTATTTTGCGTCGCTGGCGATGATGCCAATTGCGCAAGCTTTGGCGGGGTTGTTTACGTCGCCGATTTTTGTGCTGCTGATCTCATCCTTGGGGCTGAAACAAACCATTGGACCTTGGCGCATAATGGCCGTTCTAATCGGCTTTACCGGCATTTTGTGTGTGCTGCAGCCGAACCCGGGCGAATTCGATGCCAAGACGCTCCTACCAGTTGTCGGAGGGTTGTTTTACGCGCTCAGTTCGATTGTCACCCGTAGCCACTGTTCGGATGAAAGTACGGTGGCACTGTTGGCCAGTATGATCATTACGCTGGGCCTTGCAGGTGCGATCGGAGTTGCAGTTTTGTCGGTGTTCCCCATCGCTTCACCGGAGGGGCCGGATGGGTTTGTTTTCCGGGGTTGGGTCTGGGACATGCGACCGGCCGTATCGTGGATCCTGATACAAGCCTGTGGATCGACCGTCGCCGTTTTCATGCTGATCAAGTCTTATCAGATAGGCGAGCCGTCTTATGTGGCCGTTTTTGAGTACTCGGTAATGATCTTCGGCCCGCTTTTTGCATGGGTCGCGCTAGGCCAGACCATCGGAACCATGCAGATCGCCGGTATCGCGTTGATCGCAACCGCCGGCGCGCTGCTGGGGTGGCGGGCAGGGCGCGCGCCCGCGGGGCAGGCGGCGACGTGATCATCTCGACCAGTCAACGCTATGTCTTTGTTCATATCCCTAAAACGGGGGGGACCTCGCTGATGCAGGCGCTGGAACAAGGGGTGAGCGAGGATGACATTCTATTTGGCGACACCCCCGTTGCAATAACGCGCCGTGCGCGGGCCAAAACGTTAGACGCTCGTGGGCGTTTATGGAAACACTCGACGCTGGCGGATATCGATGGGGTATTGCCTGAAGGTGAGTTGCAGAACTTGTTTGCCTTTACCATGGTACGCAACCCATGGGATCGGATCGCCAGCTATTACCATTGGCTACGGGTGCAGAAGTTTAACCATGCGGCGGTGGCCCTGGCGAAAACAACAGATTTTGAAAGCTTTGTATTAAATCCCGCGATGCTGCGCTCGTTTCAACAACATTCTGCCGGATCCTACATGACAATGGCGGACGGGTGCGAGCACTGTCAGGCGTACATCCGGCTTGAGCATTTCGAACAAGACGCCGACCCGATGTTCAGGCACTTGGGCTACAAGGTGGATTTGTCGCATCTGAACCGCTCGACCAGACAGCAGGATTATCGCCAATACTACAAAACACAATCTGCCGAAGCGGTGGCGCGGGCCTGTTCAGAAGATATTCAGAGATTCGGATATCAGTTTGATACGGGGCGTTAACGATAGTTTCCAAACGCGCATAAAACGGCGTTAACTTCGCAGCTCTGTCCAAAGAATAGCGGTCAAACGAGCCCTTGATGGCTCAATTTGGGCGCAAATATGTCGAAAATAAGTCGGACCTTCATTTTTGTGCTAGCACATATGGACAAGTTAATTGTGCCATAAGGGGGTGCGGCACGTGTTAGAAGTAGTGAGTGTTTCAGGTTTTTTAGATCAAACCGGTGATGTTGATCAGGCCTTTTTGAGTGAATCGGTAAACGCGCGTCGGAGCGGGCTGGTAGATGGCACTAAAGTCGCCACAACCCGCGGATGGAAACTGGTAGAACAACTTGTGGCCGGGGATCTGGTGCGCACGTTGGACAATGGCTTCAAAGAAGTGCGCCGGATTTCTACGAATACAGTAACCATACGCGCCGGCGAAAACCGTGTTGAGTATTTGCCGGTGTTTGTCCCTGCGAGGTCGGCCTACAATGGGCGACCGGTCTGGCTGATGCCCGAGCAGGGGATGGCCCTGAATCTCGGTAAGGTCGATCCCGAAATCAGTGGGTTTTCCATTGTTCCGGCCAGATTGCTCAGCGGCGCAGGCCAGCTGACGTCACAAGCGCCTGGCGCGACGTTTGAGGTCAGTTCGTTGTTCTTCGATGCGGATGAGATTGTCTTTGTCGAAGGTGGCCTTCAGGCATATTGCCCATCAGGACGTTTTACTATGCGAAACACGCCCGGGAATTCGGGCTATGATGTTGTTGAAGACGATGAAGCCATCGTGCTTGTAAATTCGATTGCAAAGAGTGGTGATATGTCGGCCCTCGCAAACCCATTGGGTGCATTGCCAGCGCCCATCCCGCAGGAAACGGTTTTACCGGTTCGTCCACCCAGTGGAATTCGCCGACCGGGTCGTCCGGGCCGGCCAGATGTGCCGGCTTTGTTTCTGCGGTCTGAATGGCAGACCTAACCAAACATTGAAAACGATGCAGGCGCGTGATTTCACGCGCCTGCATCACCGGTTCAAGCGGCTTTGGCTTCAGGGTCAAAGCGGCCATAGAAGCTTTGGCCTTTCTCTGCCATCTCGCGCAGCAGCGGTGGACATGCAAACCGGTCTCCATACGCTTCGGTCAACTGGTCACAGCGCTCGGCCGCGTAAGGCGTGCCGATGATGTCCAGCCAGCTCAGCGGGCCACCGGACCATGGCGCAAAGCCCCAACCCAGGATGGCGCCAACATCGCCTTCGCGGATGTCTTCCAGAACGCCTTCTTCCAGCGCGCGAACGGCTTCCAGAACCTGCGCAAACATCAAGCGTTGCTGCACTTCAATCAGGTCAGGCTGATCCTCTGCCAGCGGATACTTATCCTGCAGACCTTTCCAGTATTCGGTGCGCTTGCCCTTTTCGTCATAATCGAAGAAGCCAGCATTTGCCTTGCGGCCAAGGCGGCCCTGTTCTTCCATCCAGAAGATCAGATCGTCAGACGGGCTTTCCGGATAGGCGTTGCCCATCGCCGCTTTGGTCGCACGAGCGATCTTGGCACCCAGATCAATCGAGGTTTCGTCAGTCAGCTGGATCGGACCAACCGGGAAGCCCAACTGACGTGCCGCATTGTCGATCAGGATCGGGCTAACACCCTCGGTGATCATGCGCGCGCCTTCGTTGATGTAAGGGATAATGCAGCGGTTCGCGTAGAAGAAGCGCGCATCGTTGACCACGATCGGTGTCTTGCGGATTTGCCGCACGTAGTCCAGCGCCTTGGCGACCGCGCGATCACCGGTTTCTTTGCCTTTAATGATCTCGACCAGGAACATCTTTTCGACCGGCGAGAAGAAGTGGATGCCGATGAACTGATCCGAACGCACCGAGGCTTTCGCCAGATCAGAGATCGGCAACGTCGAAGTGTTCGAGGCAAAGATGCAATCTTCGGGGATGATTGCCTCGACCTTTTTGGTCATCTCGGCCTTCACACCCATATCTTCGAACACGGCCTCGATGATCAGATCGCAGCCTTTGAGATTGTCCAGATCCGGCGTCGCGGTGATGCGACCCAGCATGGCTTCTTTCTTTTCAGCTGTGACCTTACCGCGCTTCATACCCTTATCCAGATAGGTCTCGGTATAGGCTTTACCCTTGTCCGCGGCTTCCTGATCGCGGTCGACCAGAACCACTTCCATTCCGGCCTGAGCGGATACCAGCGCGATACCCGCACCCATCATGCCCGCACCCAGAACGCCGATCTTCTTGACCGACTGATCCGGTACACCAGCGGGACGCACAGCGCCCTTTTCCAGTGCTTCCTTGTTCAGGAACAGCGACCGGATCATCGCGCCCGACGACGGATTCATCAGCACGGAAGTGAACCAGCGCGCCTCGATTTTCAGGGCGGTGTCGAAATCAACCAGCGCCCCTTCGTAAACTGCGCTCAGCAGAGCCTTGGCCGCCGGGAAGGCGCCCTGGGTCTTGCCATGCACCATCGCCGAGGCACCGACAAAGTTCATGAAACCTGCTGGATGGTAGGGCGCGCCTCCGGGCATCTTGTAACCTTTGGCATCCCAAGGCTTGACGATATCCGCGTCTTTGGCGTTCAGCACCCATTCCTTGGCGGCTGCAAGCGGATCTGCGGCGATCTCGTCAATGTACCCTGCGCCTTTGGCCTTTTTTACGTCCAGCATCTTGCCTTCCAGCAGGAGCGGTGCAGCCGCGATGGCGCCGACCTTGCGCACCATACGGGTGGTGCCGCCTGCGCCGGGGAAGATGCCGACCATGATTTCGGGCAGGCCATATTTGGCCTTGGGGTTTTCGGCCGCAAAGATGCGATGCGTGGACAGGGGAAGTTCCATGCCAATACCTGCGGCGGTGCCGGGCAGGGCGGTGGCAATCGGCTTGCCGCCCTTCTTGGTCTTGGCGTCCATACCGGCCATTTCGATCTTGCGCAGCAGGGCGTGCATCCGCATCGTGCCATCAAATAGGCCCTTGGCGGGATTGTCGCCCGCTTCTTCCTTCATCACGGCCAGCAGGTTCAGGTCCATTCCGCCCGCGAAAGAGCCTTCTTTGCCGGACGTTACGACGATGCCTTTGACATCCTCATCGGCCAGAGCCTGATCGATGCAATCGCTCAGCTGTGCAAGACCGTCAAAGGACATCACATTCATGGTTTTGCCGGGGACGTCCCAAGTGATAGTGGCGACGCCGTCCGCGTCTTTGCTCAGAGTGAAATCAGTCATTGCCATCTCCAATTTGGTCAGCCGTCAGCGGGCTGCCATCTTTGCGGGTGAAAGAGAATCCGTTCTCATCATCCTTCACCATCATGTCTAAATCGCTGTAATAGCCGGTCTCGGTCGGGGTCCGTGTGCCCACCACCAGAAAGGTCATGGGCGCATCGGTCTTGTTCACAAGGTGATGGCCGTTAGCTTCACCTGCGGGCCAGGCGGCGCAATCACCGGGCTGCATATCGTGTTCGCCATCATCATCGATCAGCGTGCATGAGCCGCTGAGAATGATGGCAAACTCGTCCTGCTCCATGTGGTAATGGCGCAGCGAAGACAGGCCCTGCGGTTCCAACCGCACGATATTGACCCCGTATTGAGACAGGCCACCTGCATCTCCGACGCGCTGGGCGAAACGACCTGCGGTTGCTTCGGCCAGCTTGCCGGGATAGGACGAGCCACCTTGAAACGGGATCTGAGAGAGGTCCAGCTTGGGCATCAGACGCGCTCAATGATAGTCGCCGCACCCATTCCAGAGGCGATACACAGCGTTGCGAGGCCAGCTTCTTTGTCCTGACGCTCAAGCTCATCCAGCAGGGCACCGATGATCATCGCGCCGGTGGCACCCAACGGGTGGCCCATCGCAATCGAGCCGCCGTTGACGTTCACTACGCCGGGGTCAACATCAAACGCCTGCTGGAACCGCAACACGACCGAGGCGAAGGCTTCGTTCACTTCGAACAGGTCCAGATCGCTTATCTTCATGCCGTTATCGGCCAAGATTTTCTCGGTCACCGGAACCGGGCCGGTCAGCATGATGGTCGGATCGGTGCCGATCTTGGCAGTCGCCTTGATACGGGCACGCGGTTTCAATCCGTACTTTTCGCCGAATTCCTTGTTGCCGATCAGAACCGCTGCCGCACCGTCCACAATGCCCGAGCTGTTGCCGGCGTGGTGGATGTGGTTCACGCGCTCAAGATGCGGGTACTTCAGCATTGCCACCTTGTCGAATCCAGGCATCTGCTCGCCCATCATCTGGAAGGACGGGTTCAACGCGCCAAGGCTTTGCATGTCTGTGCCGGGGCGCATGTATTCGTCGCGGTCAAGAATGGTCAGGCCATTTTGATCCTTTACGGTGATCACAGACTTTTCAAAGCGGTTGTCTTCCCAAGCCGCCGCCGCACGTTTCTGCGATTCAACCGCTAGTGCGTCTGCGTCATCACGGGTGAAACCGTACTCAGTGGCGATGATATCGGCCGAGATACCCTGTGGTACAAAGTAAGTGCCCATCGCCAGTGAAGGATCAACGGCAATCGCCGCGCCGTCGCTGCCCATTGCCACACGGCCCATCATCTCAACACCACCAGCGATGTAAGCTTGGCCTGCGCCGCCTTTGACCTGGTTTGCGGCCAGGTTCACGGCCTCCATGCCAGATGCGCAGAAGCGGTTGATCGCCAGGCCGGGGATCGATTGGTCCAGATCCGAGGCCAGAACTGCCGAGCGCGCCAGACAGCCGCCTTGTTCCATCACCTGCGTGACGTTGCCCCAGATCACATCCTCAACGGCGTGGCCTTCCAGGTTGTTGCGCTCTTTCATGGCGTTCAGGGTCACGGCGGACAGGCGCACCGAGGTCACCTCGTGCAGGCTGCCATCCTTACGGCCCTTGCCGCGCGGAGTGCGCAGGGCGTCATAGATATATGCTTCAGTCATGGGGTCTCTCCTTAAGCGCGATCCGACGGGTTGCCGGGCATCAGGTCATAGGGGTGTTTCCAACCGGGCTGCTCGGAAAGACGAGTCAGCCAGGCGTCGATATGAGGCCAGTCGGCGCGGTCAAAGCCGAAAGGTTCGGGGTAATACAGATAGCCGCAGCAACTAAGATCGGCGTTGGTCACTCCGTCGCCAACGATCCAGTCGCGGCCGTTCAGATGATTGTTCAGAACGTCGTAGGCCGCTTTCAAACGCCCTTGATTGAAAGCGATGACATCCGGGTTGCGGTGTTCTTCGGGCAGAAAGTTGATCAGAAATCGGGTCAAGCCTGCCATCGAACTAAGCTTGTGGTTGTCCCACAGCACCCAGCGCAGAATGTCGTAGTTCTCTTCCCTTGTCTTGCCGCCGAACTTGCCGGATTTCTCGGTTACATAGGCCTGAACAGCGCCCGATTGACTGGTGCGGAATTCACCGTCGATAAGAACCGGAGCCTCGCCCAACTCATTGACCTCAGAACGGTATTCGGGTGTGCGCGTGACGCCTTTGAAGAAATCGACGAAGACTGGCTCCCACTCCAGGCCGGACATCTCGAGCGCCAACGCGGCCTTGTAGGAGTTTCCACTTTCTCCAAAACAATGAAGTTTGATGGTCATGCGATCGCCCCTCCCAAGGCGCTTTTGGCTCAGCCGGAATTGAGTATTTTTGAAAAGATGAAGGTTTAACAGTAACCTTTGATCAACCTTCTTCCAGTTCAATGGTTGTGCGGTACAGGCTGGAGAGCCGATGGCCGCAAAAGGTGAAGTCGTCCCTGTCCTGATGGCGAGTGCGCCCGGTGGCAGGGGCGCGTCCTGCCTTCATCTTTTCACAAATACTCCCGCCGGAGGCGTCCGGCCTTTAGATTACCGCTGGTCGATGAGTGGCTCGAACTGCTTTTATCCTTTCGTACTCTTGGTTTGGAATTGAAGGTACTCAGGCGCGCGGTCAGACCAAAGCACGCTGCCATTCATGTCCAAGCGTTTCCTGGGTCAGGATGATTTCACCCGAACCCAGTTTGAGATCAGAAGTTTGCCGCGTCCAGAGCCATAACCGTGTCCGCGCCGGTCTGAATACGCGCCAGGTGCATCCCCGTAGCAGGCAGGCGACGCGCCATGTAGAAACGACCGGTGTTGATCTTGGTTTCGTAGAAGTCTTTGTCCGATGCGCCACCGTCCAAAGCTTCCTGAGCGGCCTTGGCCATATGTGCCCACATCAAACCCAGGCAAACATGACCGAACATGTGCATGAAGTCGTACGAACCAGACAGGGCGTTGTTCGGGTTTTTCATACCTTCCTGCATGAAATACATGCCAGCGGCCTGCAGATCTTTCGACGCGGCTTTCAACGGTTCGATGAAGGCCTTGTCATAGGCTTCGTCTTTGCCGGCGTTTTCCTTGCAGAAGGTTTTGACCATGTCGAAGAAGGCCATGACGTGCTTGCCGCCATCCTGCGCCAGCTTACGACCGACGAGATCCAGCGCCTGGACGCCGTTGGCTCCTTCGTAGATCATCGCGATGCGAGCGTCGCGGGTGTATTGCGACATGCCCCATTCTTCAATGTAGCCATGTCCACCGTAGACCTGCTGGGCCTGAACGGTCATGTCGTAGCCTTCATCGGTCAGGAAGCCCTTGATAACGGGCGTCAGCAACGAGATCAGTCCATCCGCATCCTTGTCGTTGGACCGATGCGCCTTGTCGATCATCGACGCGCCCCACAGGATGAATGCACGAGCGCCTTCGGTGAAGCTTTTCTGGTCCATCAGATTGCGACGAATGTCGGGGTGCACGATCAGCGGGTCGGCAGGACCGTCCGGATTCTTTGCACCGGTCACATCACGACCTTGCAGGCGATCCTTGGCGTACTCCAAAGCGTTTTGATAAGCAGCTTCGGCTTGGGACAGGCCCTGCATGCCGACACCCAGACGCGCTTCGTTCATCATGGTGAACATGGCGCGCATGCCTTTGTGCTCGTCGCCCAACAGCCAACCGGTGGCTTCGTCATAGTTCATGACGCAGGTTGAGTTGCCGTGGATGCCCATCTTCTCTTCGATCTTACCGACCGAGACACCGTTACGCGCACCGACTGAACCGTCTTCTTTGACAAGAAACTTGGGCACGATGAATAGGGAGACACCCTTGATACCGTCAGGCCCGCCGGGGATCTTCGCCAGCACCAGATGGATAACGTTGTTGGCCATGTCGTGATCACCGGCCGAGATGAAAATCTTCTGTCCGGAAATCTTGTAGCTGCCGTCGCCTTGAGGTTCTGCCTTGGTTCGCATCATACCCAGGTCGGTTCCGCAATGCGGTTCCGTCAGGTTCATCGTGCCGGTCCATTCACAGCTGACCATGTTTGGCAGGTATTTGTCTTTTTGCTCGTCGGTTCCGTGCGCCAGAATGGCCGAGGCCGCACCATGGGTCAGGCCCTGATACATCACAAACGCCTGATTGGCGCCCGAGAACATCTCACCCACGGCTGTACCCAGCACATAGGGTATGTTCTGGCCTCCATACTCTTCCGGCATGTCGAGGCCAGTCCAGCCACCTTCCTTCATCTGCTCGAAGGCTTCTTTGAACCCTGTGGGCGTATAAACAATGCCGTTTTCCAGGCGGCAGCCTTCGGTATCGCCGACCACGTTCAGCGGATGCAGAACGTTGGTGGCGACTTTGCCTGCTTCTTCCAGAACAGCGCCGGTAAACTCGGCTTCAAGTTCGTTGTATCCCGGAATATCTGATTCCGAGATTTTCAGAACGTTATGCAGAATGAACTGCGTGTCTTTTGTTGGCGCGTTATAGACGGGCATGTGAAGCTCCCTTAATTCATATGTCCGGGTGACAGGCAGTCGAGAGGTTTACTCGGCGGCCTTCTTTTCCTGTTTCATCGAGGCAATGACTTTTTCGCCCCAACGCAACTGCTCTTTCAGATCGTCGATCGCTTGTGTCAGTTCTTCACGGCGCGATTCCATGTCCGCCAGACGCTCGCACGCGATCTCGAATGTGCGGGACATCTGGGTCACCTGTTGGTCACCTACATGGTACAAATCCAGAAGCTGGCGAATCTCTTCCAGGCTAAATCCGAACCGTTTGCCGCGCAGGATCAGCTTGAGCCGGGCGCGGTCGCGTTTGGTGAATAGCCGTTTCTGCCCCTCGCGGTGCGGAAACAACAGCTCTTTGGCCTCATAGAACCGCAAAGTACGGGGCGTGACGTCATAGGTCTCGCACATCTCGCGGATGGTCATCAGATCTTCAGTCATTCGTCATACTCTCGTCACTGGCATAATGAGCTATGAGTTGCGTAGTTGATACGCGCTTTACAACACGTGAGTGACGTTGACGTAATCCAGACGCTGCGTCACTTTTAAGTTGACGTAACATCTGAACGCGTAAGGAGCTTTTGACGCAGTTTTCTTTCCGCAGCGTCAACCGAATTGATGGCGTTTTTGAGCAGCGCGTCGAATAAATAGATGCGCATTCTTACGGGCGTGTCGGTTTCGAGCGGCGCCATTCTCTATCCCGACAGGGCGATGTCTCAGCCTATTGACTTAAACGTTTGGTCCCGAAGGCGCTTGAGTTCATCCATGGCTTCGTCCAGCTGCTGGCGCTGCTGACGAAGTTCATCCATTTGACGATCGGCCATTTCAACAAAAGTTGCCATCTGCGCCTTGTTCCCCTGATCTTCATAGATCAGCAGCCACTGCCGAATTTCTTCCAGTGGAAAGCCGAATTTGCGCCCACGCATGATAAGCTTCATGCGGGCGCATTCGCGCGGGCCATAGAATCTGGATCGGCCTTCCCGATCGGGCTGCAGCAACTCGATATACTCGTAGTATCGCAGGGTGCGCGGCGTCACGTCGAACTCGGCGCACATCTCTTTGAATGACAAACGTTTGTCGGACATTCCTGGTCTCCTCGCCAGCAACCTAGGGCGTCGTGGCGGCAAGCGCAACAGGTGGGCTTGCCCTTTGATTGGGCTGCGGCTCATAAAGGGGGGCAAGACAACAGGACAAAACCAAATGGTCGACAAGACAGTACTCGCCCGGCAGTTCATCGAGGCGATCCCGCACGCAAGGGCGCTGGGCCTTAAGCTGATGCAGATCGGTGAAGGTGAGGCCGAAATCTCGATGCCGTACAACGAGGATCTGATCGGAGATCCGCGTACTGGCGTCATTCATGGCGGCGCGGTGTCGACCATTCTGGATACCTGCTGCGGCGCTGCTGTGATGAGCCATCCGGCTGCACCTGGCGGCACTGCGACCATCGACCTGCGCATCGACTATATGCGCGCCGCGACGCCGGGGCAGACGATCACTGCCCGGGCCAGTTGCTATCACATAACCCGTAACGTCGCCTTTGTACGGGCGACCGCCATGGACGAAGATCATGACGACCCGGTGGCCACCGCCTCGGGATCTTTCACGGTTGAGGGGAAGTAAAATGGCCAGACCCCGCCCCGAACCGATTCAAGTTGTCAAACACCGGCGCGATGCAGCATTGCGCGCGCTGGTGGATGGCGTGCCGTATATCCGTTTCCTCAATATCAGTTTCGATCGACGTGGAGATGAACTGACAGGTGTCCTGAATTTTGACGACAAACTGATTGGAAACCCTTTGCTGCCTGCCATTCATGGGGGTGTTACCGCTGCTTTCCTGGAGGTCACGGCCGTGATCACCCTGAGTTGGGAGCATATGTTCCCCCGCATCGAAAGCGGTGAGATTGATGCGGATGCCATCATGACTGACAAGAGCATTCGATTTCCCAAAACAATCGACTTTACCGTTGACTACCTACGCTCGGGCCTGCCCCGAGACGCATACGCGCGGGCGTTCATCAACCGCGCAGGTCGGCGCTATGCTTCCGTACGTGTCGAAGCCTGGCAGGATCACCACAGCAAGCTGTTTGCACAGGGAACGGGTCACTTCCTGATGCCGCAAAACCGCACCGACAAAAGCTGACACATGCAGGACGCGTCGGCACCGATAACCCACCGGCGGGTGCTTAAAGTTGCATTGCCGATTGTTCTGTCGAACGCCACCGTTCCGATCCTGGGGGCCGTGGATACAGGCGTTGTCGGCCAGATGGGCCTTGCGGCACCAATCGGAGCAGTCGGAATCGGCGCAGTGATCTTGTCGACGATCTACTGGATCTTCGGCTTTCTGCGCATGGGTACAACTGGCATGGCGGCCCAGGCGCGCGGGGCTGGGGACGTTGCTGAGACACGCGCCTTGTTGATACGCGGTCTCTTGCTGGGGGTCGCAGCAGGGTTGTTTTTCATCGTCGCACAGGTTGCCGTTTTTGCTGGCGCTTTTGCGCTTTCCCCGGCCAGCCCCGAGGTCGAGGGGCTGACCCGTGACTACCTTGAGATCCGGATATGGGGCGCGCCTGCCACCATCGCCCTTTATGCAGTAACAGGGTGGTTGATCGCGGTTGAACGAACGCGTGGTGTGTTCGTGCTACAGGTCTGGATGAATGGCCTGAACATCCTGCTGGACCTGTGGTTCGTATTGGGTTTGGGCTGGGGTGTCGAAGGTGTCGCCGTAGCGACATTGATCGCGGAATGGACCGGGCTGGCCTTGGGGTTGTGGCTTTGCCGCGATGCCTTTGAGGGCAAGCTGTGGCGCGACACAGCGCGTATTTTCAACGCCGAGCGTCTGCGTCGGATGCTGCAGGTCAATGGCGACATCATGATCCGTTCGGTTCTGTTGACGGGTTCGTTCACAACCTTCCTGTTCGTCGGTTCTGATCTGGGTGACATCAATTTGGCGGCCAATCAGGTACTGCTTCAGTTTCTGGAAATCACGGCTTTTGCGCTGGATGGCTTTGCCTTTTCTGCCGAGGCGCTGGTTGGTGGTGCCGTTGGCGCACGCGATCGGTATCAGGTGCGGCGCGCCTCTGTGATGGCTTCGCAATGGGGCGTCGGTGGCGCCGTGCTGTTGGGCGCTGTCTTTTTCATCGCGGGGCCCGCATTGATCGATCTAATGTCCACCTCGCCCGAGGTGCGCGAAGCCGGGCGAGAATACCTGATCTGGGCCGCGCTTGCCCCGGTGATAGGGGTGGCGAGTTGGATGTTCGATGGGATCTATATCGGGGCGACCTGGACGCGGGCAATGCGGAACGCGATGCTGCAATCCGTGGCGATCTATGTGGTGGCTTTGTTTGTTCTGGTACCCGCATTTGGTAACCATGGTTTATGGGCTGCGCTTATGGTTCTGAACATTGCACGGGGCGTAACACTGGGCTGGCGCTATCCCAAGCTCGAAGCACAGGTCGCCTAAAGCAAGCCCAGCAGGTTTTCCGGAGGACGCCCAAGCGCGGCTTTGTTGCCTGCAATTGCCAGGGGGCGTTCGATCAGAATCGGGTTTTCGGCCATTGCACGTATCAGGTCCTGTTCTGGTGAGGATTTCGTCAGGCCGAGCTCTTTGAAAAGCTTTTCACCCGTTCGCATTATTCCAATCGCCGTCACGCCCAGCAGGGTTTGTGCAGTTCGAAGCTCATCCTCCGAAGGCGCATCCTCAAGATACTTCCGCAGCTTGATCTCCTCGCCTTGATCTTCAAGCAAGGCGAGGCCTTCGCGGGACTTTGAACAACGCGGGTTATGCCAGTATTCGATCACAACCAGTCCTCTCTTTTGCTGCCAACGGCTTGCGCCACAGTTTCAAATCCATCGCGGGCAAGCAACTGATCCAGCCCCTGTGCAATGTCCGAGGCCAAGGATAAGCCGCCATAGACCATTGCGGTGTAAAACTGCACGGCCGACGCGCCCGCGCAGATCTTGGCATAAGCCTGTTCCGCAGTGCTGATGCCACCAACACCGATCAATGGAATTGATCCGTTCGTCAATTCGCTAAGCTGGGCCACAACGCGGGTCGATTTTTCAAATAACGGCGCACCGGACAAACCGCCCGCTTCGCCCTTGTGCGCGCTGCGCAAACCGTCGCGCGACAGTGTTGTGTTGGTAGCGATCACCCCGTCAACGCCGGTTTCTCGGGCGACCTCGGCGATGTCTTGCAGTTCCGCCGGAGTTAAGTCTGGTGCGACTTTCAGGAACACAGGGATTGGTTGGGGAAGGGTGTCGCGGGTTTCGATCACACCGCTCAGCAGCGCGCTCAACGCGGCTTTGCCCTGCAAATCACGCAGTTTCTCAGTATTCGGCGAGGACACATTGACCGTCGCGAAATCCAGATGCGCGGCGCAGTGTGCCAGCACCTTGGCGAAGTCGCCGGGCCGGTCATCGCTGTCCTTGTTGGCGCCCAGATTCAGGCCTATCACTGCGTTTTTCGTACGGTTGGCCAGCCGCTGGGCCATGACCTGCATGCCGTCATTATTGAAGCCAAAGCGGTTGATGGCAGCCTTGTGCTCGGTCAACCGAAACAGGCGCGGCTTTGGGTTTCCGGGCTGCGGTCGTGGTGTGACTGCGCCAACTTCGATGAAGCCGAAACCTGCCTGAGACAGCGGGCCAAGAACTTCACCGTTCTTGTCAAATCCAGCGGCCAGTCCAACCGGGTTTGGCAAGTTCAGCCCCGCAACTTGGGTCCGCAGGCGTGGCGAGGTGACCGGGCCCGGGGCAGGAGCCAAACCGGCCTTCAAAGCCTTGATCGATATGGCATGTGCGGTTTCCGGATCCAAGCGATGTAAGGCGGCAAGCACCAGCTTCTCGGTCAGTTTCATCCGAATGCATCCCCACCATCGGCCGAACCGCAGCGGATAAGGCGCGACGTTTCCACTGCGGCCTGACGATGGATCACCGCAGCCTGATAGACTGGGTCGGTTACCATCTCAAGAAACGCATGCGCCGTCGGATAGTGGGCAATGAAGACCTCGTCCCAAATCTCATCTGATGGACCGATCAGGGTGGTTTGGAACTGGCCGCGCCACATGATCGACGCGCCCAGCCGGGCAATGACCGGCGCGGTCGCGGTGCCATAGTTGCGATAGGCTTGCGCGCCCGTCAGGCCCGCTTTGGCCAGATTGTGATCCGCCGGGTAGTTCGCCGTGGTCCGAAACTTGACCAGATTCAGCATCTCGATAGGCTGATCCCGATCCAGCGCCTTGAAGGCTTCGAATTGCGCGCGTTCGGGATCGATATAGGCCGTCATACCATCTCCTCAGGGAAGCTATGGTACTGCCCGTCAAAAGGTAAGGGCCGAGACCAGACTACATCCGTTATCTGAATCTGCCGGTAAAGATGTGGGAACTCTGCTCCACCGCGCGAAACCTCCCATTTCAGATCGTGCCCCATTGCCGCTGCATCGCAGGCCAGAAGAACCAGATCTTCGACACCGGCAAAGTGCTTGGCGGCCGTTTCAGCAGCCTGTTCTGCGGACGAGAAATGCACAAACCCGTCGGTTACATCAATCGGCGCACCGTCCGAGGCACCGGTGGCCTGCAGGTGGGCCCATTCGTCGGCCCTGAAAATCTTGTATATCAGCATGACGTGGTGATGCCTCGCAAAGCGGTGGGAATCAAGCCGGATTTCCCCCTTTGACTCTTTCCTTTCCTCAGCGCACGATCTGGGAAAACAACAATAGGGAGTTTTAGTATGTTGACCCGATTTCTGGCTTCGGCCGCCATATTGGGCCTGACCGCAGGTATCGCGGCTGCCGATTACAAGTTGACCATTTTACACACCAACGATT
Source organism: uncultured Ruegeria sp. (assembly GCF_947489545.1). Classification (NCBI taxonomy): domain Bacteria; kingdom Pseudomonadati; phylum Pseudomonadota; class Alphaproteobacteria; order Rhodobacterales; family Roseobacteraceae; genus Ruegeria; species uncultured Ruegeria sp. Next base: position 419,298 of record NZ_CANLDZ010000002.1, on the reverse strand, counting down.
TCCACTCTCGCTTTGAGCCGATCAATAAGTACGACAGCGGCTGCGGTGCCGAGGACAATGCCGAAGGAAACTGCTTCGGTGGATCGGCGCGTCTGGTGACAGCAGTGGAAGAGGCGCGCGGACGGGCAGAAAACTCGATCCTGGTGGACGGCGGCGACCAGTTCCAGGGGTCGCTGTTCTATACCTATTACAAGGGCAAAGTGGCTGCCGAGTTCATGAACAAGTTGGGCTATGACGCGATGACCGTGGGTAACCACGAATTCGACGATGGACCCGAAGTTCTGCGCGGCTTCATTGATTCGGTCGATTTCCCCGTCCTGATGTCGAACGCCAATGTGGCCGACGAAGAGCTGCTGACCGATAAGATAAAGAAGTCGACGGTCATTGAGATTGGTGGCGAGAAGATCGGTCTGATTGGCCTGACACCCATAGATACGGACGAACTGGCATCGCCTGGTCCGAACGTCACGTTTTCCGATCCGGTACCGGCAGTTCAGGGCGAAGTGGACAGGCTGTCCGCGGAAGGTGTCAACAAAATCGTTGTGCTCAGCCATTCGGGCTATGGCGTAGACCAACGCGTTGCACAGGAAACCACCGGCGTTGACGTCATCGTAGGTGGCCATTCGAACACCTATTTGTCCAACGTGTCCGACAAAGCAGCTGGGCCGTATCCGACCGTCGTCAACGGTGTTCAGATCGTTCAGGCCTATGCCTATGGCAAGTTCCTGGGTGAGTTGAATGTGACCTTTGATGATGACGGTAATGTCGTCGAAGCAGCGGGTGAGCCGCTGATCATGGACAACACGGTGACCGAAGATCAGGCCGCACTGGATCGGATCGCCGAACTGGCCGTTCCGCTGGACGAAATCCGCAACAAGGTCGTCGCCAGTTCCGCCGATGCGATCGAAGGCGACCGCGCCATTTGTCGTGTGCAGGAATGTCAAATGGGCAACCTTGTCGCGGATGCCATGCTTGCACGTGTCGCCGACCAGGGTGTTCAGATCGCAATTGCGAATTCGGGCGGTTTGCGGGCATCGATTGACCCGGGCGAAGTCACTATGGGCGAAGTGCTAACCGTCCTGCCGTTCCAGAACACGCTCTCGACCTTTGAGATCAGTGGTCAGGGCGTCATTGATGCGCTGGAGAACGGTGTGAGCCAGGTGGAAGAGGTCAAGGGCCGCTTCCCACAGGTGGCAGGGTTGACCTTTGCATGGGATGCCTCGGTTGCACCCAATGAGGGCCGCGTCAGTGATGTGATGGTGGCCGAAGGCGACGGATTTGTTCCGATTGATCCCGCCGCCGCCTACCTGGTTGTGACCAACAACTATGTGCGAAATGGCGGCGACGGATACAGCGTGTTCGAAGGTGACGACAAGAACGCGTATGATTTCGGCCCTGATCTGGCAGATGTGACAGCAGAATATCTGGCGGAAAACGCACCATACCAACCGTATCTGGATGGGCGCATCAAGCAGAAGTAGACTGAATCTGGGTTGAAAAAGCCGTGTCATGCTGATGCGGCTTTTTTTCCTTCGGGCGCCTTTGGTGCTTGAGCTGGGTAATTGGCCATTGTTTCTGGACGAGGCGGGAAAAGAGGCCGGACGCCTCATGCCGCTGCGCGCTGGTCTACAATCGAGTTGTCCCGAGTGCAAACTCCATCCGTGCCGAAGTATGAGAGCCGGTTGAGGCCCTGGAAGATTGAATCCGAACGGCCTTTCCTTCGTTGATCCAGCGGGCTAGACCGCTCGCATGGCCGTGAAGCTTAACAACCTGACGCATCTCTATTCGCACAGTTTCGACACTGTGATAGACGTGCGCAGTCCGGCTGAATTTGCCGAGGATCATTTGCCTGGTGCGATCAACCTGCCGGTTCTGGACAATGAAGAACGCGCCCGGGTTGGTACGATCTATGTGCAGGAAAGCCCGTTTCTGGCCCGCAAGCTGGGCGCAGCACTGGTGTTTCGCAATGCGGCCAATCACATCGAAAACAACCTCAGCCATCACGAAGGCGGTTGGAGACCATTGGTGTATTGCTGGCGCGGAGGCCAGCGGTCGGGCTCCTTCACGTGGATGCTGCAGCAGATCGGTTGGCGGGCCGAAGTGATTGAGGGCGGCTATCGCAGCTACCGACGGCTGGTAAACGCTTATCTTTATCACGATCCGTTGCCGCACCAGCTGGTGGCTTTGGACGGATACACCGGAACCGCCAAAACCGAAATACTGGGGCAACTGCAAAGGCGCGGCGTGCAGGTTTTGGATCTTGAGGGGTTGGCCAACCATCGGGGGTCGTTGCTCGGGGATATGCCCGGCGGTCAACCGGGACAGAAGGCTTTTGAATCTGCGTTGTCCGCTGCGTTTTGCGCTTTGGATGTATCCCGCCCGGTCGTGGTCGAAGCGGAATCATCCAAAATCGGCAACCTGATCCTGCCGCCCAGCCTGTGGACTGCACTGTGCGCGGCCCCTCGGGTTCAGATCACGGCCCCGATCGCGGCGCGCACGGCCTATTTGGTTCGCGCCTATGATGACATCCTTTCTGACGCCAAGGGCCTGCGAGATCGGCTGTTGCCACTGCGCTTTCATCGCGGGAATGAGGTTGTGAACGGTTGGCTGCAATTGATCGAGGAAGGCGAAAAACGGGAGCTCACCCGAGCATTGATGGAGAGCCACTACGACCCGTCTTATTTGAAGTCTCGGCGGGCCCGCGACGCAAACGTGCTTGCTCAGGTCCATCTTACAACTTTGGATGACCCGGGGCTGGCAGACGCTGCAGCACGGATTGAAACGCTGCTGACTCAGCTCTGAAAACGCAGCCCCGGTGTTTCTGTCAACTGCCCAATGATCGAGGCCGGGTAGCCCGCGTCGCGCAGATCCCGCAGAACGGTTTCAGCACCATCTGCCGCAACAGCCGCTAGCAGACCTCCAGCAGTTTGCGGATCAAACAAAAGCGCAGCCTTGCCATCGGACGGCAATTCCATTGCGATGGACCTGTTGTCGGCAAAGATCGTCGACCGAATGCCCTGATCGCTCAGATCTTGCGCGCCTTGCATCACCGGGACGCTGAACAGATCGAGCGTTGCGCCACAATCAGAGGCCTCGCAAATGCCTTGCAGGTGACCGGCCAGACCAAACCCGGTCACATCCGTCATGGCGTGTGCGTCCGACAGGATGCTGGCTGCCGCGCTCTGCGGCTGTGTCATATGCTGGAATGCGGCCGTGACCGAGGCTCCGTCTGCTTTGCCGGCCATCTCTGCCGCCATTAACACACCGCTGCCTAAGGGTTTGGTCAGGATCAGGGCATCACCCGGACGACCGCCCGCCAACGTGATCGGATCGTTTTCGCACAGGCCGGTTAAGGTAAACCCGATGGTCATTTCATCACCCATCGAGCTGTGGCCACCCACGATTTCGGCACCGGCTGCCCGCATCACATCATTGGCAATTGTCATGATCTCGGACATGGTGCGATGCTGCAACTCGGCTGACATCCGAGGCAGAATGACTGTCGCGGTAGCTGCTTGTGGCGCGGCCCCCATGGCCCAGACATCCCCCAAGGCGTGCACGGCTGCGATGCGAGTCATCAGGGCCGGATTCAGTGTGGAGGCGCGCAGGTGGTCCGAGGTCATAACCTGCCGCGTGCCGCCGGTTAGCAGCACTGCGGCGTCATCGCCGGGCAGCGAGATGACATCGGATCGCTCAGGTGGGGATAATGCTTGCAGAGCAGACCGCAGAGCACCGCGCCCGACTTTAGCGCCGCACCCTCCGCACATGGGTTTGTCACCCAAGGTCTCGCGCAGGCCGGACGCATGATCGCGGGGCAGGAGCGACGGTCGCATTTGCGGCAAATCGCGAAACTTGTTCATGAAGCTCTGATCGATGTGGTTCTTCCATGTCCACATTAATGGGCCGCTGAAAGATGTTCCAAGACGTTCGGCCAGCGCGGATTTTCGACCCAGTGAGATCAGTTTAAGGTAATCTTTCTGAGGGGCATACCGTTTCATTCTACCAGCGCCCAGAGCGGCCCGCAGATTGTTGAAAAGGATCGGCGCCTCGCGCACCGCGTATACGCCAGCTTTGGGACGTGGGTTTTCCGTGAGATGCACGCAATCGCCAGCGGCAAAAACCGCCGGATCACTGGATTGCAAATGCCCGTTCACTTGAATGTACCCGTTCTGCAAGTCCAGGCCGGTGTTTGCGATCCAGTCATAGGGGCGGGCCCCGGCTGCGCCGGTGACAAATGTTGCAGGGATTTGGCGACCGTCTTCCAGCTCCACATGATCTTTGGCTATGCGCGCGATCGAGGTGTGCTCTATCACATCAACACCAAGATCGGTCATTGCGTTCCGGATTGTTGCCGCCGCTTTCGGATTTGTCGCGGTGAGGACCGATGCATTGTCGATCAGCGTGACTTGCGACGCTCGTCCTTTGGCCTTTAGCGCATGTGCCATTGCCATGGCCAGTTCAACGCCCGCAACGCCGCCGCCGATAACCACAATCGCGGCCGATCCGCTACCTTCCAGATACGCGGCCCAACACGCAGCCAACCGACCCAAAGGCTTGGCGGGCACAGCATGGTCGGCAAAGCCTGTCAACGAAGGCATTTTTGATGTAATGCCAACATTGACGGATGCGACATCGAACGCCACCGGGGGACGCCCGGGCACGTGAATTTCTCGCTTTTGGGTGTCGATCCTGTTCACAGCCCCTAAGACCACTCCGGCCCCGGCAAACCGCGCCAGTCTGACCAGATCGATATCCAGTTCCGAACGCTCATAGTGACCGGCGACAAACCCTGGCAACATGCCCGAATACGGCGCGGTGGGTCCGGGATTGATCAAGGTTAAGCGGGCACCGGGCAGGGGGTTCATGCCCCACTTTCGCAACACCAGCGCGTGCGTGTGTCCTCCGCCAATCAGAACCAGATCACGGGTCAGGGGCAGCGGAGGAGTGTGCATTTGTCTCAGTTCGTGCTGTGGTCGGGGACGTCTTCGACCTGCTCGACCGCGTGGGTGGCCCAAAGCTCATCCTCGCCCGCATCCGGCAGGTCCTCGGGCTTTTCATGACGGTGAATGTGCCATTTGGCAATGAACAGGGCCGTGATCGGGGCGGTGAGGAACAAAAACAAGGTGATCAGCAGCTCGTGCAGCGACAGATGCCCTTCGATCAGGACGGAATGGCAGATCGAGGCCAAAAGAACGCCGCCCACACCGAGGGTTGTCGCCTTGGTCGGAGCATGCAGGCGAGACATCGGATCCTTCAGCTTGATCATGCCAAACGAGCCGACAAAACCGAATATGCCCGATACCATAAGGAAGAATGCGATCAGAAGTTCGAAGATAAATTCCATCAAACCCTCACTCGATAATGTTGCCGCGCAGCATAAAGCGGGCATAGGCGACGGTTGAGACAAAACCCAGCATGGCAATAATCATGGCAGCCTCAAAAAAGATTTCGGTGCCTTTGAACAGGCCGTACAGGATCATCAGGGCAATCGTGTTGATCACCATCGTGTCCAGCGCCAGAACTCGGGTACCAACCCCTTCGGCCGTGATGATCCGCCAGAGACACATGATGATTGCTGCCCCAAAACAGGCAAACGCAAAGTGGATGGCAAAACCCATCATTCGAAAATCTCCTTCAGACGACGTTCATAGCGTTGCTTGATCTGATCCCGCACGGCGTCCGGGTCTGAGGTGTCAAGACAGTGGACAAGCAGGTTATGTCCTTGCGCCGACAGATCACAACTGACCGTGCCAGGTGTCATCGTGATGGTGCCAGCCAGAACGGTGATCGCTTCGGGCGTGCGCAATTCCAGGGGGATACATACCCAGTTCGGCTGCCGGTCGGCGTCACGCTTGAACAGGATGATCTTTGCGACCGTGACATTGGCAACAACGATATCCCACAGCACGACCAGCATGTATTCGATCACCATCGGCCAGTTGCGTAGTTTGGGACGGTCTGGCCAGTAGGGCTGGGTTACGAAGGGGATAATTATTCCCAAAATCAAGCCAAAGACCAGCGAGTTCAGCGACGGCGCGTTTGCCAGAAACAACCAGACAAGCGTCAGTAGAATCGTCAGTTGGGGGTGCGGGAAAATACGGCGCAGTAGTCTCATTACTCTTCACCTCCCAATACGGCCGAGATGTAACGCTCGGGCGTGAACAATTGCTCTGCTGTCTTGCTTGTGTACTCCAAAGCGGGCCCGGCAAACAGGGTTAGCAGGATCAGACCCGCAACCGCACCGAAGACCGCCGTAAAGGCCAGGCCGGGTTGCGGTTCGGGGGCAGATCGCTCATCCGTTTCCTCCTCCTCTGGTGCGTCTTCCCCCGCATATTCGACATCGTGGCTCTTCCAAAAGATCAGCGAACCGGCACGTGCCAATCCAACGATGGTCACGAAGGATCCGACCAGGATCACAAACCAAACGGCGTTGGCGTTTGATGCATCGCGTGCGGCGTCCAAAACAAGCAGTTTACCAACAAAGCCCGACAACGGCGGCATCCCTGCTATCGCGATTGCGCCAACAAAGAACAGAGCTGCGACCAGTCCGCTTTGCGGCATCGGTGGCTTGGGTGTAATTGTACCGCCGCGGCGTTCCATCACCAGATCAGCAACCAGGAACAGCAACGCTGTCGCCAACGTCGAGTGGAAGATGTAGTACAGTGCGGCCGCAGTTGCTTCGGGCGTGAACAACGATATTGCGATCAGTAGCGTGCCCATTGAGGCGATGGCACAGAACGCCACCATGCGGGCAATGTGCTGCGCACCAAGGATACCAATAGCCCCAACCGCAAGCGTCAAAACGGCAGCCGGTTGCAGCCAATCGCCGACCAACCCTTGCGTCGCTTCGACCTCGGGTCCGAAAGCCAGCGTGTACATACGCAAGATCGAATAGGCCCCGACCTTGGTCATAATCGCAAACAGCGCCGCCACAGGTAAAGGCGCGTTGGCATAGCTTGCAGGCAACCAGAAATGCAGTGGTAGAACAGCGGCCTTGATACAGAAAACCAGCAGCAACAGCACGGCACCAACTCGCAGAAGGGCGGTATCTTCGGGTGGTAACTCTGCCACACGCACGGCGATGTCGGCCATATTCAAGGTGCCCGTCACACCATAGAGCGTTCCCAAGGCGAACAGAAACAAGGTTGAACCCAGCAGGTTGTAAGCGACATATTGAACGCCCGCCTTCAAACGCACCGACCCGCCGCCGTGGGTCATAAGTCCATAAGATGCGATCAGCAGAACTTCGAAGAACACAAACAGGTTGAACGCGTCCCCGGTCAGAAACGCTCCGCAGACGCCCATTAACTGGAAATGAAACAGCGCGTGGAAATGGTTGCCGCGCTGATCCCAGCCGGACCCAATCGCATAAAGTACTATTGGCAATGCCAGGAGTGCCGTTAGCAACACCATCATGGCCGACATCCTGTCCAGTACCATGACAATGCCAAACGGGGCGGGCCAGTCGCCCAATTCATAGACCTGGATGTCCCCGCCAGAAGCTTGCGCCGTGATCGTCAGCGCAATGCCCAGCAGTGCGACCACACCGGCGACTGAGAAGATGCGTTGCAGGTCCAGATGATATCGCAAGACCATGATGATAAACGGTGCAAGGATCGCGGGTAGGACGATCGGCGCAACGATCCAGTGGTTCATGCGTCTTCTCCCGGCGCGTCAACGCAGTCCTGCGCGGTCATGTCGATATGGTCATCCTTCGAGGACAGATAGGCGCTGAGCGCGATCATTACGATCACCGCGGTCATCCCGAATGAGATCACAATGGCCGTCAGCACAAGCGCCTGAGGCAGCGGATCGGTGTAAGGAACCTCTTCATATTTGTTCAGAACTGCGGGCGCATTCAGCGCCAGCCGACCGGTCGCGAATAGAAAGACGTTCACCGCATAGGTGATCAACGACAGGCCTAAAATGACTGGAAATGTTCGACGGCGCAGGATCAGGAAAATCCCGGCAGCGGTCAGAACGCCTACGGCAGAGGCTACAAGCGCTTCCATCAGACCTGCTCCTTCTCTTCTTCGTCCGGCGGATCATCCCGCAACGGATTGATGTCCATCGGGAATTCCTGTGCCATGCCGGGCTGCCATGCAAACCTGGACAAGCTGTCCAGCGCCAGCATGACGGCACCCAGAACCGCCAGAAACACGCCGGTGTCGAACAACATGGCGGTGGCCCACTCGAATTCTTCCAGTGGTGGCCAGTTGATGTAGCCGAAATCGCTGGTCAGGAAGGGGCGTTCGTTGAACCACGCGCCCAAACCCGTCGCGGCCGCGATCAGGACACCCCAGCCGATTGTCCCATGGTAATAGAACCTTTGGCGTTCGATGGCCCAGGTATAGCCGCTGGCCATGTATTGCATCAGATAGGCTATGGCGACGATCAGCCCGGCAATAAAGCCGCCGCCGGGTTGGTTGTGTCCACGGAAGAAGATGTAGGCCCCAACCATCAGCGCGATCGGCATCATCACGCGCGTTACCACAACCATCATCAGCGGATGCGCGTCGCCCGATTGTGGCCAATGAGGTTTGCGGTTCAGCAGATAGCCACGCACATTGGTGCTCAGCACAGATTCCGTCAGGGCGTAGATGATCAGCGCTGCGATACCCAGAACGATGATTTCGCCAAAGGTATCAAACCCCCGGAAGTCCACCAGGATCACGTTAACCACATTGGTGCCGCCGCCGCCTTTGTACGAGTTTGCCAGGTGGAAATCCGAGATCGTTGGAAATGCGAAGTCGCGCATCATGATCGCATAGATCAATGCGCCTGACCCGATCCCGGCAACAACTGAAATTGCGGCATCACGCCAGCGTCTTGCAGGGGCGCTGTCCCACGGAGTTTCGGTTGGCAAAAAGTTCAGCGACAACAAGAGAAGGATCATGGTAACCACTTCGACCGAAATCTGTGTTAGTGCCAAATCCGGCGCGGAAAGGTAGTTGAAGGCAATGGATACGATCAGGCCGACAACACCGATCAGAACCAGGGATAACAAGCGGTTGCGGTGGAACCACATGATCCCAAGCGTCGCGCCGACCAGACAGATCCATCCGATGATCGGGATAATTTGGGCTGGTAGCGGGACGCGTGTTTCGATCCCAATTGTTCCAGTCGAATACGCGTAGTAGCCCAACCCAACAGTGAAGGTGACAAAGATGACCGCATATCGGCTGAGAACACCGTTGTGCAACTCGTCGGTTATCAGACGGCTGAGTCTGGTGAATGCGTCGATAATCGCCTCAAAGATAACTTTTGCTTCGGGGCGCGGCAGGGCGTTCCAGATCTGCTCACCGCGTCGATGCAGGGCAAGCAGGAACAAACCACCCAGCGTAGCAACGACCGACATGTACAGGGCTGGGGTGAAGCCATGCCACAGTTTCAGCGAGTAATACGGCAGCTTTTCACCGCCAATAACCGCGCTTGAGACAACGGCAACCAATGGGCCGACGATTGCGGCTGAGTAGAGACCAATAAGCATGACCAATATGACAAGAAAGGCCGGTGCCAGCCACAAGCCAACGGGCGGGTCATGCGGCTTTGCCGGATAGTCATCACGCTGAGGCCCAAGGAACACGTGGCTTACAAAGCGGAAGGAATACGCGGCTGAAAACACCGCAGCCAGAACTGCTAAACTTGGCACCAGATAATGTGAATTCAACCAAGTGGTATGAACGGTTTCCTCCAGCATCATTTCCTTTGACAGGAAACCGTTTAGAGGTGGCAGACCCGCCATCGACAATGCTGCAATTGTGCCAATGGTAAAGGTGATCGGCATCAAGTGACGCAACCCACCCAACCGCTTTACGTCTCGCGTGCCCGTTTCGTGGTCCACGATCCCCGCTGTCATGAACAGCGCAGCTTTGAAGGTTGCGTGGTTGATGATGTGGAACATAGCGGCAACGGCCGCAAACTTGGTGCCAAAGCCCAAAAGCATGGTCACCAACCCAAGGTGCGACACCGTCGAGAAGGCCAGAAGCGCTTTTAGGTCATCTTTGAACAGTGCAATCACCGCACCAAGCAACATCGTCACCAGCCCCGTTGTTGCGACGATGTAAAACCACGCATCCGTTCCAGCCAGGACCGGCCACATGCGAGCCATCAGGAACAGTCCTGCCTTCACCATCGTTGCCGAGTGCAGATAGGCCGAAACTGGGGTTGGAGCTGCCATCGCGTGTGGCAGCCAGAAATGAAAGGGGAACTGCGCGGATTTGGTGAAACAGCCTAGCAGGATCAGGATCAATGCAGGCATGTAGTGGGGCGATGACTGGATCAGCTCTTTGTTCTGTAAAATGACGCTAAGGTCGTAGGACCCAACAATGTTACCCAGGATCAGCATCCCGGCGATCATCGCCAAGCCGCCACCGCCCGTCACCGCAAGCGCCATCCGTGCACCTTGCCGCCCTTCGGGCAGGTGTTTCCAATAGCCAATCAACAGGAAGGAACTCAGCGACGTGAGTTCCCAAAAGATAAGCAAAAGCAATATGTTGTCGGACAGAACGATCCCAACCATCGCACCCTGAAACAGCAGCAGATAGGTATAGAACTGCCCCATCGGATCTTCGCGCGACAAATAGAATCGGGCATAGAGAATGATCAGCAATCCGATGCCAAGGATCAGCAAGGCGAACAGGAACCCAAGTCCGTCCAGCATGAAGTTCGCATTCAGCCCCAGCCCTGGCATCCAGTCGAACCGAGCGGTGATCACCTCGCCTCGTAAAACCGCCGGGCTATGGATCAACAAACCCATAAGCGCCAAGAAGGTGGTCAACCCTGCGGCCGAGGCTGCTGCGTTTCGTCCCGCCCGGATCAGGAGGGCTGGGAAAACAGCTCCGAGAAAGGGAAGGGCCGCGATGAGGAATAGGGACAAGTGCGATACTCCGGTCTGGGCGGTCTATGTGTTGTTGGTTTTCTAAGGATAATTTATTGACTGTCCAGATATTGCAAGTTTTTCACAGAGTTCTAGGGCAATCTCTGGATCGGGTTTGCCCTGCGTAATAATGACGCGAACTTGATCCGAGGGTCAGAATTCAGAGCAGAAATGACTCTCGGCCTGTGGTAGAACCGGCGCGGCAGATCAGAGGAAGATGACATGTCGGACAAGGTGAACCGGACCCGCAGGTGGGTTTTGCTTGGTGGTGCAGCCGCCATTGCGACCGGTTTCGCGATCCGGGAGTACCGCTTGATCCCGCAAGATTATGCGGGTGGTCAGTTGGATGTGGCCGAAGCCTACAAGCAAGCCCAATCCGGTGATATTTTATTGGTGGACATCCGCACCCCGCGGGAATGGCAGGCGACCGGAGTGGGTGACGGTGCGCACCCTTTGGATATGCGACGCGAGGACTTTGTCCAAGCGCTTGAGCGTCTTACCGACGGCAACCCTGAAACCCCCGTGGCACTGATTTGTGCACGAGGCGTGCGGTCGGCGCGGTTAAGCAACCAGCTGACCGTGGCAGGGTTCACAAACATCATAGACGTACCCGAAGGCATGTTGGGTTCGGCCGCAGGCCCGGGCTGGATGCGTGTTGGGCTTCCAGTCAAAAGTTACAAAGAGGACACATAATGCGCGCGAAACACTTGATGGCTTTGTGTTTTGCTTTTTCCGGGCAGGCGGCTGTGGCTGCGTGTGGCGCGGACGAAGGCACCTGTGACATTTCATCTGGTAGCTACCACATCGAATTACCGGACAGCGAAAACCCGCCATTGGTGATATTTCTGCATGGCTACGGTGGGAGCGGGTCCGGCACGATGAAGAACCGGAGCATGGTCGAACCGTTGCTGGCCCGGGGATACGCAGTGATGGCGCCGGAAGGGGCCGTTCGAAATGGCCGCCAAAGCTGGAACTTTTACGATGGGTTTGGCGACCGCGACGAAAAAGTGTTTTTGACCGAGGCCGTTCAGGACGCGACGGACCGGTTTGGCATAGATGGCGACCGTGTGGTTCTTGGCGGTTTTTCGGCCGGAGCGTTTATGGTGAACTACCTGGCGTGCGCAGCGCCCGAAACCTTTTCGGCCTATGTGCCGGTGTCAGGCGGTTTCTGGCGGCCGCATCCTGAAACCTGCGGCGGACCCGTGCGGTTGTTTCACACTCATGGCTGGGTCGATAACGTAGTCCCGCTGGAAGGGCGGCTTCTGGGCGGCGGCCGCTACCATCAAGGAGATATCTTTGCTGGTTTGGAAATTTGGCGCGAAGCCAATGATTGCGTTGACACCAAGCCTGATGGTTTTGGGACAACCGATCAATTTATGCGCCGCAGGTGGACATGCGCTGATGGCGGTGCTCTTGAATTCGCTTTGTTCCCGGGCGGTCATACCGTGCCCAATGGCTGGGCAGATATGATGGTCGACTGGTATGAAGGGCTGCCGGGCGGTTAATTACTCCGCCGGTGTCATGACACCTTTACCATCCAGCAAACGTTTCAGTTCCGTCCGGTGATGGCGGGCTGAACGGGTGATGGCGGGTTCGTTAAAATCCTCGCGCATTCCGACCATATGCCGGGCCGCACCGACGGACACACCGCTTAGCGCTGACAATGGTATTGCCAGCGCAAGGCTGATCGCAATTGGGGCCAACCAGAACGAGACCAGACCCGCCAGGATACCGGCGCTAAGTGCAACACCGATGATCGTTTCCAGGGCATGGCACAGGATCAATGTCCGCAGGCTATAGCTGCCGCCATCCCGTTCCTGCGGTTTCCAGCCTTTTTGAATGCCAAGCACAGTCCGAAAGACGGCAATCATCTGCTGCACCATCAGGATCGGCGCATAAAGCACCGACAGGATCACTTCGGCCAGAAACGAGGTGAAGAACCGACGCTTTCCACCAAAGTCGGAATAGCGCACGCCGCTGAGGGGCAGGGCCGCGACCCCCAGCACTTTGGGGGCAAGCAGCATCGCGTACATGACTAGAATGATCAAGACATGCCGCGTTTCGGTCATTTCTGGCCATTGCGGGAACATCGGGTTGTCAGGGCTGAAATAATGCAGGACCGAGGCGTCTTCGCCCTGACCGATCAATGCCCACATCACCAGCAGCGCAAACCACAGGGGCGACATCAGATATCCAACGGCTCCGTGGAACATGTGAAAACGTGACACCGAGCGGAAGCCGCGCGACCCGAGCAGTTTCAAATGCTGCAGGTTGCCCTGACACCAACGCCGATCTCGCATGGCATGATCAATGAGGGTTGGAGGTGTCTCTTCGTACGATCCACGAATACGCGGCAGAAAACGCACACCCCATCCGGCACGGCGGAGCAGACCGGCCTCGACAAAGTCATGGCTCATGATCAGTTCTTCCTGCCCGTTGAGGGACCGGAGTTTGGGCAGCCCCGCACATGTTGCGAAGGCTTTGGTTCGGATGATGGCGTTATGACCCCAATAATTGCCTTCCTGGCCGCACCAGCGGGCCAGACCTTCGGCAAAGGCGATGCCGTAAACGCCGTTGGCGAATTGCTGCATGCGGGCGAAAACCGACTGCGCGCCGATCAGTTGTGGGTAGCTCTGGATCAGGCCTGCACCAGGATCACGTGCCAGCGAGTCGGTCAGGCGGGCAATGGCGCGGCCGGTCATCAGGCTGTCGGCATCCAACACCAGCATTGCATCCCAGTCCGAGCCCCAGCGGCTGACCCAGTCGGCGATATTGCCGACTTTACGGTCTGTGTTTTGTTCGCGGCGGCGGTAGTACAATTCCAATCCCGGGGCCAACGTTGTGCGCAGCGCCTCGATGCTGGCTTGCTCCTGCGCGGCAATCTCAGGATCACGTGTGTCCGAAAGGACAAACATGGCATAGTGATGCTGCCCACCTCGGGCCTGCAACTCCTCCAGCATGGTTCTGGCGTTGCCAAGCACGATCCATGGGACCTCGTTGTAGACCGGCATCAGCAGGGCCACGCGCAAGGCATGTGGACGTCCCTGACGGGCCGGGCGCTCCTGACGAGACAACGAGACCATGCCCAGCAATACGGTGCAGACCGTGAACGAGATCCAGAAGAAATTAAAAGAGATCAGCGCCAGAAGGACTGCTTCGATCAGATTGATGCCCTCGGCGCCGAACCAATCGGTCATGACCCAGAACAAACCGAGCGTCGCAGCCATTGCCGGTGAAAACGCCAATGCCCTCCAGAACCCGGCTGAGTGCCGACCGGTGCGCGACGGCACTTCGGCATCCCGGAACCCGGCGCGAAAATCTTGCGCGGGCATCGCCAAAGGAGCCTGTGACGGCATGATATGCAGGTCGTGGCTCATGTCGTCCATCTGTACAACCAGACTTCTGACGCGGCTTGTTTGCCAAGTCTTAGTTGGGCGCGCAATTCGACGTGGTCGCGATCGCCGGGCTCGAACGAGAAGGCCAGTCGTAGGCCACCAGTGTCGGGGTTCCGCTGCAAGACGCCTTCCGAGGTTTCCACATGCGGTGATTGCACATAGATATTGAGCGCTTCGGGGTCTTCAAACAGTTCACTGGCCTCGAAATCGATAACGGCCAGACGCCCTTCACCAAAGGTGTTTTCGCCCATGGCGGTATTGATCACGCGGGGCATCGGCGTGCGCTGCGGTTCTTCACCCCAAATCAGGCTGTAGGATAGGTCCACTTGCTGACCGGGCACATAGGGCTCGGCCGGACGCCAATAGGCAACGATGTTGTCATAGATCTCCTGGTCAGCCGGGATTTCCACCAGCGTAACTGTGCCTTTGCCCCAATCGCCTTGCGGCTCGACCCACAGACTGGGCCGTTTGTGATATTGGGCTTCGAGATCGGCGTAATCGGAAAACGCGCGCTTGCGCTGCATCAGACCAAAGCCTTGCGGGTTGGTGTCGACGAAAGAGGAGACCTGCAGACGGGTCGGGTTTGCCAACGGGCGCCAGATGACTTCACCTGCTCCATTGCGGATCAGCAGCCCGTCACTGTCATGCACCGCCGGCCTGAAATCGTCGAACCGACCGTGATTGGTCTGATCGAACAGGAACATCGAAGTCCCCGGCGCGATTCCCACGTGATCCAGTTCAACACGAGGGAACAGGGTTGCTTCGATCTCCATCGTACAATCTGCACCAGCGGTGACGTTAAACCGATAGGCGCCGGTCACACTGGGGCTGTCCATAAGGGCGTGCACAACCATATTGCGCTGGCCGGGCTCAGGACGTTCTAACCAGAAGCGGATGAATTCGGGAAATTCCTCACCATCCGGATCGCCGGTTTTCAGGGCGAGCCCACGGGCCGACAGGCCATAAACCTCGTGCAGGCCAATTGCACGGAAATAGCTTGCACCTTGGAACACACAGAACTCATCCGTTTTGCCGGGACGGTGCATTTCCGTCCGCAGGCGTAAGCCTGAGAATCCAAGCGTCTCATCCACGGGAAGCTGCGGCACTTCGTCGGATTTATCGAACATCTCCAGATCAAAGGCGACAGGTTTGGTCATACCGTTTTCGACGGTCGATACCTGAACGGTCCGCGGGAAGTAGAGACCGGGTGTGAAGAAATCGATGTTGAACGGCGTTTCGGTTTCAAACCAAAGCGCACGATCCAGCCGGAAACGGATTGACCTGTATTGTGGATACGTCAGATCCTGCCATTCCTGTGGAACCATTTCGCGTTCGGCAAAGGGACGACTGGCCAGATCGCGAGCCAGTGCAATGACGTCATTGCGGTCAAACGGCACCTCTCCGCCCGATGCAAAGGTCGCGGGCGCCAGAAACAGCGCGGAAGTTGAAGCCAAAAAAGCGCGACGAGTTAAATTCATTTCTTCGATTTCCAAGGCTGTGACTTAAACCACGCGGCCAAATAGGCCACGCCAATGATCATGGCAAAGCCAATCATGTTAGCGACGAACACGCTGGCAAAATCTCGCCCAGTTTGATCCAGAGCGACGCCAATCAGCCGAGCGGCGGCCATCGAGAACACAAACACCGCCAGCGATTGTTGACCCACCTTGGTGATCAGTTTCAGCACCACCTGCCAAGCGCGCGCGCCGACACTATCACCAGATGCAATCAGGCGGTGGCCGTGTTCACCCGCTATCACCCAACCCAGATAGGCCAGCGACAAGAAGTGCAGGTAGCGGAACAAGCCGAACTCAGTCTTTCCACGGAATTCCTTGGTCAGTAGCCAGATGTCACGGATTTGTTCAGCCAGACCCGGTGCAGCAGATTGGACCCACAAGAAGACTTTCCACGATCCGAATGGCGCCGACAGGATCAGAAACAGCGCTGCTGCCCAGATCAGGGATTTTGAGACGGGCGGGGCAGGGATCCAGCCACGCATGAAGGCGAAACCGGTGAAAAACAGCAATTGCCAGCCAAACGGGTTGAAAAACCATTGCCGGTCAGACCAAGGCTCGGCCGGAAGGGCCAGAATACCTGTTTGAGCGACCAGCCAGATCGCAACCGAGGTTGCGGCAACAGCCCAAAACCCAACTCGTGATAACGCCATGAACAACGGCATCATCGCCAGGACCACAAGATACATCGGCAGAATGTCAAAATAGTTCGGCACGTAAGTCAGGGTAAAAATGCCGACCATCTGAGGCAGCGGATCATTGAAGAAATGCTGCAGGTTCAGGGATGAGACATAACTTTTTTCAAACAGGCCGGAATTGTCCAGCGCAGCCATGCTCATGGCGACAAAGAAAAACAGGCAGACATGCGCCCAGTAGACCTGCCAAATGCGGAACGCGACGCGGGCTGTGCCCAGCAACCACCCCTTGCGCAGGAATGCACCGCCAAAAGCGATCGCCGAGGCCATGCCCGAGCAGAACACAAAGATCTCGGTCGCGTCGGAAAAGCCAAACCGGGCGGGAATCCACTTGGCCCAGGGGTCATTCGGGATATGAGCGATCAGGATGATGAACATCGCGATGCCGCGATAGAAATCCAGGCGCGGATCGCGCACACGGGCGGTCGGGGCCACGGCCGACGCCGTAACCGGAGCAAAATCAGAAGCGGGCGATACAGTCGCCATACGGTTTCTGTCCTTCTTGGTCTTTTTGTTATTCTGCGGGGACGCTATGTGCGTCATCGCTGTCGCGAGCCGCGTCGATCAGGGCGCGGCGCGCAAGTGCGTAATTGTCTTCGCCACCAGCGCGTTTGGCGCGGCGGTCATCCAGGATACGTTCCACCGCCTCCAGACGACCTGCGCGCAGGCCCGAATCGATGGTTATGCGTTCGAATACATCGCGTTGGGCGTGGCTGCCACCGGCCAATTGCATCGATCCTCGGGCGTTCGACAAAAAGTCGAAGGCGGCGCCATATTGGCCGTCGCCAAACGCCTCTAAACCTTTGGCCGCTGCGACACCGGGATCGGACATACGGATAGGTGTATCCCCATGATTACGCCTGGCGTCTTTCTGAATACGTTGCAGCATTTTGCCAGTGGCCTCGGACCGGTTGTCGCCGGTCAAAGCCAGCAAATAGTGCAGGTCTGCAAAAATCAGACACCCGTCTTCGGTCCGTGCCGCACTCAGATCGGCCAGTTCTTCCCATCTATTGCCGACATCCACGCCTTCCAATTCCAGGCGTGAGAGCAACGATGTGGCGTTTGAAATGTCCCGATAATCGTCAGTCTTATCCCGGCGGATATGTTCGTCATACAGCTCTATCACGTTGTCGACCTGACCAAGATCCAGATGCATCAAAGCCTTATGCCACCAGACGTGATAGCGAAAGTTGTTGCAATGCGCCCATGCGTCCTCGCGTCCGGCCAGCCAATCGAGGCCCAGCTTCGCGTTTCCGGTCATTTCATGGACATGTGCAACCGCGTGGAGTCCCCAAGCATCGTCAGACACCATCCAAAGAGCTTGACGACCTGCGATCTCGGCTTTTTCGTAGGCACCGGTTTCTTCCAGCGCGAAGGAATGACAGCCAAGCAGATACCCACGCCCGGCATGGTCGGGCTCATAAGCGGGCATGACGCGCTCGATCGAGCGGCGCATACCCTCGGAATCGCCAAGTACGAACCGTGTCGCATGGCTGAGCTTCATGGCCAGCGTATCGTCGGGATGGGTACGCAAAATCTCTTCGAATTTCTGCACAGCTTGTGTAGGCAGGTCGGCCAGATACAGCTCTAACGCTTGGACATACAGCTTTTCACGCGCCGAAACTGGCTGTCGCTGCATTGCTGTATTGGCCGCCGCCAGTGCTTCACTAGCAACCGGCAACATCTCGCGTCGGCCCAGCAGAACCATGAACAAGCCCTTGATCGCGTGACCCAGCGCGAAATCAGGTTCCAGTTCCAGTACTTTTCCCAAGTGCTGCGGCGTGACCGCAGCATGCGCCATGAACCCCAGCAGAACACCATTCCAGGCGTCGACACTTGCCGTCTGGGTCAGGGTGTTCATTTGTCCAAAAACGTCTTGTTTCATACTTGGGTCCAATCTGATTGCGACATTTGTCATTGTTCGATGTAACAGAGTGTGCAGGCGGCTCGTAACAGTATCGACCCTGCTCTCGAATTGGTGAAAACCCGTGTGTGCAAAAAACGAAAAAAACCGCCGATTCAACGGCATGTTTCAGCAAGTTGCCGCCTAAAGAGGCAAGTGTTTCAATCCTCGAACGGGTTTTCGGCGCTTAGAACACGATCTGTGTCCGCCCCAAAAACAGGCGGAGCATCACGGTATGTTACGGGCGTGCGCGACAGATTCAGGGGATTCCCAATCAATTGGACTTCGCCTGGTTGGGCCTGCATGGCGAATTGCATCTTTCGGGCCGTGACCTGCTCTGTTGAGAAAACCTGATCAAGCGTCTGTACTGGTCCGACAGGTACCTTCCGTGATTCGAGCTCTGAAATAACGGTGGTCGTACTGTGGTTTTTCAGGGCAGGGCGCAAAACTGCGTTCAATGCGTCCCTGTTATCCAGTCGTGCGGGATTGGTGGCAAAGCGTGGATCATCCGCAAGCGTGTCTTGTTCAATAAACGCGCAGAACCGTTTAAATTGGCTGTCATTTCCAACCGCCAGAATGACGTGGCCATCGGCCGTTTCATAGACCTCATAGGGCACGATATTGGGATGCCCATTTCCGCGACGTTCGGGGACAGAGCCTGAGGTCAAGTAGTTCACGCCTTCGTTTATTAGCCAGGCCACTTGCGTATCGACCAAAGCCAGATCGATCTGTTGACCCTCGCCGGTCAGATCGCGGTGGCGCAGGGCGGCTAGAATGCCAACGGCGGCGTACATGCCGCACATCACATCCGCGATGCCAACACCCACTTTCATCGGCGCGCCATCCGGATCGCCGGTCAGGGACATGATCCCACCATACCCCTGCGCCATCAGGTCATAGCCGGGTTTGCTGGCATTGGGGCCGGTCTGACCGTAGCCCGAGATTGAACAGTAAACGAGGCCGGGAAGATCATCCGCCAAGCTTTTGTAATCCAGCCCGTATTTAGCCAACCCGCCGGGTTTGAAGTTTTCGATCAGGATATCTGCATGGGACGCCAATCGCTTGATTTCAACCTGTCCCTCGGGCGTGGTTATGTCGATGGCCGCGGATTTCTTGTTGCGGTTGGCTGACATGAAATACGCGCTCAGATCCGAGCGGTTGCCATCGGAGTCTTCAACGTAAGGCGGGCCCCATTGACGGGTATCATCGCCGCCTGTGGCCGGGTTTTCGATCTTGATGACGCTGGCGCCCAGATCGCCCAACAATTGCGTGCAAGTCGGTCCGGCCAAAATGCGAGAGAGATCCAGAACCTTGACGCCCTTCAGTGGCCCATCAGATGCGGCCATCGTAACCTCCTCGGTCGATTTCTGCGGCAATGACGGTAAAGCGGTCGGCTGCCTGGGCTGCGTCCAGTGCGGCCCGCAGTTCCTGTCGGTTGTGCACGGTGTGACCGTAGCCGCCAAGCGCGCGACCTAGGGCGGCAAAGTCATGACGATCAAAATCGACACCGCGATTGCCCATCTGCCTTTGGCGCTGCTTCAGCTCGATAAGCGCGAGGCTTGCGTCGACAAAGACCAGAAAGATCGGGTTGCCACCCATCTCAGACGCTGTCGATAGCTCTCCGGCGACCATAAGGAACCCGGCATCGCCGGAGAAACTGATGACCGGGCGCTGGGGCTCAACCAGTTTCAGGCCGATCGCCATGGGCACTGCACAGCCCATGGTGCACAATGCAGACGATTGGATCAGGCCGCGCGCCTCGTTACAGTTCCACATCTGGCTCAGCAGGATGCGGTGCGCGCCGCTGTCGGCCGTTGCAAGCGTTTCAGCAGGCAGAGCGGCCCGTGTTTCCGCAATAACTGCGGCAGGCCCCCATTCATCATCCGTCGGGAAAGCCCGAGCCAATGCGGTTTTGACCTGATCGGGTTCACTATTGGGCCAAGTCGCCCGGGCAGGATTTCCTTTGGCAATTGCTTCAAGGGTTGCGCCGGTGTCAGCCACCAGATTCAATCCTGCCTGATGCATGTAGTGATCGTTCACCACCGCAGAAATATCGATCACGCGCGTTTCTTCAGGATCCCAGATTTCACGCCAGCCGGGGCGCATTTCGATTGGATCATAACCAAGACAAAGAACCAGATCGGCCTGCTCCACCAAGGGGACAAGATGTTGATCCGCCAAAGGTGACAACCCGGCCCCGCCAAGACACAGGGGATGATCCTCAGGCACCACGCCTTTGGCTTTGTACGTTGTCACGAAAGGGATGCCGAAATGTTCCAAAAACGCCTGAACAACGCTGCTCGATCCGTCATACAAAACGTCCAGACCAACAATGGCAAAGGGGCGTTCTGCCTCGGCCACCCAGCGTCGGGCTTTTTCAAGACAATTGCCCTCAGGCGCGACGGCGGCGGCTTTCGCCAATCTGCGCCGTTTCGGCGAACTGACGCGCGTATCCGCAACCGAGATTGGGACATCAATATGAACCGGACCGGGTCGAGGCTGTGTGGCGAGCGACACGGCCTTGTCCGCAACGATATCTGCGCCCTCGGCGGTCAACAGGTATGTGCCTTTGGTGATCGAACGGTAGACCTGGCTGTGATCCATGACCTGATGGGTGTAAGTCAGCGCCTCATCCGCCTCGACACACCCAGTCAGAACGATCATGGGCACACGGTCCTGCAGCGCATTGGCAACCACGTTGATGCCATTCATCGCGCCGGGGCCAAGCGTGGCCACAAGGATTGCAGGCGCACCGTCGCGGTGATGCACAGCCTCGGCCATGAAACCGGCGGCGTTTTCATGTTTGGTCAGATGAAACGTGATTCCAGCCTGTTCCAGCGCATCAACCAAAGTCAGAACTTCACCACCCGGCATGCCAAATGCGTGGCGGCATCCGGCCTCGTAAAGGCGTTGGGCCAGAAGATCAGCCGCGCGGGGAGGGGTGTCCTGCATCAATCGTGCTCCGAATTACTCAATGTGACGCAGATTGCGGAGGACGCACCCGGACGCAAGGCGGATCACGCCAGTGTGACTATTTGACAGCGTTTTCTGCGATGTCCTGAAACCTGTTATCCAATTCTGATGCGATATCAGACAAGGCTTCGCCCCCCTCATAAACGTAAGGTGCAAAGACAAAACTTGGCGTTTTGTAAGACAGTGTCGCCGTGCCGTCGTCATCTTCCGTGACATAAAATCGGATGGGAGCCTCAATCATGGCAGCGGTTGAGGTTTCAAGCACGCGCACGGCAAAGTCGTTGTTGAAAACACCGATCACCCTGTTGCCCGGAATCGTGATCCCTCGCGCGGCTGCCGCTTTGGTTGGCCCGGCCTGCGTGACAACGATCAGCCCGTTTTCTTTCACCGCTGCTTTTGTATCCGCCACCAGTTCTTCGTAGCTTTTCCCGGTGTCGTAAACAGCCCAACCGGACAAAGCTTCGTCGGCCAGTGTAGGTAAGGCCAGCAGACATATGATTGCCCCAAGAACTTTCATCCGATGACCTCCGCTTTTTTGGTCGGACCCTTGATGCCAGAAATCGGACGGATACGCACTCACATTCTTGTGCGGTCCAACGTGACGCGGACTTGCGCCTTAGTCGGAAAAGCCGCAGAAACAGGGAAAACGAAAGGCAAGCTAAACGTGGCCCAGACTCGCATTCTCATTTGCAACAGCTGTTCCGGCACCCGTGATCGCGATGCCGAGCGTCAGGCTGTGGCGCGCGCGCTTGCCAAGGCAGGTCTGGCAGAGCGTATTGAGCTTGCCGAGCATGCTTGTTTCAATGGCTGTCAGGATCCGGTGGCGCTGGCGCTTCAGGGGGACGGCATGGCCTCTTACGTGTTTTCCGGGGTCGATGTGGCGGCGGATGCGGATGATATTGCGGCAACCTGCCAGACCTATCTGGGTAGCCCTACGGGCTGGATTGAAGACGCCCGGCCATGCGGGCGGCTTCGTTTGTGTTTGCGAACGCGCATACCGGCGCTTCAGTCGACCTGAATCACTTGTGAGGCGCTGACGGGAACCCCGTCGACCACTAGCTGGCTGTGGCTGTTGCTGTTCAGCGAAACCTCGATTTCAACCTCGCCCTTGGGCAGGTCTGCAAGATGCATCCAATTGCCGTAGAGCCGCGCGAGCTTTAGGCCATTGGCATATACATGCGCGTGCCCTTTGCCCGGTTGGTCCGCAGCAGATGCGCTTTCCGGTGCGAATTCGAAGTTTTGCGGCAAGACATGCAGGTTCCAACCGGCCATGGGGTCTTTGACCACAGTAACTTTCACGCTGGGCGTGTTTGGTCCAGTAGGCAAGTTGATCACTGCAGAATGATCATGCGCTGCGGTCTCGGCCTGATGGCCTCCATGATGCGCGGGATCAGAATGATCATGGCCATCAAACGTGACGCCGTTGGCCGCAGCCAGCACAAAGCCAGCCCCACCACCAAAGATCAGGCCAATTGCAAACAAAGCAAGTGAGCGGGACATCTTGTATCCTTGAAAAGGGAAAAGCCCGCCGGGGTGGTTCCCGACGGGCCGTTAAGTCGCCAGTTAGGCGTGCGCTTCGGCGTGCTTAGCCTCTTTTTGCCAAAAGTATCCTGCAAAAGACCCAACCAGAACCCAAGCGGCCAAACCGATGCCAAACGCACGCGCCGCGAATAGGGCGCCGATCTCGGTCGGGACGGGGCCGGTGAAAAACTCCGGCTCGGGCGCGCCGATGATATGAGGCGCCATCAGCAGAACCGCAGCGAACACATAGCTGATGAGGTTGGAACCAAAAGCGATCAACCACATGGCTACGGCAGCGGTTGCAACGGTCGCAAACCACCAGATCTGACGTGCGAAGACGTCAGCGGCGGCCACTCCCGGCACTTCGGGTGCCAGGGTGAAACCCGGTGCGAAATGCACTGCGACAAATCCGGCAAGCCCCCACAATACACCCGTTCGGCCATCAACCTTGTGGCCTTGTCCTTCGGCAATCGACATAAGTGCCACAACAATCAGTGTGTAGCCGGTGTAAGTCAGCATCGTGAAGATTACGCTAAGGGCGTCACGCTGAAGATCCGAGAACATGCCTGGCAGTTCGGGATGGGCGGTGACGGCCGCGCCGCCGAAATGCACCAACTCACCTGATTCATATAGCTCTGCGTGCAGCAATACGGGTTGCACGAACAACAACTGCAGCAAGGCGGCAATCAGCCCCGCTGCAGCGCCAGCGAACAAAGCGCTGGTCAGAATGCGACTGAACATGAGCTCAGTGGCAGGGGAAGCCGGTGGCGTGACGCACGTCATGGGCGGCGTCATGCAGCGCGGATGCCTGCACGTGACCTGCCAGCGTGACGATGCCAAGGCCCAGAACCACTGCGAAAACCGCTGGAATTAGGCCTGCGCGCGAGGCGGATGCCTTAAGTGTTTGTGTTGTCATTTCTTGTCCTCCTGTGCCGTCGCACCCGACGGCCGGTGTTTCAATACTCGCCTGGCAGGTCTCCTGGCTCGCGGGTCGGTGCCTCTGTTCGCCTTCCCCCCAAAACTTCGGGAGTGGCTGGTTGAACACAGGCTCACCGCTTACAGTCGCGGGGGCGGCTTTGGATTAGACTTCAAAGGAAGGCGCACCAAATTCCCTCTTAGCATCCGGATATCTCCGGCAGGACCAGACGCCTCCATTTAGCCGGGAACGTCGCGCCGACGCAATCGCCATTTGCGACGTTTCGTGTCACACAGCGCGTTTTTTCAGGATATAGATATCCATGATCCAGCCATGATCAGCCCTGGCTTGTGCGCGGGTTGCAAGGATGTCTTCGGCCACTTCATCCAACGGTCCATGGATCAAGATTTCTTCTGTCATACCCACATAAGCGCCCCACCAGATGTCATAATCTGCCATTGCAAGGCTTTGAAACGAACATTCCCCATCCAGCATGACCGCGATTGTCAATATGGCTTCGGGCCAGCCTTCGTCACGCAGGCGGCGGCCGGTCGTAACGACATAGGGCGCGCCGATGTCGTTTATTGGAATTCCGTGCGCTGCGGTTAATGCCTGCAGAGCGGTAATGCCCGGGATCACGCGTTTGACGGGTTTGGGCTCCAACCGCGCGGCGATTCGAAGAGAGCTGTCATAAAGCGAAGGATCCCCCCAAATCAGCAACGCAACATTGCGCGCGTTTGGGTGCGCGTCGATTGCGTCCTGCCACCGTAGCGCGATGGCATCATGCCAGTCATCGACACCCTGCAGATAACCGTCATCACCGCGTCTTTTGGGAATGTCGAAATAAGCAATCGTCGGTTGGGTGTCCGTCACTTGCGCAATGATCTGCTCGCGTATTCCGGCCAGATCGGCTTTGTTCTCGCCCTTGCGCGGAATCAAGATCAAGTCCGCTGCGCGGATGGCTTCAGCACCCTGAAAGGTGACATGGTCTGGATTGCCGGTACCGATGCCAACCAGATTCAGTTCATACATCGTCGAACTCCGCCAACGGGCCATACAAGATCAGCGCCGGAGCGGTTCCGATCTCGGATTGCAGCCTGTCCGACAAAGCCCCGATGGTCGATCGATGCAGCACTTGATCAGGGGTCGACACGGATTCGGCCATGAGCGCGGGTGTGTCCAGAGGCAGGCCATGCGCGTGTAACGCCTCGACCAGCAATGGAAATGTCCGTTTGCCCATGAAGACAACGGTTGTGGCGTATGCATCTGCCAGCGCGGGCAGGTTCAGATCCTCCGGCAGTTTGCCGCTGACATCATGGCCGGTCACAAATTGAACCCGCCGCGCGGTCAGACGCCGGGTCAAAGGAATACCTGCGGCCGCTGCCGCTGCGATGGCGGACGGAATGCCCGGTATGATCTCGTAGTCGATCCCAGCCTCGCGCAGGGCCACCAGTTCTTCCTCCAATCGCCCGAACAACCCGCCGTCACCGGACTTCAACCGAACAACCCGGGCGCCAGTTTCGGCATACTCAACCAACAACCGGCTGACATGGTTCTGTTTTGGTGAAGGGCGGCCTGCGCGTTTGCCGACGCCCACCAGATCCGCATCATCACGCGCATGGGTCAGAATCGGACCACTGCTCAGATCATCAAACAGCACTGCGTCGGCGTTTTGCATCCGATCGACGGCTTTCAGGGTCAACAACTCCGGATCACCGGGGCCAGAGCCGATGAACGAGACAAACCCGCTCATGCCGAGGCCTCTGCAATCAGGTGAAAGAACGTGCCCGTCACATTGCCGCGAACGGACCCGGTTTGTGGCCCTTCGGCGCCTTCGGCGTCAAAAACCCGGGCCAGAGGGGCGTCTGGCTGGTCCACGATTGAAGAATAGTGGAATTCGTGCCCGCGTAGGGCTGTACCAGCAGTAAGCCCGGGCATGGGCGCCAGCAATTCGGCTTTGCGGTAGCCCAAGTTGAATTTGCGCTTTTCATAAGATGTCACAAGGCCCAGCAGACCGGCCATCTTGTGGCGCATGCCTTCCTTGTCAATCAAACCTTCGCCCAATGCCATATAGCCACCGCATTCACCATGGACAGGTTTGGTTTCGGCGTGTTTGCGTAGCCCTGCCAGGAATGTCTCGGCAGCGGCTAACTTGCCTGCATGCAACTCGGGATACCCGCCCGGCAACCACACGATGTCGGCATCTTTTGCTGGGGCTTCATTGGCCAAAGGGGAAAACGGCAGAACCTCTGCCCCGGCAACGCGCCAGCCTTCCAACAGATGCGGGTAGGTGAATGAAAACGCGGCATCCTGCGCCAATGCAATCCGCTGGGCTGGAGGCCGCGGCAGCGCGGCTGACGACGGCCCGTAGGGGCCGGAGGAAGCCGCACGTTTGATCGCCTCAAGATCCACATGTTCACGCAGAAACGCAGCGTATCCGGTGATGGCGCTTTCTAGATCGGGATGCTCGACAGCTTGGATAAGACCCAGATGCCGCTCTGGCAGGGTCAGATCGCCCCGACGTGGCAGGACCCCCAAAACGGGCAGCCCCGCGCGCTCCATGCCCAATCGGGTCAGGCGTTCATGTCTGGGGCTGGCGCACCGGTTCAGGATGACACCGGCAAAGGGCAGGTCGGGGTTGTACATCCGAAATCCCAAAGCAGTGGCCGCTGCCGATTGCGCCTGTCCACCCACGTCCAGAACCAGAACAACGGGCCATCCCATGCGCAGGGCGGTTTCTGCGCTGGTTCCATGCCCCAGCTCCCCTGGTTTTGCGACGCCATCGAACAAGCCCATCGACCCTTCGGCCACCACAATATCCGCGCCTTCTGCCTGTGCCGAAATCGCGTTCAGCAAAGGCTCTCCCATCGCCCAGCTGTCCAGATTGAACGAGGCGCGACCCGCAGCTGCCCGGTGAAAGGCCGGGTCGATGTAATCCGGTCCGCTTTTGAAGGGCTGAACGGTCAAGCCGTCATCTGCCAACGCCCGCAACAGGCCCAGCATCACGGTTGTCTTACCAGTGCCCGAGGATGGGGCTGAAATCAAAAGGCCGGGGGGGTTAGTCATCTCCGTGGCTCCAGCTTGACCAAGGGCTTTCAGCGCTTTGCGGGCGATAGCGGCGATCATAGGTTCGCGAATACAAACAGCTTTCGTCGAACCCTTCACCAGCCAGTGCAGGGCCAACCAAAATCAATGCCGTGCGCGAGATGCTGTCGTCCAAGGCTTCTTTCGCTGTGC
This sequence comes from uncultured Ruegeria sp., assembly GCF_947489545.1. NCBI lineage: Bacteria > Pseudomonadati > Pseudomonadota > Alphaproteobacteria > Rhodobacterales > Roseobacteraceae > Ruegeria > uncultured Ruegeria sp. The sequence continues at coordinate 392,265 of NZ_CANLDZ010000002.1, read as the reverse complement.
CCAAGGTCGCGCGAATGACACGCTCATCCGGCCAGCTTGCGCGGTAGACAACCGCCACCGGGCAGTCCGAGCCATAGGCTGGGGACAGGTCGTCAATGACCTTGTCCAGATTCCCAATCGAGAGATGAATGGCCAGGGTCGCGCCCGTTTTGGCAAAGTTCACCAGTGTTTCGCCTTGGGGCATCGAAGAGGCCCGTCCAGGCGTGCGGGTCAAGACCACCGATTGCGCCAGTCCCGGCAGCGTGAGTTCAGTCCCCAATGTTGCCGCTGCTGCGGCAAATGAGGGCACGCCAGGCGTGACGCTGACCGGAATACCCATCTCTTTCAAACGCCGGATTTGTTCGCCCATTGCGGACCAGACTGACAGGTCGCCTGAATGCAACCGGGCCACGTCCTGTCCCGCCGTATGGGCGGTCTGGATTTCTGCCATGATCTGATCCAGATCCATTGGTGCCGTGTTCACGACCCTTGCGCCTTCTGGGCAGTGGCCCAGAATTTCCTCTGGCACCAGCGACCCGGCATACAGGCACACCGGGCAGGACGCGATAAGGTCGCGCCCGCGCAAGGTCAGCAGGTCGGCGGCGCCGGGTCCGGCACCGATGAAATGAACGGTCATGTTTGTCCTCCGATGGCGACGGCGCAGGTCGCAAGCCGGTCGTCTGAAATCTGTCTGGGTGAAAGTAGCCGTGCGCCAGATCCGGCGGTGGCAATGGCGGATGCTTCGGCGACGCTGCCGGTGCCGTATGCGGCACGGCTGCGAGGCGAACAAGTAAGGGTGTGTTGGGCAGCCAAATCTTCAGGCGCGACGAAATGCAGGGGCAGGGCGGTTGTCGCAACAAACTCCGCCAAAGCGGCATGGCCTGTCTTGTCCAAAACCGTGGCCAGCGCGTCCACGGTATGTCCACAACATGCCTTGTCAAAGGCTGCCCTTAGGCTGTCCGCCGTGGCGGTCGAAGAAAACCCAAGCCCTGCAACGATCATAGAGTCACGCTCCACTGCACCACCGGGTAGGCAGACTTCCAACCGCGCCGCGGGCCCAACGCACCAGCTTGCGCCAGTTCGATACGCAGCAGGTCCCCACCCAATTTTCCGTGCCATGCCGCTAGGAGCGCTTCGCTTTCCAAAGTAACAGCGTTTGCGACCAGACGGGTGCCCGTGCGCAGGTTCGCCCGAAGCCAGTCCAGCAACTCAGTACTGAGCCCGCCACCGACAAAGACAACATCTGGCAGGGTCAAACCGTTCAGGGCGCCAGGGGCGGTTCCATGAACAACGTCCAATCGATCCTGCCCTAAGCTGTCGGCATTGCGGCGAATACGGCTGGCCCGATCTTCCAACGGTTCAATCGAGGTAGCGGTCAGCGTCGGATCGCACATCAACCATTCGATGCTGATCGACCCGGTGCCGCCTCCAATATCCCAAAGATGTTCACCCCGTCGCGGGGCCAACGCTGACAGCGTCAGCGCGCGAATAGGGCGCTTGGTAATCTGCCCATCCGTTTCGAATATGTCGTCCGGTTTACCTGCAACTTTTGGCAGAGCCCGGCCATCCCCCGCAACATCAAGACCGACGCAGACCGGATGCTCAAACGTCTCAAGCAGTGCTTGGGTCAGCGACATGCTGCGCGCCCGTTCGCGCGGTCCGCCAAGCGCCTCCATGACGTGCAGCGTTGTGTCGGCAAATCCGGTTTCTGTCAGATAGGTCGCCAGTTCCGCCACCGCTTGCCCGTTGCGCAGCAGCAGGATTGTTCGCAACCCTGATGACAAGTGAGGGCGCAGCCGCGTCAGCGGGGCGGCGTGCAGGCCAAAGGTCAGCGTGGTTTCCAGCGGCCAACCCAGCCGCGCTGCAGCCAGTGAAAATGTGGATTGCCCGGGGATCGAGACCCACTCTCCGGCATCGAAACTGCGCGCGATAACCGATCCTGCGCCAAACCAGAACGGATCACCCGAGGCCAGAACGACTGTCGGCCGCCCCCGCAATTTGGTTAGGATTGGCAAACCATCAGCAAATGGAACCGGCCATTCAACACGTTTTGCGCCGGTTTCAGGAATCAGCGACAGATGCCGCGGCGGCCCCATGATGATTTCGGCCCGGTCCAGCACTTGACGGCTTGCCGGTGACAGGCCATCCAGTCCATCTTCGCCCAACCCCAGAATGGTCAGCCACGGAGCTTTATGCATGCCCAACCTCCTGATCCTTGGCGGCACGACCGAGGCCAATGCGTTGGCCCGAAGCATAGCTGACCTTGGCGTTTCCGCGACCTATTCTTATGCCGGACGCGTCGACACGCCGCGGTCGCAACCTTTGCCGGTACGGGTTGGTGGGTTTGGTGGGGCCGAAGGACTGGCGCGTTACATTCAGGATCACGGGATCACCCATGTGATTGATGCGACACATCCCTTCGCGGCACAAATGAGCCGAAATGCGATTGACGCATGTGTTTCTACGGGTGTTCACTTGGCTGCGCTGACCCGACCAGCGTGGGCACATCAAGACGGGGATCGCTGGCAACGAGTTCCCGATGTCACGGCCGCTGTTGACGCATTGGCTGGTCCGGCGCAGCGGGTCTTTCTGGCCATTGGACGAATGCACCTTGATGATTTCGCAGACCAACCTCAGCACCGCTATTTGTTGCGCCTGGTGGATGAGCCCGAAGCATTGCCATTGCCGAACGCGGACGTGGTGGTGGCGCGTGGGCCGTTCACGCTTGAAGGTGATCGCGCATTGATGGAGCGCCACGGCACCCAAGTGGTGGTGTCCAAGAATGCGGGTGGCAAGGGTGCGCGCGCCAAACTGGATGCCGCGCGCGCGTTGGGTATACCTGTCGTCATGATTGATCGCCCAGCATTGCCACTGCGGACAGAACTGTCGAGCGTCGCGCAGGTGTTGGACTGGCTGGATCATTCCGGTGTGAACCTCGGGGTGTAGACAATTGGAGTCCCGGACCGCTCAATTACTCGTGTCAGCGACGATCCTACAATCACCACTGTCTGCATATCTGCCATGTCCGGCGTCGCCTCGGCCAGAGTTGAAATGCCGATCGCCTCGTCCGGGCGTGAAACTGCCCTTGCAAACAGGATCAGCCGTTCGGGCCCGCATTCCTCGCGCAGGATTTCCAGCGTTTTAACAAAACCTTCCGGGCGAGACTTCGAGCGAGGATTATAAAACGCCATTGCGAAATCCGCCTGAGCGGCCAGACGCAACCGGTTCTCGATCAAGGGCCAGGGTTTGAGATTGTCACTGAGGTTAATGGTGCAAAAATCGTGCCCCAAGGGTGCACCGGCGCGGGCCGAGGCAGCGAGCATTGCGGTGATCCCGGGCAATACATCGATTGGAATGTTGCGCCACGTGTCCGGGCCGTTTTCCAGCGCTTCAAACACAGCCGCCGCCATGGCAAACACGCCGGGATCGCCTGAGCTTACGACGACAACGCGCCTTCCGTCTGCGGCCATTTGCAGGGCGTGCTGGGACCGGTCGATTTCAACCCGGTTATCACTGGCATGCAGGGTAAGCCCCTCGCGCTCGGCGACCCGTGCAACATAGGGGATGTAACCAACGATATCCGTCGCGTCCGCCAGCGCGGCTGTGACTTCGGGTGTCACCAGATCGTCATTGCCGGGGCCAAGGCCTGCAATCTTGATCCATCCCGTCATGGTCGCCGTCCCTGGCCGTGCACAATTATGATCGAAAAATATGGGGTTACCTTATCGCAAGCCTCAGACAGCTTCGTCACTGTCTGGTTCGGCATCTGCGCATACTCTACGATCCACGCACGCTCATAAACGCCAGCCTTCTGCAGCGCCCGTTTCACTTTGTTGATATTGCGCCCAATTTTCATGACCACCAAAGCATCTGTTTGCGCCATCCGTTGCGCCAGATCTTCCTCGGGAAGGGTGCCCATCAGAATGGTCAGGACATCATCCCCCCAGGTGATCGGATCACCCGTAGCGGTCCAGGCGCCTGACATACCGGTGATGGCGGGCACAACATCTACGTTAACTTCATCGCGCAATCGATTGTAAAGATGCATGAAAGATCCGTAGAAAAATGGATCACCCTCACAAAGAACAATCACATCTTCGCCCTGATCCGACAAAGCTTTGAGACGTGCCGCGCAATCTTTATAGAATGCGGACAGCAACTCGTTGTAGCGTGGATCGCTGAGCGGGATTTCGGTTGTCACAGGGTATTCCATCGGGAATTCGATGGCGTCCTCAGGGATCATGCCGTTTACGATTTTGCGCGCCTGACCACTGCGGCCAGGTTTGCGGAAGAATGCGACGTGACGGGCGTTTCGCAACAGCCGGTCTGCCCGCACACTCATCAGGTCCGGGTCACCGGGGCCGAGGCCCACACCGTATATCTTACCAGCACTCATTCTTTGCGGCTCGCGATTGCGTTGATCGCGGCGACGGTGATGGCGCTGCCGCCCAAGCGACCTTTGACGATGCAGGACGGAACAGGCTGTGCCTCCCACAGCGCATCTTTCGATTCCACCGCGCCGACAAACCCGACCGGGCAACCGATAATGGCTGCAGGACGGGGGCAGTCGGGATCTTCCAGCATGTTCAGCAGGTGGAACAACGCGGTGGGTGCGTTTCCGATTGCCACCACAGCGCCGTCCAAGTCTGGACGCCATAGCTCCAGCGCGGCGGCTGAGCGGGTGTTACTCATCTCAGCGGCTAGCGGGCGTACGCGTTCGTCGTGCAAGGTGCAGATCACCTCATTGTCTGCGGGCAGGCGGAACCGGGTTACACCTTCGCTGACCATGCGTGCGTCGCACAGGATAGGCGCTCCTTTTTCCAAAGCGGCACGGGCCGCGTGCACAAAATCGGGCGAGAAATGCACAAACTCCTCCAGCCCGACCATCCCTGCAGCGTGGATCATGCGCACGGCGACCTGTTCTTCATCAGTGTCAAACCGGGCAAGATTGGCCTCGGACCGGATCGTTGCAAAGCTTCGTTTGTAGATCGCCGCGCCATCGGTTTCATATTCATAAGGCATCAGGTCAGGTCCATGGTCATAAGTGTGTTTGCGTCAAGCCCGCTTTGGCAGGGCTCATCCCCTGCACGGCCACGTTTGACAAGATTAAATCGCCCTGCCTTGCCTACCAAAGTGACATCCGCGGGCCCCATGCGGGCGCAGCCCTTTGCGCAACCTGAAACGTGCAGGCTGCCACCCACGCGCGGCGCCAGGGCACGGGCGATATCGCGCGTTTCCACCTGAGCCTGTGGGCAGAATGGTGCCCCGGTGCAGGCGTCGGTGGTCATCAGCGGGTCGGTGCGGTCTGTTACAAAGTCCGGGGCGGGTATCGCCGCCCCGCCTTCCAACAGTATCAACCGCCACGGGGTGACACGCAGGGCAGATGCGCCCGTGTTGTCAAACAGACTGCGCAGGCTGGCGGCGTGCAACTGGCCGAACGCCGCACCGTACACCACGCCTTGATCACAGGCGCCGGGGCGTAGGGCAGCTCCCACAGGTCCTGGCTCGTTGCCTTGCCAATCCTGCGGCAGGTTTTGAGAGGCGACCAAACGCGCCATGCGCCGTGCGTCCGTCGATGAGTTCTTTGAAAACCAACCCGCCAATGCAATCAGTTTGTCGATGGCTTCTTCCTCGGCGACACGGCGACCGGTTTCGGCACCATCGGCGCGCAAGATCAGGTCACCCGAGTTTAACTCCAGCCGAATGTCCGCGGAATCACCTGCCAGCAAACGCTTGGGCCCGGTATCTATGGCAAAACCAAACTTGGCGGGAAGGGACGGTAGTTCTCCCAACCGGTCGATCAAGCCTTGCGTCAACCGCATGGTCAGATCACCTGACCGGTAAAGCGGTGAGACCAGAATATTGCGCCGCACTTCTATACCCGATTCGGCATCCAGCAGATCCAGTTGTGCCAACTCTGTCAGCAACAGTTGATGATCATCGATCGCAACGCCACGCAGTTGCAGGTTCGCGCGGTTGGTCAGGTCGATTGTCCCGTTCCCAAATCGCTCTGCAAGGTCGCACAGGCCCAACACCTGACGTGTGTCCAACCGTGCCAGTCGCGGTCGGACCCGCACCACCAGCCCGTCGCCCGACATCATTGGCCGATGGGCGCCGGGGCACCAGCCCTGAACGATGGGCGCGCTCATCGCATCTTCTCCAGGTCGGCGCGGATCGAATTTCGGCGCGTGTCCCACAACCCGGCATCCAGCAATGCGCGAAATCTGTCCTGCATGGCTTGATGCGCCTGCGGGTTGGCGTCATGCAGGAAGGCGTCCACCTCAGCGTCGCCGAGGGTCGCGTCGTGATAAAGGTCGAATAGATGCGGTGCGACGGTGCCGGACAGATGCGCGAACGAGGCCATGTGATCCAGCGTCGCCGCGATCTCGGCGGCCCCGCGGAAACCATGCCGCTGCATGCCTGCGATCCAGCCGGGATTGGCCGCGCGGGCGTAGACGACGCGGCTGATTTCTTCGGGCAAGGTGCGGGCGCGGGGGGTGTCGGGGTTGGTATTGTCCAGATGGTACAGCTGCGCGGTGCCGCCGGTGACTTTCTTGGCGGCGGCAAAACCAGCCTCATGCGTGGCATAATCATTGGCCAACAGCAGATCGGTCTCGGTCAGGTCCTGCAGGTGCACAAAGCTGTCTGCTTGTGTGACGCGTTGGGTGATGCCGTCAAGATCCTGCGCAATGTGCTCGCCTTCCAACGCGTATGAGCTGGCGTTCAGCCACGCGTCGCCCGCTTGGATGCGTGCCTCATCCGTGTAGGTTTCGGACAGCTGCGTCATGTTCAGGCCATAGCTGCCCGGTGCCGGGCCATAGACCCGCGCAGCAGGCGCGAGACCGGCATACGGGTTCCAGTCTGCCGCTTCGTCGCGGTCCGACAAGGCACGCACGGCCTGACCGTACAAGGCCGACAGGGTTGGAAATACGTCGCGAAACAGGCCAGAGACGCGCAGCGTTACGTCCAGCCTCGGGCGGTCCAAATCGGTGATCGGCAAGACTTCGATGCCCGAAACGCGTTCAGATCCTGGATCCCAGACCGGTTTTACACCCAGCAGGTGCAGCGCCATGGCGAATTCTTCGCCCGCGGTGCGCATGGTGGCGGACCCCCACAGGTCAACGATCAGGCCCTTGGGGTAGTCGCCTTCTTCTTGCAGATGCCGGCGGACCAGTTCTTCGGCCAGTTTCACACCTTGGGTATAGGCCGCGCGGGTCGGCACCGACCTCGGATCGGTGGTATATAGGTTCCGCCCGGTCGGTAGCACGTCGGACCGTCCCCTATAAGGTGAACCGGAAGGGCCTGCCTCAATCCGTTTTCCAGCCAGCGCATCCAGCAACGCAGAGCGTTCTGCGTCGGCTGACGGTTCGGTATCGAAGCTGGCTGACACGGCAGGTTTGCGGCCATAGATATGTAACCCGTCTCCGAACTGGCTTTCTTTGATATCGCAGACAAATCGATCGATGCGGGTGATCGCCTCGGCGGTGCAACTGGCTTGGTTGAGGCTGAGATCGTTCTCCAACCCGATGGCTTTCGCTTCGTCGCGGATGTCTTCCTGCAATCTGTCGCGGCGCTTTGGATCCAGCCCATCGGCGTTCGAAAATTCATCCAACAGCGATTCCAGACGAACCATCCGGTCCGGCGTGCCGCTTTCCTTCATCGGTGGCGGGATGTGCCCCAGCGTGACCGCTCCGATCCGGCGTTTGGCCTGTGCGGCCTCGCCGGGGTCGTTCACGATAAAGGGGTAGATCACCGGCAGATCGCGGATCAGTGCCTCGGGCCAACACGTCGCGGACAGGGCTACGGACTTACCCGGCAGCCATTCCAGCGTCCCATGTGCGCCAATATGGATCAGAGCATCGGTGCCAAGACACTTTCGCAGCCACAGGTAAAAGGCGACGTATCCGTGGCGCGGAGTCCGGGACAGATCATGATATTCATCGTCTCGCAGCTCGGGTGTGCCGCGCTCCGGTTGCAATGCTACGAAAGCCTTTCCACGTCGAAGCGCGGTAAAGCGAAACGCGCCATCAGTTAGGGCAGGGTCGTCCTCAGGTTGGCCCCAGACGGCTTCGAGGTCTGATCGCAACTGCTCGGGCAGGTCCGCAAGCGCCGACAGGTAGTCCTCCAACGGCCAAGATATCCGGGCGTCCAGCAAGGTTTCGGTTATCGGCTCAGCCGGGCCAGTGTCGTAGCCTTCCGCCTGCAAATCACTCAACATAGCCTCGGCAGAGGCCAGTGCGTCCAGCCCGACAGCATGGGCCATTTGCCAGTCCTTGCCGGGATAGGTTGAAAGAACCAGAGTAGGCGTTTGCTTGGCCACAGGTTTTTCGCTGAGGTTCAGCCAACCTATTACCCGGTCGACAATCGCCTCAATCCGTTCGGCATCGGCGCGGTGGGCAAAACGAGAATACTCCAGATGCGGATCGCGTTTTCCCGGTTCCTTGAACGAGGCGATGCCTGCTGACACCCGCCCGTCCACTTCGGGCAGAACCACATGCATGGCGAGATCGGCTGGAGAGAGGCCGCGTTCTGCCTCGGCCCACGCCTTGCGGCGCGCGGTTGACAGGGCGACCTGAAACACGGGCACGCCCGCAGCGTCCAGCGGTGACGTACCCGACGCGCCCTTACCCGAGAATGAGGTGGCGTTAATGATGGCTGACGGGTTCAGCGCGACGACCTGATCCCGCAACCAATCTGCCGCAGCTGGTGCCTTCAGGGACGGTGCAAACATCCCAACGGCGTCCACCCCCCGGCCACGCAGGCTGCGGATCAGCGCAGCAACCGGCGCGGTGTCCGCCGAGGTCAGGTAAGCGCGGTAAAACGTGACAAGCGCGCGCCGGGCATCGCCAACAAACGCGGCTTCGGCTGGAATCACACCACGATCCGGGCACCATGCACCGCATTCGGGAATTGCCTTGGACCCCATTACAGGCCCGGCATAAAGTCCTGCTGCCAACGCCATCTGCGCCAGTGCCGCCTGCGCCGCGACTTCGCCCCCGGTGTCACACAGATGCGCCAACCGCCGTAAGGTCGAGACGGGCAGGGTCGAATAGTCGTCAAGCCGCGTATCTTCACGCCCATCCGCTGGCAGCACAGCCAGTGCGATGTCTTTGGTTTGGGCCAGTGACAGAACCTGTTGTAGGCCATAGGACCAGTAAGGCACGCCGCCAATAAGGCGGATCAAAATGCCTTTGGCGCCTTCCAGTGTTTGTTCCACGTATGTGTCAACAGAAAGTGGGTGCTTCAACGCCGTCAGATTCGCAAGCCGCAGCGTCGGCATCCGACCCTCGGATCCGCCACCGCGATGCCAGCCTGCCGCAAAAGCGCCAAGATCACTGTCGGAAAAGGACAGCACAATCAGATCCGCCGGGCTTTGGCCCAGATCGGTTGGGGTCTCGGTTTCCTCTAACCCGTGGCTTTCGCGGAAGACGACGTGCATGGCTTATTCGGCAGCCTCGGTTACACCCACCAGGATATCGCGAATTTCAGCCTCTTTGATGTCGTCATGCTCGGCGATCACCACCAGACGCGAACGGCGCTCTTCACCCGGCCCCCATGGACGGTCGTACTGGTGACGCACACGGGCACCGACGGCCTGCACCAGCAGACGCATGGGTTTGCCCTGAACGGCCGCATAGCCTTTGACCCGCAGGATATTCAGCTCATTCGCAAGACGTTCGATATTGGCGACCAGTTCGGCAGGATCGGCCTGTTCCGGAAGATCGACGATGACGCTTTCGAAATCATCATGTTCGTGATCATCATGGCCGTCATGATGTGACGGGCGGGCGTCCATGTCATCCTCGGCAGCTGCCCCAAGCCCAAGCACAACGCGCACATCCACCGCACCTTCCGCAACCTCGACAACGGGCAGGGGCCGTGGGGCCTCGGCCGCGATGACCTCTTTGGCTTTCGCCACACCTTCAGGACCTGCCAGATCAGGTTTGGTCAGCAAGATGATGTCAGCGCAGGAGATCTGGTCTTCGAACACTTCGGACAGCGGCGTCTCATGGTCAATGGACTCATCGGCCATGCGCTGGGCGTCGACTGCCTCGACGTTCGGCGCAAACCGACCGGCGGCGACAGCCTCGGCATCCGCCAGAGCAATTACGCCATCCACGGTGATCTTCGAGCGGATATCTGGCCAGTCGAAAGCCTTAAGCAACGGTTTCGGCAGGGCGAGACCCGAGGTTTCGATCAGAATATGATCCGGGCGCGGTTCCAGCGCCATCAGCGCCTCGATGGTCGGGATAAAATCATCGGCCACCGTGCAACAGATGCACCCATTGGCCAGTTCCATGATATTCTCGGCCGGGCAATCCGGGATCGCACAGGATTTCAGGATGTCGCCGTCTACGCCCACATCGCCAAACTCGTTGACCACAATCGCCAGACGCTTACCCTGCGGGTTCTGCATCAGATGGCGGACCAGCGTCGTTTTGCCCGAACCCAGGAAGCCGGTGATCACAGTGACGGGGAGTTTTTCGAGATTGCTCATTCCAGGGCTCCAATCGGGGGAATACGGGCCGCACAATTCTTGCGGAAGTGTTCAGGACGCTCGCGCCATTTTACCAGGCCATCTTCGGCCGCCAGGTATCTAGTGGCACCTTCGACGATGATGTCGACATCGTCATCTTCGTTCAGGTTCTCGTAGACGAAAGTCCAGCGGGTTGGCCCGCCGCGCAGGACGATCGAACAGCCCTGATTGCAGTTCGACAGGCACTCCACGGGCTTCAGTTTCACGCCGTCGGGCAATTCTGCCTGTTCTAGCGCTTTGTGCAGTAAGGTGCCGGGGCGCTGCGCATCGTCTTCGATGGGCAATCCACGTCGGCAAGTTGTGCAAACCAGCAGTTCGACTGGTGTGGTCTCGGTCACGTCTCTCATCCCCCTTATCGGTTCACTGGGGGACGGGGTTTCATGCGGGCCACGCTGTTCGCTATGGTCCCGACACCGGAACACCCCGTCCGGTCTGGTCTTCGGGTGCTGGCAGGTCTCCCGGCTTGCGGATGTCAGAGCCTAGGCTCTGCCGGATGTCCCGCCTTCCCGGCCAATTGGCCAGTGGCATTGGGCACCCTCTCCGGTCACGGTCGCGGGGGCGGCTGCGTTTGGCGGTAGACCCGTTGACGCATTCCCTTTTCATCTGCTGTCGCAGACACCAACGAAAGGGACATGCGGCACGCGTGGGCCGCTTGTCAAGCGCGTTACGCGTATGGTGAGGAGCCGGGGATGAAAAGCGACCTGCCAGCGTCTCTGGGCGTCATGATCGCTCGAGGCCCGCCAAAGCGCGGGCGTCGAAGCGCTGTCAGAGACCGATTTGGATTTCACCACCCCGAGGTCCCAGTTTGAGAGGCAAGACCACGAAGAGAAAGAGTCGGCTACCCGGTCGTTCCACAAGGTCGCGTCGCAGATTAACTTTGTCACCTGCTTGGGCAAAACGATTTGCCAATGGCTTGCACAAAGCCGATTTGGATCAAGTGGATGGAGGCGAGCGCCGGACCCGGTATCATTTCTCTAAACCTTTGAATAGACATGATTATTGGGGGGGTGAGGTTGGCTTGCGTGTCTCACTTTGTGTTGCTCAACGCGCAAGTCAGTGTGACTATTGTCAATAAACAACCCTTATTCCAAGTATTCCGGCAAACCTCACCGCATAACGTCAATAACGCGGCGATCGCTATGCTTACAGACTCCGACGCCGCTCGCCGACGTAAAGCCAGAACTGTCTGCATAGTTCATACTGCAACGCCTAGTCGAACCCTTATCACCAAACATCAGAGCGACGAGGCTGAACGCGCGCCGAGGACCAGGCCCCTTGGCTCATGTGCTGGTCTCAAAGTCTGTCGATCATCTTCCATAGTAGCCGCAATCGCAGATTTACGCCCGGGAGGGCACTGATCTGGATCGCTCGGCAATGGCCGATTGGGTTCGCCGGTCAACAGCACTGCTTGAACCCCTCGCCGATGAGATCGGGCGGATCGTCCGGCGTGGAGATGCGCTCTTTGCTGACGATACGCCCGTGAAGATGCAGACACCGGGGCAAAAGAAGACCAAAAGGGCCGGGTCTGGACCTATGCGCGCGACGGGCGGCCATGCTCGGGCCAAACACCGCCCGGTGCCTGGTATCAGTCTACCATTGATCGCAAGGTTGAGCATCCCGTCAGCCACCTTGCAGGCTACAAGCGATGGATCCACGCGGATGACTACTCCGGGTTCAACGGCTTGTTAGGTCACGATATGGCCGATGAAATGGCCTGCATGGCGCATGTAAGGCGCGAGTTTGTGGATGTGTTTGCATCCCAGGGCAATACTATCGCGGAGGAGGTCATCCGTCGGCTCGCAGAGCTTTATGGCTTTGAGTAAGAGGCGCGGGGCAAACCGCCCGACGATCGCATCGCGCCGCGGCAATCGCACGCAAAACAGGTCTTCGATGATCTGGAGATTTGGCTACGTGCACAATTGCCCAAGATTTCTGGAGAATCCCCATTGGCCCAAGCGATACGTTACGCCCTTAGCAGGATACCAAAAGCGCGACCTTATCTCGAGAACGGGCACCTGGAGTTGGATAGCAACACGACCGAACGTGCCGTCAAACCCATGGCCATAGGCCGGAAAAACTGGATGTTCGCTGGCTCAGAAAGTGGCTGCAAAGCAATGGCCATCACCTTCACCCTGATTGAGACCGCCAAACTCAAAAGCGTCGATCTCCAGGCGTGACTTGCCTGGGTCCTCGCCAAAATCGTCGACCACAAGATCATACGCCTCGACGAACTCCTCCCATGGCGCTACGCCGCCACTGCAGCGTAAAAGGATTTGTAGCGGTTCAACAGAGCGGGGCAACGGACGGGCACTATCCGCCAACATAGACTCCGGTTTTTGGCCGGTAGAAAATTTTCTGGTCGTGAAGCCGTCCAAGAAGGTCGCTAATCCTGTGTCGATACTCTTTCCTTTCAGCTTTTCCGACATCGTCTTCGTTGGGCGGCTCATGGGTCAGGGAATTCAAGGCGCGGCGAAGCGAGTCTTCGATAATATCTATATCCTCGACGGATAGTTCGAACATATCGTTGTACTGGGGCATACTGAGACCTCTTATCTGGTTGCGAGCCTTAAGGGTGCACCACCCGACCTGAGTTTTCCACCGCTCCTTATTGTTGAAGCTTGGGAGCCAGCGGGCTGTAGTCAGGTGAATGCACTCCAACGATACCGCAAGTGGTGTCAGACAACACCCGAGTCACGCTTTTCCGCTTCAATTAAACGCTTTGTACGCAGATAATCCAGGCCGCCTAAAACTAACACCAGGCCCGAAACCGGAAATGTCAAAAGCCCGATGCCGACTTGCATCGACTGTGCTTCGTAAAAATGCAGCAAACCCAGCCCAGCGATAGCCAGGCCTAACGCGGTTTTCACGTAAGCCAGCAACGTTCGACGATTGGCCAACTCCGTGCGCACGACTGACAGAACCATATTGTCTATCTCTCGACGCCGCTTGGTTTGGTTATCGTTATCACTCGTGAGGTTCTGGACCGAGCCGACTTTCGGATTCATCTCTCACCGCTCCTGATTGTTGACCTTCGAAAGTCCGTGTTCCCCAAAAGATGTGTCTGATATCACCCGACGGATTTGGTCGCTGGGACGATTTGGGGTATGAGTTTCCTATTTAACTGTAAGGAGCTCAATTATGAATATCGAGATTCTCCAGCCGAAACCCTTTGATATTGTCGGCAGCACAATCATGATTGCAGGAAATGCTGTTGGTTTCGAAGGTCATCTTTCGATTTCTGTCAGCGAAGGGCACGTCGAGTTTAGCGGCGCGGCCTCAGCTGGAGCAATCGCACTGCGACAGTTTCAAGCCAAAGTAGAGATACCGGCCAATCCTAATTTCCAGCTTGATCGTCTTTTTGTGACGGTGACTGACGACAGTGGTGGTGGTGAAGGTGTGGTCCCTACTGTCCATGTTCCGGTGTTTTACGGGCCACGCATTCTGCCCGACTATGTTGGCTATCGGAACTACACTGTCGCGCCGGGTGACACGCTGAGTTCAATCTCAACAGCGCATTACGGTAATCCAGGCCAAGTGTCCGTTATCCAGCGCGCCAACGCACACCTTATTGATGATCCCAATGTGATTTTTCCGGGTCAGGAACTACGCATTCCGATTGCCTAGCAGCAATTCCAATGAGTGATCTAAATGTCCACTTTGCGGACTTAGCCGACCTTGCTGCTGTCCAGAACTTTCTCAAATCTAGAAACCTCCAATGGAAACGTTCCGTTCGAGGTGTCGAGATCCACAATCCGAGGACCCGTGTTGTTCCACCCCGACTTTTCATAGAACCGGCCCGCTCGTTCGTTTCCCATTGCGCAGGCAAGCCAAGCTGTATTGTGTCCAGCTAGGCGGATACGTTCTTCAGCGTCTGCTATCAGTGCTTGCGCTATGCCGGTTCCCCGCGCCAGCCTCGATACATACATCTGATAAAGTTCGTTTTCTTTAACCATGCAAAACCCAAGCACTTCGGCGCCGTCACTCGCTATCCGCGTATTCGCAAGGTTTGCTACGGTGCGGTCAAAAAAGCTGCTGTAAGTGCGCAACTCTCGCAGGCTGGCCGGTACAATATTGGCATGAGCTTCGTGCCATCCGGCTTCCCAAATCGCACAAATCTGTTTGGCCTGTGCTTTATTCGGAGTTTCCAGGGTGTAGTCCATAATAAGGAGCTATATTCGCGCGGGCGGTTTGGCAACCAATGCTAAGGGCTCAGAGCGGACCTTAGAGAAGAACATCCCTTCCCCCTCAAAGCAGAGTCGTTGTGACAGCTATTCAAGACGGCTGAGCATTCTTCACTAAAACCACACCCGCTCCATTGACTGTGCCGCTGACACAAATACTGGATTGCGCCAGATTCGCCGAGCAGGTTGAAAATATGCAGTTATGCATGATTTCGCCCCGCCGTTTTGATGAGATCTCAAAACCTGCACGACAGTTAGGTTAACAACAAGACCGGGATTCGCCTGTTTGGGGCATCCCTTTTCATACCGCCGCCGGCATAGTTTCGCTATACCGTGAAGCATATCCCGCGTAGTAGATGTAGCAGGGCATCGGGGCAGATATGCAGTTCTGCAAATCTCGATACCGGCATGCCGGGACCGCTTCGTAGCTGGCAATAGCGGGAAATGGCGACCGTACTAGGGTCAGGGCCCATTGATTTCCGTTTAGGAGCGTGATTCACGGTTCGAAAACCGAGCGGTTAACATGTCTGATCTTTTCTGGCTGAAAGATCCGCAGATGGCGCGTCTTGAGCCCTTCTTTCCTAAGTCCCACGGCAAGCCACGTGTCGATGACAAACGTGTGCTGAGTAGCATTATCTTCATCGATCGCAATGGCTTGCATTGGTGAGATGCACCTGCCGAGTACGGTCCGAATAAGACCTTGTACAACCGATGGAGCGACAAGGGTGTCTTCGCCCGGATTATGGCGGGTCTGGCTGTCGAGCACACCGAACAGAAGAGCGTCATGATCGACGCCACATATCTCAAAGCACAACGTACAGCCTCCAATCTGGGGGTCAAAAAGCGGGCGTGGACGCCTGATCGGTCGGACCAAAGGCGGCATGAACACCAAACTGCACGCTATCTGCGACAGCCAGGGCCGACCGCTCAGCCTCTTGGTCACCGCCGGTCAGGTCAGCGACTACATCGGGGCATGGGCATTGCTCAGCAGCCTGCCGAATGTCGATTGGCTACTCGGGGACAGAGGAATTTAAACCTAGGTTATGTGCCTGGAAACAATGGGTTATTTTTGCTCCATGTTGCGGGATTTGTTGCGGGAAAATTCGTGCTAGAGGGCTTGGGGTAATATTGCTGTTTAAAAACAATGAGTTAGATTGTAGATTTGGAGGCGAGTACCGGAATCGAACCGGTGTTCACGGATTTGCAATCCGCTGCGTCACCACTCCGCCAACTCGCCTTTTCAAGTAATATCAAATACTTGCCGTGGTTTGGGTGGCGTTTTAGCAGCTTTCTCTGGAGGCGTCCAGTGGATAGGGCGCAAATTTAGTGGTGCGATTGCAAATTGCGGAAACGTGCCGACCGCATCCTGATCGGCAGGCGTGGATTGTGGCATCTGGGCCGTTGCCGCGCTTTGTCGGATATGGCACAAGCCAGATAACCTTGGGAATAAAACGAGAGATCCTATGACTGATTTCGTAGCCCGGCGCCGTACGATGGTTGATACGCAAGTTCGGCCCTCTGACGTGACGAAGTTCCCGATCATTGATGCCATGCTGACTGTTCCGCGCGAGAGCTTTGTGCCTGACGCGCAGCGCGAAGCGGCCTATGCCGAAGGGCTGATCGATTTCGGAAACGGGCGCTATATGCTTGAACCGCGAACCCTGGCTAAGATGTTGGATGCGCTGAACATTTCGAATGACGAGATGGTTCTCGATATCGCGCCGGCCATGGGGTATTCTATAGCGGTCGCGGCCCGGATGGCGCAGTTGGTCGTAGGCGTCGAAAGCGACGAAACGCTGGCTGCCGAGGCGCAGACTTTATTGTCCGAGGCTGATACGGACAACGCAATCATTCATGTCGGAGCGCTTGAACAGGGCGCGGTCGAGCATGGCCCATATGACGTGATCATGATTCAAGGCGGTGTCGAGCAAGTGCCGGACGAATTGCTGGATCAGCTCAAGGATCACGGTCGCATCGCTTGCCTGTTTGTCGAAAAAGGCTTGGGAACGGTACGGATCGGGCACAAAACAGGTGGCCGGGTCAGTTGGCGCGACGCGTTCAATGCTAGCGCTCCGGTTCTAGAGCATTTTTCCGCTGAGTGTGCATTTTCGCTATAGTCTGGCGTTGGATAATTCTGTCGCCTTGATTAGTTGAAATCAAAGACGCAAACTGCTTTCAGGGCAGCGTAATTTCTATTTGAGAGGATTTGGTTATGCGTGGAACAGCAACAGGCAAGCTGGTCAAAGCGTTGGCAGTGACCGCAGGTCTTACGCTAAGCGTCATGCCATTTCGCCCGGCATGGGCTGACAATTTGACCGATGCGTTTATCGGGGCTTACAACACCAGCGGTTTGCTGGAGCAAAACCGAGCCTTGCTGCGCGCCGCAGATGAAGATGTTGCCATCGCTCTGGCGGCGCTGCGACCCATCATTAACTGGACGGTCCGGGTCAGCCAAGACTATACGAAAACACGCCGCGGTACGACCGTCGCGACAACCAATCCGACCGACTTTTTCTCGGGTCTAACGCTCAGTCAACTGTTGTACGATGGCGGTGCATCGGCACTGGGAAAGCAGTCGGCGCAGGAAACGGTGTTGTCGACTCGGCAATCACTTATCGATATTGAGCAGCAGATCCTGTTCCGCGCCGCGACCGCATATCTGAGTGTTCTTCTGCAGGAGGAAACCGTTCAAATCCGCCAAAACAACGTTGATTTGTCCAGCGAAGAACTGCGCGCCTCAAATGATCGGTTCGAAGTGGGTGAAGTTACCAGAACTGACGTCGCCCTGTCCGAAGCTCAATTGGCCAGCGCGCGCGCTGATCTTGCCGATGCACGCGGCGATCTCAGTACGGCACAGGCGGAGTACGTGAATGCGGTTGGGAAACTGCCAGGGCGCACTGCTGGTCAGCCCGGGCTTCCGAACCTGCCGCGTTCGCAATCCGACGCGGTTAACCTGGCCCAACGGAATCACCCGTCTATCTTGTCTGCGCAGCATCAGGTGCGGGCGCTGGATTTGGTCGTTCAACAACAGCGCGCCAACCTTGGTCCAAATGTCAGCCTGAATGCGGATGCCGGAATCACTGAAAGCTACGACGACGACAATTATACAAACGACGCGACTGTTTCGCTGAGCCTGACACAGCCGATCTACGCCGGTGGCCGTCTGGCCGCCGCTGTGCGACGTGCAATGGCCACCCGGGATGCGTCGCGCGCGAACCTGCTAAATGTGCAAAAAGACATTACGCAGGGCGTAACGGATGCTTATGTCCGCTTCGAAACCGCCACGGCCAGCCTCACCGCATCGACCGAGCGTGTCCGCGCATCGCAGGTCGCCTTTGACGGGATTCGGGAAGAAGCGACGCTGGGCGCACGAACAACGCTGGACGTGCTGACAGCTCAGCAAGATCTGCTTGATGCGCAACTGGCCGAAATTGCCTCGCGGACCGAACGTTCACTGGCTGCTTATCAGCTGTTGCAGGCGCAGGGGCTGCTGACCGCCGAACGCATGGGTCTTGCAGTTCAGATCTATGACCCGACGCTTTATTACAATCTGGTCAAAACGGCGCCGGCCAAGGTCAGCAAGCAAAGCAAGGATCTGGATCGCGTCCTCAAAGCGTTGCGGCGGGACTGATAAACAATACTAGTTGTTGTGAGGCTACGATTGTTTGGCTAGACTCGACCCCAAGGATAGAGCGGTAGAAAAACAATGTCTGATGGTGTCGTAAAAGCAGGTATCGAAGATGTCTTGTCTTCGGTAAAACGGTTGGTCAGTGACGACGGCCGCAAAAATTCAGTTTCGGATCAAGGGTCTGGGGGGCGTAAGCCCGGGCGGCTGGTTCTTACGGACGCCTTGCGTATTAGCAAACCCGCTAAGGTTGAGGAGGGCGATGCCCCTCTCAAGCTTGACCCAGAGTATAGCGCCGAGGATTCGGCCAAACCGATGTTGTTGCGCGCCTGCGATATCGTTCGTACGGAAGCTGCGGCAAATCAGGATGACAAATCGCAGCGCGATACAGCAGACGCCCCGCAGGAGGCTGTTCCCCCGAATGATCCGGCAACCAGTTTAAGCTCCAAGATCGAAGCTCTGGAGGCTGCGATTGCACGGACCGAGGATCAATGGGAACCTGACGGGGACAGCGATGATGCCTATTCCGGCACCCCGACACGGGCATTGCGGTGGAACGTGCAAGAGACGACCGCCGAGACGGAGCAGGAAGATCAGATTGAACTGGATGGTCATGAAGCCGACGAAGCCGACGCTCAGGCGGCGACGTTTATTCGTGACCCTGAGGTTTCTGAACTGTCGATCTCTGAGGAAGACCCGGTAGATACCCTCGATCAGGTCATGGCAACCATGGATGAGGATGAACTGCGCCACTTGATCGCCGAAGTTGTTCGGCAAGAGCTGCAAGGCGCATTGGGTGAACGGATTACACGAAACGTCCGCAAAATGGTTCGGCGAGAGATCGCCCGGGCATTGGCGGCGCTGGACGTGGAATAGTCTTCAGCTGATAGATGGCGGTTGCGCCAGATCCAACAGAAGATCCAGATCCATATGCTGTTCCAGATGATCGGCCAGAGCATCCAATGTCTGTTCGACCCCATCCTCATAGGCGGTCTCTGAATCTACGCCAAACCGGGACAGAAAGCTGGCACGGAATGCATCGGATGAGAAGATGCCGTGCAGGTAACTGCCCATGATGCGCCCGTTCGGGCTTGCTGCGCCTTCTGGACGGCCTTCGATTTCCAGCCAGGCGCGGGTGCAATCCGGTCCTTCGGTGTGGCCCATATGGATTTCATACCCGTCGACAGGTTCACGGTTCGGCAGCGCGTTGGCCTTGCGCAGTATGACCTGCTTTTTTCCACCCATAACCGTGTCGACATCCAATAATCCCAACCCGTCCACCTTACCCGGTCGGCCGTCGACGCCGTCGGGATCCGATATGGTCTTACCCAGCATCTGATAGCCGCCGCACAAGCCCAGAACATGCCCGCCTCGGCGCACATGGGCATAGAGGTCAACGTCCCATCCCTGCGCCCTGAAATAGGTCAAATCGCCGATTGTTGATTTGCTGCCGGGCAACAACACAAGGTCCGCATCGCCGGGCAGAGGGCGACCTGCAGGGACGATCTCGACACTTACTCCGGGTTCCGCCGACAACGGGTCCAGGTCGTCGAAATTCGCCATCCTTTCCAGCTGTGGCACAACAACTCTACAAGCGCCGCCGGTGTGAGACCGGATATCCATCATATCTTCGGCAGGCAGTTTCCAGGCGTCGTGAAACCAGGGGACAACGCCTAGACAAGGCCATCCGGTGCGCGCGGCTATGTCATCGCGCCCCTCGTCGAACAGGGACACATCCCCTTTAAAGCGATTGACGGCAAATCCCCGGATCATCTTCAGATCGGCCTTGTCCAGAACGGCTTGTGTGCCAACGATCTGGGCAATCACTCCACCCCTGTGAATATCACCTACAAGCACCACCGGCACCTGGGCTGCACAGGCAAACCCCATATTCGCAATGTCTCCTGCGCGCAGGTTGGTTTCAGCTGGGCTACCTGCACCCTCGATTAGCACAAGATCCGCGTCACGGCACAACCGGCCAAAGCTCTCCAATGCGGCGCCCAGCAGCTTGGACTTGTCCTTGCGATAGTCACCCGCCTTCATTGCGCCTGCACGCTGTCCGTGAACGATAATCTGGGCGCCAGTGTCCGTTTCGGGTTTCAATAGAATGGGGTTCATATCCGTATGTGTCGAAAGCTTGGCGGCACGGGCCTGCAGCGCCTGCGCACGGCCAATCTCGCCGCCATTTTCGGTCACGGCGGCATTGTTCGACATGTTTTGTGGCTTGAACGGAGCAACCCTCAGCCCCCGTCGTGTGAAGGCCCGCGCCAATCCGGCCACCAGAACCGATTTTCCGACATTGCTGCCTGTGCCCTGAATCATGATGGCGCGAACCATGGTAAGTCTCCTATGTTTGACGCGCAGATGACCTGATTTGAGACCGAAGGGGAAGCCCGGATGAACACACCTGCACATCTATTGATCGGCGCTGCGGCTTTTGCCCGGCCTGCCAACGGGCGCATCCTGTGGGCAGCTTTGCTGGGGTCGCTACTGCCCGATTTGTCACTTTATGTGTTGGCTGGTGTTTCTTTGTTTGTACTGGGCATCCCCGAGCAGGTGGTGTTTGGCCAACTCTACTATTCATCCGCGTGGCAGACGGTTTTTGCGATCGACAATTCCTTTATCCTTTGGGGGTTGGCCTTAACGATCGGAATATGGCGAGGCTGGCGTGTATTAATCGTTGGGGCAGCGGCAGGATTGATCCATCTGGCAATGGATTTTCTGCTGCATGCAGGCGATGGTCGTGCGCAATTCTGGCCAATCAGCTCCTGGGTGTTTCACAGCCCTGTCAGCTATTGGGACAGTACTCATCATGCGTTTTGGGTCGCTCCGGTCTCAGCGTTGGCCTGCCTGACATCCTATGTCGTTTTGTGGCAACAAGGCATGCCGGTATGGGCCAAACTGTTTTTTGCCGCGTTGGTGGGTGCAGAAATCTGGGTGGCCCGCCAATGGCTGATGTTCTTCTGAGCAGGCAATGCGCAAAAGAAAAACGCGCTCCGATTGAAAGGAGCGCGCTTTTCTTCAAAAAGTCGACTTGATCTAGGCGGCTTCGGCTTGTTGCGCAGCGTTACGACGTTCGCTTTCTTCACGCGACAGGGCCACGGATGTCCGCACGCCACGGCCGACGAACTCCATCAGGCCACCGACAACACGCTCGTTCGGGTCAATACCCGCGCAAGACAGCACTTCGCGCCCATCGCGCGAACGCGCCCAGCGGGCGATCTGTTCCGGGCCATTGCCATACTTCTTGTCGTCAGCGATGGCGTCATCAAGCGCAGCCAGTACAACGGCCGCGAAAAGTTTCTTTGCACGATTGCCTTGTTCGTTGTTAAAGGCAGTGCCGTCAACGAAATCTCTCATCTCGTTATCCTTGTTGTTCTTGCTCTTGCATTTTCGGCATGACCGCTCTTATGACCTATTAGGTGCGATTCGGATACACCTAAAATGCATAGTTGCGTTGCGTCAGTTGCATGGCTTGCTGCATGTGCAGCACTAGGTCTCGTTGTCTTGTCAGGTGTGGTCCCGCCAGATATAGGGGCGGCAAACGACGCATCAACCGTTTGTGAAGGATTTAAGTCATGCCCAAGATAAATGGGAACGAAATTCGCCCCGGCAACGTGCTTGAGCATAATGGCGGGCTGTGGGCGGCCGTCAAAGTAGACCATGTGAAACCGGGTAAGGGCGGGGCATTTGCCCAGGTCGAATTACGCAACCTGCGCAATGGCTCGAAGCTGAACGAACGTTTCCGGTCGGCGGATAAGGTTGAACGGGTCCGGCTAGAGCAGAAAGACCAGCAGTTCCTTTATGAATCCGACGGCATGCTTGTGTTCATGGATTCCGAGACCTACGAACAGATTGAATTGCCTGCAGATTTGCTCGGCGAGCGCCGCCCGTTCTTGCAGGATGGCATGACTATTGTTGTTGAGTTCTATGAGAGCGAAGCGTTGAACGCCACGCTGCCTCAGAAAGTTAGGTGCAAGATCATCGAGACCGAGCCGGTGGTGAAGGGTCAGACAGCAGCAAACTCGTTCAAACCTGCGGTTTTGGACAACGGCGTTAAAGTCATGGTTCCACCTTTTGTCGGCCAAGATGAGATGATCATCGTGAACACCGAGACCATGGAATACTCGGAACGCGCGTAAGGTTTGCGCTTTTCGAAACTGGATTGAAAAAGGCCGCGCTGGCAATCGCCGCGCGGTCTTTTTATCAGGTCTTGGAGGGACGCCGATAGCGGGCCGGGTCCGGGCCAAAAAGCTCTAGCATCAGCTCGTACTTGATGCGGTTGGCGCTGACCTGACGATAAAACGTAATCAGAAAAGCCGTGGGCCCCTGAATCCGGCTTAATCCACTGATTGCTGCGACGACTGTGCCAACATCGGTTTTTCCCTGCATCACCAGCCACCCGCCCAGCATGAGGACGCCCACCGTCCCGGCGCCGTTGATCACGCTCAGCAGGAATTTGGCGGACAGCTTCCAAATGAACATTCTGCGTCGTGTTTCGTAGATTTCATCGAATTGGGCATTGATGTCCCGTTCCGCTGCTTCGATGTCATCAGCCGTCAAACGATCTGTTGCGCTGCGCAATATCCGAACCCGTTCCGCAACAAACACATTCACCTTGCGCTGCGACATCAAGACGATCAGAATCTGAGGTACAATCATCGAAAATGCGATCAGGCCCAGACCCGGCTGCGTGGACGAGATATAGCCGATAACACTGACCAAGGTCCCGATCTGAACCACTGGGTCGGAAAAGGCGCCACCAGCGAATTTCCCCAGGTCTTCGGCCTCGGCAGAGATAGCCGTTGTCATCGTGCCTTTGCGGACGGATTCTCCGGTCTCATCCACATCTGCGGCACGTAGCAAAAGGCGCTGACGGATTAGCCGGATCATATCTTCACCCAATGTCCCTGCGCGATAGCCCAGGATCCATTTCAGGCTCAGGCTCAGCAAGATCACCGCCATCATACCAACGCCGAGCAGGATCAAACGCTTTGTTTCGATATGGTCCGAGGTCAGGTGATTGATGATGTCACGTTGAAACTCAAGCGGAACGGCTGCTAGCCCAGCCACCGCGATCGACAGAAGAATAAGGATGATCTGCCGCCCGGCGCTGGCACGCCAAATGGCCGAATACAGCTGCAGCATGTCGGTATCCCTGTCACTTCACCACCGCCAGTGTGACAGGGCGGTTCCAGAGTTCAAATGTTATGCGACCGAGCGGCACAACAAGCGTAACGGAATGGCAACAGGCGCGGGCTAGTCGCCCAACCGCACCACCGCATCCCCGGCGCGCATATCATCGCCCGCACGATCAAATCGCAGATAAGCAATCGCTTGCCCACCAGATTGCGTGAATAACGTCCCGGCGGGCTTTCCGTTCGACTCAATTGGCGTGCCAACTGCGGCAGTGCCGTCGATCTGCACGCGCTTTAGACCTTTGCGCAATTCGGTTTTGTGTTTCATGCGTGCAGTGACTTCCTGCCCGACATAGCAACCTTTTTTAAAATCCACGCCGTTCAGAACCTCAAAGCCAGACTCCAGAATATAGCTGTCCGGGGTCAGTTCAATTTCAGTCTCGGGAATGCAGTGGCGCACTCGGATGGCGTCCCAATCTGTTCCATCGTCGCTTTCAGGGCCTGCTGCGTAAGCGCGCCAGCCCAGATCCGGATGGCGCGGGTCGGGCAGGGCGCCATTAGGTGCCGGCCCGGTGCCGCGCTGCAAGTTCAGATCGGTGATTTCAATCGCAACATCCGCGCGCAGTTTGTACATGCTCAGGCGCTTGAACAGGCCGTCGGCCAAACCCTGGGCAACATCCAGCAGAATCGCATCACCGTCGCGTTTCAGAAAGAAATCTGCCAGATACTTCCCCTGTGGCGTCAGAAGCGCGGCATACACCAGGCCGCTATCCAAGCCGCCCAAATCATTGGTGACCATATCTTGCAAAAAGCTCTCGGTGTCCGAGCCTGTCAGGCGCAGAATGCGGCGGGTCGGCATGGCTTGGTCCTCGTCATTTGCTTGGGCACCGTGATATAGGAACTCTCGCTGCCAAGACCAGAGGTTATCGGACGTGCCCGCCCCAATAAGCATCGTGATTCCAACCCTGAACGCTCAAGATGCGTTGCCTGCGTGTCTGCAGGCGTTGATGGAGGGGCTGCACGGCGGTCTGATCCGTGAACTTGTGATTTCCGATGGCGGTTCCAGCGATCTGACACTCGATATCGCCGAAGAGGCCGGAGCAACTGTGATCAGCGGAGCGGCGTCGCGCGGCGGACAGCTGCGTAACGGTTGCGCGCAGGCCAAGGGGGATTGGTTGCTGGTTTTGCATGCCGATACGGTTTTGCAACGGGGGTGGAGCAAAACGGTAGAACAGCACCTGAAAACAGACACACCCGCAGCTTTCCGGTTGGCATTTCGAGCTAAGGGGATCGCACCGAAATGGGTGGCCGGCTGGGCCAATCTGCGCAGTCGTGTATTTGGGTTGCCGTATGGCGATCAGGGGCTGCTAGTGCCGCGTGATACCTACCTGTCGGCTGGTGGCTATAAGGATCAACCGCTGATGGAGGACGTGGCGCTGGTGCGTGCGCTGCCGCAGATGACATTGCTCAAAGCGCAGGCGACTACGAGTGCGGAACGCTACCAGCGGTCGGGCTGGGTTCGGCGGGGCGCGCGGAATCTGTGGACTCTGGCTCGGTATTTTCTTGGGGCAGATGCCGAGCGGCTGGCGCGGGCGTATCGGCGATAAGCGTCGTCCGCAGTTCCACTATGGATTTACCCAATCGGAACGGCGCGGCGAAACTGACAAGACACAGGGCGACAATCTGCAAAACCAGTATGTGTGCGTTGGATTGCAGATACTCCCACTCATCCTTCAACTTGCCGACCTGATCGATCAGATCGTCATAGCTCTGCGCTAGTATCAGATAGTCTCCGGCAATGGCCGGAACCTTACGACGCATGTTGTCGATCGCGGCTTGTGTCGGCTCGTCTAATGAGGTGAAAACAAGGAACTGGTCGATATCAAAGGCGTCGGCCTTGGCGGCCATACCTCGAATCTCGTCCATGTCGTCCTTGGACTGACCGCCGAACAGAAATTGCAGCCCTTGCAGCGGCGCGACCTCGTTCGTGACGGCAATGAACAGCGGCAGATCGGCGTTGCTGGCAGTTGAGGCCGACAGGAACTCGACCTTGTCACATAAAACGGCGGTATCTGGGTCAAAAGCCGGATCGCAGAACCGCAACCGGAACCGCGCGGCGTCGCGATCAAAGGCCAGTGTCGCAGCATAGGCCACGTCGATCTGCCGATCCAGCCGAGAGCTGTCGGCCGTATAAAGCCCGGCCAGCACCGCCACCAGTGCACCGATGCCACCCAATACGACCCAAACCAGATCGGCGAGCTTCCACGCCCGGTGGCCCGCCGGTTTGCGGAACAGAAAGCCCGTGCCAATGGACCCGATCACAAAGAACATGATCAGCAAAGGCAACTGGTTGTCGGTCACAAAACTCATGCTGGCAACATTAAGTGCTCAGCCGTGTTGCGCAACAGTGTTCACGTGCAGTTGTAGCCGCTTGTTACCCACCGGTTAGATCGTTCAGGGCGCGATTGCATGCTCCCTTAGGACACGGTTCTGCGTTGAGTTTGGCACTACTGTATGCAATTGACGACATTGGCTTATCATCGGCCGACACTTGCTTGAAGGTCCCAGTGTGTCCCTGTTTGTCATCACCATTGTTCTGACTGCGGCCTTGTTGCATGCCGTTTGGAACGCGATCGTTAAAACGGCCGCCGACCAGACAACCACTTTGGGTCTTGTGGCTTTCGGCCACGTTATCCCTGCGGCGGTGATGGTGCTGCTTTTGCCGCTGCCCAGTGCCGAAAGCTTTCCGTTCATCCTGATCTCGACCGTGGTGCATTTCGGCTATTACTTCATGCTCGGCAAAGCCTACCAGCATGGCGATCTGAGTGTTGTCTACCCCATTGCCCGTGGCATCGTGCCCGCTCTGGTGTCGCTCTGGGCGATGCTTTTGGTGGGGGAGGTTCTGCCCCCCCAAGCCTGGGTGGGGATTGCCCTGATCGCGCTGGGCATTCAGCTCAGCAGTTGGAGCGCATTGCGATCAGGCGTCGGGCGCTGGGCGCTGGGCTTTGCACTGGGCACCGGGTTCTGCATTTCGATCTATTCGGTGGTCGACGGGATCGGCGTGCGGCTGTCGGGTAATACGCTCAGCTACTGGGCGTGGGGCGCGTTCCTGCACCTGTTCATCGCTGGGTTCGTCGGAATACGGAAACGAGACACGCTGGCCGCGCTGCCGGCCAAGGTCTGGATGATCGGCATTCTGGGCGGACTGGTGTCGATGACGGCCTACGGGCTGGTGCTCTATGCCAAGAACTTCGCCCCGCTGGGTGCTGTGTCAGCGTTGAGAGAGACATCCGTCGTCTTCGCCGCCCTGATTGGTTTCGTCTTCCTGCATGAGGGCAACTGGATGCGACGTCTGGGCGCTGCGGTCCTGATGGCGGGCGGAGTTGCCCTGATTGGGTTAGCGGTGTGAGGCGGATGCCGGGCTGAAGCGGGGCCTACGGTTTGAGGGGATGTCCCGCGCTATCCACCCATTGCATGACGCAAGGCATCATGCGCGTGCCCGAACCGCCTCCAAGGGCGGGCGCGAATACTCGGTTTTCGGGCGGTATGAGAGTTACTAAAAAACTAGCAACCTCGTGCCGGGCAATGGATGAGAGCGCTTATTACTTCAGTTGTTCGGATCAGCATTCAAGTGTACCCGACCGCCCGAAGCACTCCATGGCATTGATCAAGAGGTTTTTGTACTGAAATGATGCCTCGTACGAGACTCCTGTAACTGCAAGCTGATCAGTACTTCCCAAAAACGCTGGATTGTCGATCGCAAACTCCTTTTGCGGATTTAAGTGAACGTGGGCAATCAATCCATCCAAATAAATCCTGATGATCTCCCAGGAGTTCTCTTGAAACCTTTCACCAATGTGGTCGGGTGGTTTCACGATATCGAGGATTGGAGTGTGATTGTGCGTCTCCCCCTTCGTTGTCAGTTGAATAAGTGATACCGGAAAAAAATTGGGAGCAAGATCTGTCTCTGAAACAATTGACTGACGCATCAGTTCTACATGTTCGTCTTGCGCAAATGCTTCCTTCATATCGGGGAGGTGAGATTCGCACGCACGCCACGCAACGCTTACAAAAAATTTGTGGAGTAGTTTAGGGGACGAAGGAACAAAAATTCTTATCGAATGATCTGTTGAGTTTTGTGAGAGCGGATCAAAAACTGGGGTGTAAAAGTGCCAACTTGACCAAACTAGCATGTTTTGTCGGAGAGCTTTGATCGCCGCGTCGTCTATTCTTCCAAGAATGTCTTCGCCTTGTTGAATAACTAAGTTCTTGTCATACCAACTAGAAAAACGTTTCTTATAACCTTTCCCTTGCGTAGATTGGAGAAGAGGCGCTCCCGTTACCGAAGGCTTCGTAAGTGCTTTGGGGAGAATATGAGATTTGACAAATAATCCTGTTTGCTTTGTAAGCGCGCAAATCTCACGTTGTTCAATCAAACATCCAACTCTTCCACAAACCGGGCGTTTTCCTGAATGTATTGGAACCGCAGTTCGGGTTTTTTGCCCATCAGGCGCTCGACCAGATCGCCGGTCTCGCCGGGTTCGTCTTCGTCGATGGTGACCCGGATCAATTTCCGGGATGCGGGGTCCATTGTGGTCTCTTTCAGGTCCTTGGCGTCCATTTCGCCCAGACCCTTGAAGCGGGACACGTCGATCTTGCCCTTGCCGCCCAAGCCTTTCTCTAACCACTCGTCGCGCTCGGCCTCGTCCAGACAATAGACGCGTTTGGCGCCTTGGGTCAGGCGGTAGAGGGGCGGGCAGGCCAGATACAGGTGGCCCGCGTCAATCATGGGCCGCATCTGGGTGAAGAAAAACGTCATCAGTAGTGCTGCGATATGCGCCCCGTCCACATCTGCGTCGGTCATGATGATGATCTTGTCATAGCGCAGGTCGTCGACATTGAACCTTGTGCCAAGGCCGACCCCCAGCGCTTGCGTCAGGTCGCTGATCTCGGCATTGGTGCCAAGTTTGGAACTGGCCGCGCCCAGCACGTTCAGGATTTTGCCGCGCAAGGGCAGCAGGGCCTGGGTTTTGCGATTGCGGCCCATCTTGGCGGACCCGCCCGCAGAATCGCCCTCGACGATGAATAATTCCGTGCCGTCCCGTGTTGAACTAGAGCAGTCCACCAACTTGCCGGGAAGACGAAGTTTCTTAGTGGCGGACTTGCGTTGTGTTTCCTTCTCGGCCCGCCTGCGAAGGCGCTCTTCCGAGCGCAGGATCAGGAAATCAAGAATAGCTCCCGCGGACTTTGTGTCCGCGGCGAGCCAGTTATCGAAATGATCCCGGACAGAGTTTTCGACCAGCCGCTGCGCCTCGACCGTGGCCAGACGGTCTTTGGTCTGGCCGACAAATTCCGGTTCCGAGATGAAACAGGACACCAGTGCGCAGCCACCGGTGATCAGGTCTTCGCGGGTGATCTGCGCGGCTTTCTTGTTGTTGATCAACTCGCCATAGGCCTTGATCCCCTTAAGGACCGCAGCCCAGAACCCAGCCACATGGGTGCCGCCTTCGGGGGTGGGGACGGTGTTACAATAGGATTGGATGAACCCATCGCGCGACGGCGTCCAGTTGATCGCCCATTCGACCTTGCCGGGGGCGTTGAATTTCTCGGTAAAGTCCACGGTGCCCGCAAAGGGCTGATCGGCATAGGTGGACGATCCGTTCATCGTCTCTTTCAGATAATCCGACAGGCCACCGGGGAAGTGGAACGTGGCCTCGGTCGGGGTTTCGCCGTCGTCGATGGCGGTCTTCCAGCGAATCTCGACGCCCGAGAACAGGTAAGCCTTGGAGCGGATGGATTTAAACAGCCGCGCAGGTTTGAACTTGTGATGGCCAAAGATGTCCGCGTCGGCGTGGAAGGTCACTGTGGTGCCGCGCCGGTTTGGCGCCGCGCCAACCTTTTCCACGGGCCCTAAAGGGACCCCGCGTGAGAATCGTTGTTCAAACAGTTGTTTGTCGCGTGCCACCTGCACAACCATCGAATCCGACAGGGCGTTCACAACCGAAGCACCCACACCGTGCAGACCGCCCGAGGTCTGATAAGCCTTGCCCGAGAATTTGCCGCCCGCGTGCAGGGTGCAAAGGATCACCTCAAGTGCGGATTTGTCGGGGAATTTGGGGTGTGGGTCGATGGGAATGCCTCGCCCGTTGTCGCGGACGGTCAGGGCGTAGTCGTCATGAAGCTCGACCTCGATCCGGTTGGCGTGGCCCGCCACGGCCTCGTCCATCGAGTTATCGAGGATTTCTGCCACCATATGGTGCAGCGCACGCTCATCCGTGCCGCCGATATACATGCCGGGGCGTTTGCGAACCGGTTCCAGCCCTTCGAGCACCTCGATGGACGAGGCGTCATAGGTAGAGGTCGCGCTGGGCGTCAACAGATCGTCAGGCATGTGTGCTGCTCTTGTTTTTCAGTTTCCTCCATTATGGCAGGTGATGTGGTCCGGGGGAAGAGGGACGCGAGGTGTTGTGGACGGTTTGGCTTTGATTGTCGAAAACAAACCAAAACTGGCAACTTGGGCAAAAAGCCTGCTGCCCGGTTGGCAACCATTGCCGAATTTATGTCACCGTCCAGAAGGGCCCTCGGCCCCGCGGCTCATCTGTTCAACAGCGCTTCGATTTCTGCCTCGCTCGCCGCACCTTTCAGGATCGTGAAGTCGCCCCGTTCCAGCATCGCTTGAGTACCCTCTATGACCACCTGTTGAGTAACCCTGGCAAGTCCGCCGCCAATTGAAATGCGGGATGCACCAAGTGCCCCCATTTGTTTTGTGGTCAGATCACGCATATCGCCTGCGGCCAGAATGTTGACCGGTGCTCCAGTGGCGGCCAGAGCGCGAGTGGTGTCCGCATCGACCAGCGGGGCATAGATCACATCAGCGCCTGCTTGGGCGAACGCTTGGCAGCGTCTCAATGCCTCAGCCTGATCATAGTTCCGCAATTGCCAACCGTCCGCCCGGGCCGTCAGCACAATTCCCGCCGCGCCGGCAGCGGTCACCGCCGCTTCTATGCGGGCCAGAGCAAGTTCAAATGGATAGGAGCCTGTCCCAGGAAAGGCAGTATCTTCAATCGAAACGCCGGCTAGACCTGCCTCTGCCGCCAACTGGACTGTTTCGGCAACCGTCTCGGGGCTGTCACCAAATCCGTTTTCAAAATCGCCGTTCACCGGTACATCGACTGCAGCGCATATTTCGGTTGCATGCTGCAGGGCCAAGTCACGTGTCATCTGACCGCCATCGGTCAGCCCTTGCGTGAAACCATAGCCTGATGAGGTCGTCGCCAACACCTTTGCACCCATGTTCGCCATTACCTTCGCGGACCCGATGTCCCAAGGGTTCGGCATCACCACCGGCTTGCTTAGAACGTGAAGTTCACGGAAACGGTCGGTCAATTCATCGCGGCGCAAGACATGATCCTCTTTCGATTGATGACAAAAAAGCTCGCTATAGACGACATTCATCGCAACAAATAGCGAGGTCAACACGGGGTACATCCCATTTGTTCGAGACACCTTCCGAGATCAGGAAGGTTGATCTACGAATTCACCTCGTAACCGGCGAGAACACCTCCTAGTCTCCGGACACCAATAAAAATCAAGGAGAACAGGCGAGATGAGCTGGATCAAGACTGTGCCGTTTGATGAGGCAACCGGCAGGCTGCTGAAACTCTATGATCGTGTCACCGGCCCTGACAACAATGTAGACAATATCATGATGGTGCATTCCTTGCGACCGCATTCGATGGAAGGCCATATGGCGATCTACAAGAATGTGCTGCACCATTCTGGCAATCAGATCCCCAAGTGGTTTCTTGAGGTTTTGGGCGTCTGGGTCAGTTCGCTGAACCGCTGCGGTTATTGTGTCGAGCATCACTTCAATGGGTTGCAGCGCCTTCTGGGCGATGCAGCGCGAGGTGAAGCCATTCGCGCAGCGATAGAAGCAGCCAGACCAGAAGACGCGCCGTTGGACGCACGGCAGGTTGCGGCGATGGAGTATGCTCGGCAACTGACCCAAGCTCCGGCCGATCTGGTGGAAGGGGATGTCGTTAAACTGCGGGACGCCGGATGGGATGACGGCGAAATCCTCGAGATCAATCAGGTTTGCGCGTATTTTTCTTATGCGAACCGGACTGTTCTGGGCCTGGGGTGCTCAACCGACGGGGACGTTTTGGGTCTGTCGCCGAACAATTCGGACAACCCCGAAGACTGGGGTCATCGATGAGATGGGTCTGCGTGTTGAAGTGTCGATTCAATGCGAACATGTCTCAATCTGTTGGAATCCAATCAAGAATTTCCTGCGCCATCGCGTCGGGTTTTTGATGATGCAGCCAGTGGTCGGTTCCGTGGATTGAGATACGGGTCAAGTTTGGCGCGAATTCTTCAAGCCCTTCTGTGGACACGGGAAGCAGCGCCTTATCTTCGGGTCCCCACAGCAAAAGATGCGGGCAGGGAACTCTAAGCCGTTCGACAGGCAAGTCGGGCACATCTGTGCAGGGCTGGTCCGGGGCCGCCACGACCAGAGGTGAGGCGCGATACCAGTTCAACATAGCCTCCAACCGTCCAGGGCGTGCCCATTCGGCACGGTAGGCGTCCATTTTGGCATCCGACAACCAGTCCAGACCCATCCCGTGGCGAAAGAACTGCTCAAGCTGGGCATAGTTGTTGGCAGACAGCCAATTGGCCGCATCCGGCGCACGGAGTTTGTTTATGTATTGCGAGGCCTTTGACTGTGCGCCGCCCGCGGCCATTGCCCGTTGAAACGGGACCGGGTGAACACCGTTTGCAATGATCAAACGATCCACCAAATCCGGTCGAAACGTCGCCAGGCCATAGGCAACCGAGGCACCCCAGTCGTGGCCCAGAACCGTGACACGGGAATAATCTTGCTCGATCATCGCAGCCATATCCGCGACCAGTTGGGACAGCGCATAGTTTTTAACACCCAGCGGTGCCCAGCTTTGCCCATAGCCGCGTTGATCTGGCGCGATACAGTAAAATCGGTCGGTCAGGTGGGGGGCGAGATCACCCCACGCACCGCCGAACTCGGGGAACCCATGCAGCATCAGCAAAGGTGGGTTTTGGGGTTGGCCCCAGCTTCTGACAAAGAAAGGTCGGCTGTTCAGGTCGATAAGCTTGGTTTCCAATGTACCCGCCTTTTGTGTTCAGTTTGCATGCGAAACACACGAGACGCTAGCCGCTGCGTGATTGCCAGAATTGTAAACCGTGTTTCCTGTCTTGTAGCGTGTAACCTGGTACAGAAATCATCATGTCTCGCGGCTAGCTTAACCCGCGGAATTTTGATCTCAAATTGAAATTTCAACGATCCGCTCTTGTCCCGAACTCGGGCCGCGCATATGGCTGGAATGATGATCAAGGTGATGACATATCCTGGCCATTTCCGAGCCATTGCTGTTCTGGGTCTGCCGCTGGTTGGTGGGCATCTGGCGCAGTTTGCGATCGGCCTGACGGATACGATCATGCTGGGTTGGTACGGGGTCGAGGCGTTGGCTGCAGTGACGCTGGCCGGCAGCTACTACTTTGTTTTGTTCTTGTTTGGTGCTGGGTTTGGCTGGGCGGTCATGCCGATGGTCGCGACCGCCGCTGCGGAAGCGGATGAAACCAGCATTCGGCGCTCGACGCGCATGGGGCTTTGGCTTTCATTGCTTTATGCGACCCTGGTGATGCCGTTGCTCTGGTGGTCTTATCCGGTTCTAATTGCCCTTAAGCAGGACCCGCAAGTTGCTGAAACCGCGTCAAAATATCTGCGCATTGCCGGATGGGGGTTGTTCCCTGCGTTGCTAGTGATGGTGGTGAAATCCTACCTCGCCGCGTTGGAGAGAACGCAGATCGTTTTGTGGATCACTGTTGTGGCTGCCCTGGTAAATGGGGTGACCAATTATGCGTTGATCTTCGGCAATTGGGGCGCGCCCGAGCTTGGCGTGATGGGGGCCGCCATCGCGTCGATCGTGACGCAGGTTGTCTCTTTGATCGCGGTTATTATCTACGCCGTACGTGTTCTGCCCGAGCACAGCCTGTTCCAACGGTTCTGGCGACCGGATTGGGAGATGTTCTTTAGCGTACTGCGACTGGGGGTGCCCATCGGGCTGACCACACTTGCCGAGGTTACCCTGTTTGCAACCTCTGCCATTATGATGGGCTGGCTGGGTCAGGTGCCGCT
The DNA here is from genome assembly GCF_947489545.1 of uncultured Ruegeria sp. Lineage (NCBI taxonomy): Bacteria > Pseudomonadati > Pseudomonadota > Alphaproteobacteria > Rhodobacterales > Roseobacteraceae > Ruegeria > uncultured Ruegeria sp. The sequence goes on along the minus strand of NZ_CANLDZ010000002.1, from coordinate 358,634 downwards.
GGCCGCGCATGGGATCGCGCTGAACCTGGCGTCGGCCACGTTCATGGTGCATCTCGGTTTGTCGAACGCAGCCACCATCCGGGCAGGCAATGCGCTGGGCCGAAGAGACCGCGCACATCTGGAGAAAGGTGCAATTGCCGTGACAGGTATGTCGCTGGTGATGTCCGTTCTGACGATCATACTATTCTTGACCTGCGCCGAGCCGTTGATTTCATTGTTCATGGAAGCCGACGATCCGCAACACACCCAGATCCTTATGATCGGCACCGGTTTGCTGGCTATGGCTGCTCTGTTCCAGTTGGTTGACGGGGCGCAGGTGATTGCATTGGGGCTGTTGCGTGGCTTGCAGGACGCCAAGATACCCATGGTGATGGCCGCGCTCAGCTACTGGGTCGTGGGTATTCCCGCGTCCTACTATTTTGGTTTCATCCGCGGAATGGACGGGATCGGCGTCTGGTTGGGCCTTGTTCTTGGCCTCGCCTGCGCAGCTGTCTTGTTGATGGCCCGGTTCTGGATGCGGTCCGTGCGAGAAGTCGGCGTTCCGGCCGAATAGATCACTCTTTGCTCAGCCGGTCTGCCTTTTTGCGTACCAGGACCGACCGCAGATCGTGCATCGCCATCAAAAGCCGATCAGTCACATCTTCAAGCTGGTGGTCCGAAGCCTTGGATTGGGCCCATTGCGTGGTCAGATTCAGGTAGTCAACCGCACGGTGAATATCGTCGATATCCCGTTGCGCCAACAGCGTTTTGCGATCTTCCATCCAACGCGCGATCTCGACCTTATCTGCGTCAGACAGGGTGCGTTGACCGTGCGGTTTCACCTCGCCATTGCGGATATTGATGACAGCGATCTGATCCATTTCGATCCGGCGCTGCCGGTTTTCTGTGTCGATTTTGAAAACAACCGCTCCGTTCTCGCGGACTCGAAAATAGTATTCGGGTAACTGGGTACTCATTCCATCTCACTTAAGTCTTGTGACACGCAACACGCCTCCATCGGGGTTACTTCTCGGAACCATAGCGGGAACCTGGTCGTTTGTGGTATGAATTTCCAAAATCGCGGAAATTCACTGGACAAATCGTTATAATAAGCCCGGCCCAAACTGGCGGGGCAGGTTGTTCATGACTTCGCCCGTTTTTGCCCGGGTTACGATTTCAAACTCTCGCAGAAATGCTGAATGCGCGTGCAGGCCTCGGTCAGAGCTTCATCCGAAGTTGCATAGCTGACACGAAAGTTGGGTGACAAGCCGAAGGCAGCACCAAACACCACTGCCACGTCCACCTCTTCAAGCAATGCGGTCGCAAAAGCCTCGTCGTTTTTTATGACAGTCCCGACGGGCGTGGTCTTACCGATGAGACCGGCGATCGACGGGTAGACATAGAACGCGCCTTCAGGCGTCGGACATGTGATCCCGTCAATGGCATTCAACATATCCACCGCCAGATTGCGGCGGCGTTTGAACGTTTCGTTGTTCGGGGCCAGGAACGACTGGGTTCCGTTCAACGCTTCGACAGCAGCCCACTGGCTTATTGAACAGGGGTTCGAGGTCGATTGCGATTGGATCTTGCGCATCGCAGCGATGAGTTCGGCGGGACCCGCTGCATATCCGATACGCCAGCCCGTCATGGCATAGGCTTTGGACACACCGTTACAGGTCAGCGTGCGATCATACAGCCCGGGTTCGACCTCGGCCGGGGTGCAGAATTCGAACCCGTCATAGGCCAGATGTTCATACATGTCGTCGGACATGATCCAAACCTGCGGGTGGCGCATCAAAACATCCGTCAGGGCTTTCAACTCGTCCCGGCTATAACCAGCGCCAGTCGGGTTCGAGGGTGAGTTGAAGATGAACCACTTGGTCTTTGGTGTGATCGCGGCCTCAAGCTGGTCAGGCGTCAGCTTGAAACTGTTTTCCAGCGTCGTTTCGACCACAACTGGGGTGCCTCCGGCCAGCAATACCATGTCCGGATAGCTCACCCAATAGGGCGCTGGGATAATGACTTCATCACCATCGTTCATTGTCGCCATCAGAGCATTGTAAAGCGTCTGTTTACCGCCCGTTCCGACCGAGATTTGCGCAGGCGTGTAATCGAGCCCGTGATCGCGTTTCATCTTGGCGCAGGCCGCCTGCTTCAGTTCAGGAATGCCGTCAGGCGCCGTGTATTTGGTCTTACCTGCTGCAATTGCCGCTACGGCTGCGTCCTTGATGTTCTGAGGGGTGTCGAAATCCGGTTCACCCGCGCTCAGACCAATCACATTACGTCCGGCAGCCTTCAACTCGGCCGCTTTGGCTGTCATCGCGATGGTGGGCGAAGGTTTTACGCGTGACAATGTCGCAGACAGGAAACTCATATTCGGCCTCGGTTTGTATGTTCAACCTGTCTGTCATAGGGTGCGCCCGAATGACGATCAAGCAGTATACAAAAATAGAATTGGAGCCCCAAATGAATGACGAGACCGACTGGTACGGACCGGACGCAGCAACATTTGGGGATCGCCTGGCAGGTGCGCGTGAAGCTGCTGGTATGAGCCAGTCTCAGATTGCGCGACGGCTGGGTGTCAAGAAGGCAACAATCGCCGCTTGGGAGAACGATTTGTCCGAACCCCGTGCGAACCGTTTGTCGATGATGGCAGGCATGGTGAACGTGTCTATCGTGTGGCTGTTGACCGGCGAAGGCGAAGGCATGGACGCCCCGCTGGACGCTGACGATACCAACCTGGATCTTGCCGGTGCTGTGGCCGAATTGCGGGCAATCCGAGGCGAAATGCGCGCGAGTTCAGAGCGTGCGGCACGCCTTGAGAAAAAGCTGCGCCTGATGCTGGAGCCTGCGAAGTGACCGAGGCACGCGACGTCAGGATCAAGCGCATGAAAATGCGGTCGATGCGACGGGGGATCAAGGAAATGGACTTGATCCTGTCTGCCTATGCAGATCGCAATCTGGCTGCGATGGATGCATCCAGCTTGGATAATTATGACGCGTTGCTGCACGAAAACGATCAGGATCTGTATCAATGGGTCACTGGTCAGATCCAGCCACCGACCACCTATGCAGACCTGATCGCGGACATCGCGCAGACCTTTCAAAAATAACAGAAAACCCGGCTTAACCGATTTTTCGGGATTTCGGTTCATCGTGGCGGAAACACCACGACTGAATCGGAGGGTCGGATGAGTATGGAATTGCAGGTCTCCGCGTTGGGAGCCAAAGGGTTTATGACCAGCTATCTTGAAGCGTTGGCACTGGTAGAGCGGCTCCATCGGTTGCTTCTGGACGTCATCAAGGATGAATTCGAGCGTGTCGGCGAACTTGAGATCAATGCGGTTCAGGCCTTGCTGTTGTTTAACATCGGCGATCACGAGGTCACTGCCGGTGAACTGAAAAGCCGTGGTTACTATCAGGGCAGCAATGTCAGCTACAATCTCAAGAAACTGGTCGAGATGGGGTATATGCACCATCAAAGATGCGAGATTGACAGGCGCTCGGTCCGAGTTCGCCTGACCCCTCGCGGGCGGGAAATTAGGGAAGTCGTGTCAGACCTGTTTGCCCGTCATGCCGAAGGGCTGCAAAGCCGGGGCGTACTGGGTCTGGAAGGGATCGAGGATATCACGGGTTCCTTGCGCCGGGTCGAACGGTATTGGACGGATCAGATACGCTATATCTATTGATCAGCGGCGCGCATCTGACAACACCAGCCCTTCCAGTTCCCGGATGAGCTTACGGGTCATGGCGTCCTCGTAGGCCTCAAAGCCCAACGCGACTTCGACAAACGCATTCGGCCCCAGAATGACCCAGCTGTTGTAGTAAGCGGACAGCTCGCCGATCTGAACATAGCGCTTGTCACCGTGACTGGGATCATCTGCACCGATCACCAGACCATTGATGGTAATGCCAGACGCAAGCAAAGCAGATTTCACGTCACGAGGATGCGGCCCCAGATTGTGTTTGCCGTCCCCCGACAAATCCAGCGTGCGTTTCCAACAGTCTTTTTGTTGCGCCAACAATCCAGCGCCGAACTGCATGGCTGATCCAACGGCTGTCCCTTGTGGCGCAGAACTTCGGGCAACCGCATCGAGCTTGGTTCCGATTTGCTCAAGATCTGAGAGCGAGCGAATGTCTGTCCAATTCAATAGAACTCTGTGATGGCCGGGTTCGCTCCATTCAAAAATGGCGAGCCGTATCGACGCTGAGCTGTTTGAAAGGATCAACTGAGCAACTTCGGGCCGACGCAGCGCTGCGGCCAAGCCACCTAGTTGCAACCTGTATTCTCTGCTGTCTACGGATCCGGACACATCCAAACCCAATGCCAAAGCCTGACGGCACTGCGCCGACGCCGCCCCGGCCAGAAGGCTTAGCAACACGACCAGAACACGGAGTGTCATGGGTCTGCGTCTTGCAAAGCGCCTATTTGCAACCCGCGCAGTTCTCGCTCCAGCTTCCGGCGCATGGCGCGCTCGAAGTCTTCGAACCCTTGCGCCACTTCCAGAAACGCGCCGGGGCCATGCAGCACGTTGTTTTCAAAGAACGGGATCAAAAACAGCTCACCTTCGAAGTCTGCCGCGTTGATCACAAGACCGTTGACGACAGTATTGTCAAAAGGGAAGTGCCGGTAAGCGATCTGAGGTCCATACCCATCATTGTTTGAGCCGTCACCTGAAAGGTCGATTGTCTGAAACAGACATTTCGGCGCTTTCTGCATCAGTGACGCGCCAAATGCCAAGGCATACCCCATCGCAGTGGCCGAGCCTATATCGGATCGCGCGGACTGACTTATCTGGGACGAGGCGGCCAGCAGGTCGCCTAGATCATCAATCAACAACCAGTCCAGAATGACCTGCTGGCTCGATCGCCCGCCCCATTCGTAGACTGCGAGGGCAACGGGCATGGGCGAGGCAAAAAACGCCTCCTGTACTTCGGGTGCGATCAGCGCCGCGGCAAGCCCTTGTCTTTGCAGGGTATCTTCGAACTCGTCGACCGAAACGGATATATCCAAGGCGAGCGCCAGCGCCAGTCGACAGGGTTCTGCCTGAACCGGGTTGGCCACCACGGCCAACCCAAGTGCTATCAGTTTACGGATCACCAGTGGCCGGTGTTTTCCATGCTGCTCCAGGGCTCAGCTGGGGCCAGCGCCTCACCATTTTGCAACAACTCGATCGAGATATTGTCGGGCGATCGCACGAAAGCCATCCGTCCATCGCGCGGAGGACGATTGATCAAAATGCCGTTGTCCTGAAGGTGCTGACACATCTCATAGATGTTGTCGACGCCATACGCGAGGTGACCAAAATGGCGGCTGTCGCTTGGCAATTCGTCGTCCCCATCCCAGTTGTAGGTCAGTTCGATCGGTGCCTCTTCCTGACCCGGAGGTGCGAGGAAGATCAGCGAAAAGCGCCCTGCTTCGCTGTCATACCTGCGTATCTCCTTCAATCCGAGCAACCCATAAAACGCCATGGATTTCTCTAGGTCTTTCACGCGAACCATGGTGTGAAGATATGTCAGCCCCATTGTGGCTTTCCTTTTTCGATTAAACTTGGGGTCAGCTTAGCGCGCTAAGGGGACGAGTCGAGGGGGCAGGGAAACACAAATTAAAAAATGCGCACCAACCGGCACATCTCGCGGTTTCGGCGGCGGGGATGACGAGATATAGTGGTTGGCGACTCATTACCAGAAAGGAAGTTTCATGCCGCTGTCTGCCGACCAATTGGCCGAGATCGAAGCGCAACGCGCGCAGTCGCATCCAACACGCCGCGTCGTTGCAGCGGGAATGGAAGACCACCTGTATACCGCCCACCAGGTTCTGGATCACGGGTTTGTTCGCGTGATCGACTATATGGGTGACGATTCTGCCATTTGTCAGGCTGCACGGGTGTCTTACGGTACGGGCACTAAGTCCGTTCAAAATGACGAAGGGCTGATCCGGTATCTGATGCGGCATTGGCATTCGACTCCGTTCGAAATGTGCGAGGTCAAGCTGCATGTTAAACTGCCGGTTTTCGTGGCTCGCCAGTGGATTCGTCACCGGACGGCAAACGTCAACGAATATTCGGCACGCTATTCGATCCTGGATCGTGAATTTTACATCCCGGCGCCTGAACACGTTGCTGCGCAATCCGAGGTCAACAATCAGGGTCGCGGAGCTGCCCTGGAAGGTGAAGAAGCTGCCCGTGTGTTAGAAATGCTAAAGGCGGACAGTGCGCGCTGTTACGACAACTATGAGGCAATGATCAATCAGGACGGGCAGCAGGGTCTGGCACGAGAACTGGCGCGTATGAACCTTCCGGCAAACATCTATACGCAGTGGTATTGGAAGGTGGATTTACACAACCTTTTCCATTTCCTTCGTTTGCGGGCAGATCCGCATGCGCAATACGAGATTCGGATTTACGCCGACATGATGTGCAAGATCGTGGCTGATTGGGTTCCGTTCGCATACAAAGCCTTTGAGGACTACCGGCTTGGTGCCGCCAATCTGTCCGCCCAGATGGTCGATAGCCTTCGTCGTATGCTGGCAGGAGAGGTCGTTACCCAGGAAAACTCGGGGATGACCGCGCGGGAATGGCGTGAGTTTGAAGCCATCATTCGCTAAACTCGGCTCTAGCAGATAGCGTTTGTCTATACATAGCGTCATGGAACTCCCACTTTGGTTTCGTGACGAATGTCTCACTTATTCTTGCTGTATACCTGTCCTTTGGGTTGGCTGCACCGGCCCTGGCCAAATCTCCGATCGCCGAGGTCATTTGCAAACCGAGCGGACGGCTTCATGATAAACTGAAGCGCCAATTGAGGTCAGAGCGCGTGGCAACGGGGGCTTGCGGACCAGAACAGGTTAGGGAAATCTGGAGCGGTGAACGGGCGACTGGACCTTGCTCGTGACCTACGCAGCAGGGCCGTCTTGCATCGTTGCTTTGGGCCAAAACTGACTAAAGCATGCTGCAGAGACGCCAGCACGAGGATAAGGCAGATGCCGACAAGGGGCGGTTAACGGCCGGAAATTGGCCGCCAACCTTAATTGATACTCCCGGCGCGGGGCAGGGGGGCGTTACAGGGGTTTTAAATCAGAAGCCATTTGGCGGCCGTCACGTCCGTCCTCCAACTCGTATGAGACTTTCTGATTGTCTGCTAGTCCGGTCAGGCCGGACCGTTCTACGGCTGAGATGTGAACAAACACATCTTTGCCCCCTTCATCAGGGGCAATAAACCCATAGCCTTTCGTGGTATTGAACCATTTCACGGTGCCGGTTGGCATGTCCCGTGTCTCCTTCTACTTACGCATTGTCCCACAAATTGGTGGGGGCCGTGGTCGGAGAAACGGCAAATCTTTACTGCTTCCAGAACAAGATACAGTCCGAATTGCATGTTTCACCTTTTTCAACATTGCATGGTGAAGTAAAAAATCAAGAATTACCGCCATAAATGGGCGGGTTTGCCCAAAACTGAGTCAATCGCTGGAGTAGGAAATATATGCGCCTTTATGGTTTGAAGACGTGCGACACATGCCGTAAGGCGCTGAAATTATTATCTGATGCTGAATTCATTGACGTTAGAAGCGAGGGCGTGCCAGACATTGTACTGTCGCAGGCTTTTGCCGATTTCGGCGATGCTTTGCTCAATACAAGGTCAACTACCTGGCGCGGGCTGGATGAAGAACAGCGCGCCCGCGCACCGATGGAGTTGTTGAAAGCCCATCCCACGCTGATGAAGCGCCCCTTGATCGAAAAGGATGGGGCGCTGTTGCTTGGCTGGAGCCCCGAGACACGATCAAAGCTTGGTGTTTCTTGATCCAGTACTTATCTGCTCAAGCGCAACTGCGAGGATAGTTTATGCGTAACGCTGCCATGATTTTGGGTGTCATTGCCGGTTTGATCGGCATGATCGTCGGCTTCTTTGGATATGGGTATGTCGAAGTGATCAACCATTTCGGCGATATCGAAGGGGTCGCGGAGCAGGTCGAAAATCCGGATTTGATCCAGGCCGCTTCGATCATTGCACCGCTGTTGGCTATTGTAGGCGGCGCCATGGCCCATGCCCGGGCTTTGATCGCTGGTATCTTGTTGTTGTTGTCGGCAGCCGGGATGTATTATGCGTTTGGATTTGGCGTTTTTACCATGTTCCCAATCGCCTTTGCCGGCGTCGCCGGCGTCCTTGGGCTGGCCGCGGGAAAACCGGACGAGCCCAAGGCGCATTTCTAAGTCATTTCAGGCGCAGGATTTTGTCTAACGACAATGGGCCCGCGCCATTGATGACGATGACCAACATCAGAAACGTCCACATCACGCGCTGATCCATAAGCGTAATTGCATTGTCGAAAAGGCCACCAAGCGCAACATTGTGACCATTCACATCAACCAAGGTCTGCACCCAAATAAACCCGATCATACCCAACGCGGCCAAGCGGGTCAGCAACCCAACCAGCAATAGGGCGGGCAGGACGAATTCCGCAACGGTGCCAAAGAAGATGACAATACGCTGGAACAAGGTCATCTGCGAAACATCGTACAGCACTGCCTCGGCAGCTTTTGGAAAAATCTGACCAAATGCACCGGCAGAAGGGGAAAAGATCGAACCGTCGATCTTCAGCATTGCCGAATTCCAGTAGTAGACCAGCAAAACGGCGACAAACACCAGCCGTGCAAGTGTTGGGATAAGCCAGTTGGACGCGTGGTCCACCTTTCCCAGAACGTTATTGTGAAGTGAGATCAGGGCAGTCATGTCTCCAGCCTTTCGATAGTCACAGAAGTTATTGCACCGCCCTGCAAAAGCAGTGCCAAAGTGGTGCCAAGGTCAAAATCGGGTGTTTCTACAGCGGTTTGTTCAAACGCGCCGCCTATTGTCTCGCCATTTTGAAGGCGCTCAATCCAGGTCGCACCACCGGATGGCAGGGTTTGCGGGATCGGGTCGTATTCAAGCCGTGTGATCAGAACATCTTCGGCCTGGGCATCGGGTTTTGGCGCGCCTGCTTCGGTGTTGAACCGCCAGATCGCGAAAATCGGCCAGTTCGAGCGAACAATCAGCATCGATGGGGCAAAGGTCAGCCGTGCTTGCATGACCGCATCGGGCGACACGGCAAGTGCATCCTCTGGTGCAGCTTGGCTGTCGGCTGCATGGTAGGACCGCCGCAACGCCAGTTCTAACCGGGCGATATCCGGCAGGTACCCCAGATGTGACAGCTGGGGCATATCGGCCAGAAAATTTGGAAATTCTTCACCGTAAAACATCATCAGCGGAGATGACGGCGGGTGCTGACGCAGGAAGATCCCCGCAAGACCATCCATGTTCTGCTTACCGAGCAACTTGGTGATGACAGGAAACGCCTGATGCATCGCTTCGGTCAGGGACACGGCCACGTTGTTACGGTACACGCTGAAACGTCGACCGGCAGGTTGTTCCACAGCATCCGTCAGACCACTAGGAACAGGGACCTGTGCGTCCAGCAAGGCCGCTTGAAATTCCGTTTGGGACACGCTCATGCCGGTATCCGCTCCAACGCCGTTTGCGCACGCACGGCCTCTTCTCGGAGCACGGGCCAATCGGGGACATCCGTATCCCATTCGACCAGAACCGGTTTTGGGCCTGAGCGGTCAAGGACATAGTCCAGAAGAGCCCAGACCGGGTCCACAACTTCGCGCCCATGGCTGTCAATCAGCAGAGGGTGTCCGTGGTCGTCTTCATCCTCGTCGTGCCCGCCAAGGTGGATTTCGCCGACCTTATCCAACGGGTAGGCGTCGATATAGCCTTGCGGCGAGAAGTCCAGATTGGTGGCCGATACAAATACGTTGTTCACATCTAGCAACAGACCGCATCCGGTGCGCCGCGCAATCTCCCGCAAGAAATCGGGCTCGGACCAGGTGCTTTCCTCAAAGGCCAGATAGCTTGAGGGGTTTTCAAGCAGCATCTGCCGTCCGACCGTTTCCTGCACCTGATCAATGTGGTCGCAGATACTGGCCAACGTTGCGTCCGTGTATGGCAGGGGCAGAAGGTCGTTCAGGAAATGGCTGTCATGCGTGGACCAAGCCAGATGTTCGGAAAAGCTGGCGGGGTTCAGCCAACTTACCAGATGCTTCAGCCGGGCCAGATGATCGGCATCCAGCGGTCCTTCGCTGCCAATGGACAGACCAACGCCGTGAACCGAGATTGGGAATTGCTCTGACAGATGGCGCAGTTGTGCCAAAGGCCGACCGCCATCACCCATGTAGTTTTCTGCGTGAATCTCAAGCCACTCGACAGGCTTAGCGTGTTCAAGAATCTGAGCAAAGTGCTGCGGCTTGTATCCAACGCCTGGTGCTGCGGGCAGACGGTTTGACCTGAGTGCATTGTCCAGCATTTGTCAGTTCCTTGATCACAAATAAAGGGGCGGGCGAAACGGCCCGCCCCCAAAACTTGTCTGGCCGAAACTTATGCCGGCAGATCGCGGTCCAGTGCTTCCAGCGAACCCTTGCGTGCGGTGCCGTTTGCTTCGGCAGGCAGTTCGATATCCGCACAGGTGCCAGCATCAACCAGAGTCCATGCGTTGCCCTGGTAATCAACGGTCGAGGTGCCGGCGCAGGTGGTGCCGGGGCCTGCTGCACAGTCGTTCTGACCGGCCAGCGAAACGCCATAGCATTTCTCTTTGGCTTGTGCAGATGCTGTGGTGGCGGCGCCCGAAACGGCTGCGGCGACGGCGCTTGCGATGACCAGGGTTTTTGCGGTGTTCGACATCTCGGTAATCCTCTTAATGACTGCGTATGTCTGCTTGTGACAGTGACAAAGGTAATGGCATGTACGGCACAGTTAAATTCACGAGCCCGTGTCTCACAACCCCGTCAAAGAACGTCATGCGCTCTTGCAGGTTAACAAATTGTTTTTGAATTGAAAATTGTTAATTGTTTCAATCCGGCCCCTAAGGCGGGGCCGGATTTTTGGCGATTTGCTGCCGAATGTTACAGCCGATCCGGCGGGGCTGCCGCCTGTGCCAGCTCTTTTGTTACAGCCTCAAGCGGTTGAACCTGCGTTTGTTTTTCGCCCAGGCGGCGTACGCTGACCGTACGCTCGTCGACTTCGCGGTGACCAATGGCCAGTATGACGGGAACTTTGCCCACGGAATGTTCCCGGACTTTGTAGTTGATCTTTTCGTTGCGAATATCCGCTTCGGCCCGCACGCCTGCGGCTTGCAGCTGGGCAACGACTTCGTTCACGTAGTTGTCTGCGTCAGACGTGATCGAAGCCACCACGACCTGACGCGGCGCCAGCCAAAACGGCAGCTTACCCGCATGTTCTTCGATCATGATGCCAACGAAGCGCTCGAATGAGCCCAGGCAGGCGCGGTGCAACATGTAAGGACGCTGTTTGCTGCCATCGGCGGCGATATAGGTCGCACCCAACCGCTCGGGCAGGTTTGGGTCGACCTGGAAAGTGCCACACTGCCAAACCCGACCAATGGCGTCGGTCAGGTAGAAGTCCAGTTTGGGCCCGTAGAACGCTCCATCCCCGGGTTCCAGCGTGAATTCGCGTCCGGTTGCCTTGATGGCAGATTCAAGTGCGCCCTCGACATGATCCCAGCTTTCGTCGCTGCCAACGCGTTTTTCCGGACGGGTGGCGAATTTGATCTCGAAATTGTCAAAGCCCAGATCCGAATAGACATCCGCAAGGTAGTTGATGAACTTGGCGCATTCGTCCTGAATCTGATCTTCGGTGCAGAAGATGTGCCCGTCGTCCTGCGTGAAGCCGCGTACGCGCATGATGCCGTGCAGCGCGCCAGATGGTTCATAGCGCGAGCATGATCCGAACTCGGCCAAACGCAGGGGCAGGTCACGATACGATTTCAGGCCCTGATTGAATATCTGAACGTGGCACGGGCAGTTCATCGGCTTAAGCGCGTTTACCGCCTTTTCCTTGGCATGTTCCTCTTCGACTTCGACGATGAACATGTGCTCTTGGTATTTATCCCAGTGGCCAGAGGCTTCCCATAGCTTGCGGTCCACGACCTGAGGCGTGTTGATCTCACGATAGCCACCGGCGCGCTGTTTGCGGCGCATGTAGTCCTGTAACTCGGTGTAGACGGTCCAGCCATTGGGGTGCCAGAACACCTGGCCAGGGGCCTCTTCCTGCATGTGGAACAGGTCCATTTCCTTGCCCAACTTGCGGTGATCGCGCTTGGCGGCCTCTTCCAGCATATGCAGGTGGGCCTTGAGTTTTTCTTTGCCGGTAAAGGCCACACCATAGATACGCTGCAGCATCGCGCGGTCGCTGTCGCCGCGCCAATAGGCTCCGGCGATGGACATCAGTTTGAACGCGTCACCCGGGACCTGCCCAGTGTGCTGCAAATGCGGGCCGCGGCACAGGTCCTGCCAGTCGCCGTGCCAATACATGCGCAGCGGCTCATCGCCGGGGATGGCCTCGATCAATTCGACCTTATAGGGCTCGTTATTGTCCGTGTAGAACTGGATCGCTCGATCGCGGTCCCAGACCTCGGTCCGCACAGCGTCCCGCTTATTGATGATCTCCTTCATCTTTTTCTCGATGAGGCCGAGATCTTCGGGCGTAAACGGTTCAGCACGGTCAAAGTCATAGTACCAGCCGTTTTCGATAACGGGGCCGATGGTGACCTTGGTATCGGGCCAGATTTCTTGCACGGCGCGGGCCATAATGTGCGCTAGATCGTGGCGCACCAGCTCGTTCGCCTGCTCTTCGTCTTTCATGGTGTGAAGGGCGATCTGCGCATCAGACTTGATGGGCCATTGCAGGTCCCAGTGCTGGCCATTGACCGTGGCCGAGATGGCCTTTTTAGCCAATGAGGTCGAGATATCGGCAGCGACCTGCGCGGGCGTGACGCCTGCGTCATAGGATCGGGAATTGCCATCGGGGAAAGTAAGGGAGACTGACTGTGAGTCCAGGGCCATATCGGCTCTCCTCGTCGGTTTGGCGCCCACTGAACGCCCGGTTGCGGGTATATGTGTCTGGGCTATTTGCCGCCCGATGGGCATGATGTCAACTGGTAAGGGAGGTCGGTCAGAAAACGCCACTCAATTCGTGATCGCGTGGCATTTTCCAAAAGTTGTCAGGCCGCAGCAAAAACGGCGTAGCCCATGATCAGGCAGCAGACCCAGCCAACCGTGAACAATATCGGCCGGATCGGCATGCGGGCGATCCCGCTAATCATGCCGGCCGCGTGCAGGACGCGAATCCAGAAAAACAGGATCGCAGTCCAGTAGGTCAGCGTGGAAAACCCGTCCAATGCGTTAACGATCAACACCAAAACAGCGAACGGCATGGCTTGTTCCAGCAGGTTCAGCTGGGCCCGATGCGCGCGCTGCACCCAGGGGCGCAGGTTCGAGATCTGCGCGGGTCGGGCAAAAGCCTCTTCTTCCGAGGGGTCGGAAGAAATGCCAACAACGTAGGGTATCCACATCGAGACCGCCAACAGCATGAGACAGGTAAGAACGCCTAATTCAGTGGGAAAATCGGTCATCACACAGCCTCCTTCAGGGCTGAGCCCGTTTCCAGCCAGGTTTTGAGAGACGCAGCCAGTCGCGCCCAGCCTTCAGCAAAACCTTCCTGGCCTTCGGCAAGGTTATAGTGCTCGATGGTCAGTTTGCAGACATCGCCTTGTGGTTCGATTAGATAGACCATTTGCGAAGACGGGGCGTCTGGGCCCATGAACATCGGTTCAAATCCCATTTCTATTCGGGATTTTGGATCCAGCTTTTGGGTCACCTGCCGCAGCATTTCATTTCCGTCCGGCGTGATGAAATGCACGGTTTCACCGGGCGACACCTGGCCTCGTACTTCGTTACACAAAAAGTGGTAGGCAGCCATTTGTTCCGGCGTGGTCAGAGCGTCCCACAAGGCATCCTGCGTGCAGCGAATAAAGGTCTGCATCATGAAATCCGGTTTTCCCATTCGTGTCTCCATTTCCAATTTGAGTTTCATCGCGCTGAACGCGCGGGCTTGAGGTTGCAGAAAGGGTGCAACCCAGCGATCCACCATCTCCTGCAGGGGCAAGGGGTTAAGGTAGTGATGCTTGAAACGGCCCTGCCTGCGGGTCAGGACAAGACCCGCTTCCTCCAGCAGTTTAAGGTGCTTCATGACGCCAAAACGGGTCATGTCGAAATGCTCTTCGAGCTGAGACAGGGATTGTCCGTCCTTCTGCCGCAACCGGTCAAGGATTTCGCGGCGCGCCGGGTCATTGAGGGCTTTGAATAAAATGTCCATGAAAGGCTTATACGTGATTCTATAGTCACGTGACAATATGGTCACCTAAAAATTATTGAATTCCGGTTTCCACTCATCCGTTGGGCGGGCTAGGCTGGCGAAAATCAACAACAAAGGCCGGAATGATGAGCCGACTTCTGACAACCGATCAAGGGCGACAGATCGCCTATGACATGACCGAGGGGCGGGGGCCGACAATCGTGTTCCTGTCCGGGCTCAAATCCGACAAAGAAGGTACAAAGGCCGTGTATCTTGAGGCTTGGGCGAAAGCGCGTGGACAAGGATATCTGCGGTTCGACTATTCGGGTCACGGCGAAAGTTCCGCCGAATTCACAGATGGCTGCATCGGCGATTGGCATCAGGACACCGTCGCTGCAATTTCTTCCCTGACACAAGGCCCCCTGATCGTGGTCGGATCTTCCATGGGTGGATGGCAGGCGCTGTTGCTGGCGCGCGCCATGCCCGAACGGATTGCTGGGATGGTCACAATCGCCGCCGCGCCAGATTTCACCGAAGATGGATATTGGGCGTCCTTCAACGCAGACCAAAAGGCCGCATTGGACGTGGTCGGCCATGTGGAATTGCCGTCGGACTATATGGAACCTTACGTGATCACCAAGCGGATGATTGAGGATGGGCGACAGAACCTTGTCCTTCGATCGCCGCTTGCCCTGCCATTTCCGGTTCGCTTTCTGCAGGGCACAGCGGATACGGCCGTGTCCACAGAAACTGCGGTGCGTCTTTTGGAGCGCGCGAGCGGTCCGGATATGCGATTGCTATTGGTTAAAGACGCGGATCATCGATTCTCGGACGGACCCTGCTTGGGTCTGATTGAAGACGCGATACTCGACGTAATAGGAGAAGACGAATGCAGCGCGTAGGTTGGTTTCTGGGGCGCTTTTTGCTGGCGCTGTTTGTTGTCGGTGGGCTGGTCTACTGGTTTGGCCCTCGTGAAGACGTCACCCTGCACCCGCGCTTTGACACGGGCAAGTTTGGCGAAGGCGTTCAGGTCTATTTCGAAAGTTCGGAATCTGCCCATGACGATATCGTGCCGGGCGTTGAAAAGCGGGTCATCTGGCAGGACGGGTTCAAAGAGCAGCGCACGCCATATTCCGTGCTGTATATTCACGGATTTTCTGCAAGCTCGGAAGAAATTCGCCCGGTTCCAGACTTGGTCGCCGATGCGTTGGGCGCAAATCTGGTCTACACCCGCCTTCAGGGTCACGGGCGCAGCGGCGACGCGATGGGGCAGGCGACGGCCTCGGGCTGGATGCAGGACACCGCCGAAGGTCTGGCCGCCGCACGTGCTGTAGGCGAGAAAGTCATCGTCATGTCGACTTCGACTGGCGGCACATTGGCGGCAGCAGCAGTGCTCGATCCAGACCTGAGCAAGGATGTCTTTGGAATGGTCTTTGTGTCGCCGAATTTCGGGGTCAATGCACCGGGGTCTTGGATACCTGGTCTGCCCTGGGCCAGAAACTGGTTGCCTATCCTCATGGGGCAAACACGGGATGTGTCTGGCCCCAACCCCGAGAAAAACAAGTATTGGTCGTCCGTCTACCCGTGGGTTTCGGTTGTCCCCATGACCGCACTGGTGCAGACGGTCTATGCATTGGATTTCTCGGATGTTTCGGTCCCGGCGCTGTTCTGGTTCTCGGACGATGATCAGGTCGTGCGGCCCGAACGGACCCATCAGATCGCCGAAAACTGGGGCGCCTCCGCAACGGTCAAACTGGTGACAATGGGGCCAGGGGATGATCCGCATGCGCATGTGATCGCCGGACGCCTGATGTCACCAAACCAAACCGACATCGCAGTTGCTGGCATTCTGGACTGGCTTCAAGCACTGGGTGTTGAGCCGTCTGAATAAGCTGCGTTGCGCTTGAATTTTTTTGCATTCACGCCGAGTTGGCGTGAAGCAGACCACCAGTGACACCTTCCAAGATGGAACAGAGATGAATTTGAGCGACCACAAAAATAAAAAGATAAAACAATTCATAGAGGTAAACTCGGTAACTGAATTGGTATCAGCTTGTTTGCTCTGGCTCACGTGTCTTGCGCCTGGCTTGCTGATTGCGGAAGAAAGTAAGCTGTACAGTTTGAAAAATGGACAAACAGTTGCGCCGTTAGAGCAGTTTCAGGAATGCGAACAATGCCCTGAGATGATCGTCATGCCATTAGGTTCTTTCATGATGGGTGCGACACAGGAAGAGTCTCGAGACCCGTTCGACTTTTACGGCGAAAATGCAACTAAGACGCGAAGGGCGCCGGATGATATTCACATCATCCCGCACGAACATCCTCGTCACGAGGTCGAAATTGACATCCCGTTTGCCATGGGACGAAACGAGGTGACCCATGCCGAATGGATGCGATGCGTGAATGCCGAAAGGTGTACACACAATCCAGAGCATCGGATTCTTCGGCTCGGCGGATATGTGCTCTTGGGGCCTGATCATCCTGTCATCAACGTGTCTTTCGAGGATGCGCAGGAATACCTGAGTTGGCTAAATTCCTTGGTCGGTGATGACGTGTATCGCCTGCCGACTGAGGCAGAATGGGAGTATTCCGCCAAGGCCGGAGCGCAGACAAGGTATGCCCAGGGCAATGACATAACCGCAGAGCAGGCGAATTTTTCCGGTGATGCCACAGAGACCACGCTTGGAGTAAGGCCGCCCGGCCTTGCTGATCGCGATATGTCCGTTCGGGTTGAAGAATTGGATGCCGCGAACTCCTGGGGCCTTCGTCACATGTCCGGGAACGTGCAGGAGATTACGCAGTCATGCTGGTCGGAAACGCACCTGGGGCTTGCCAGTGACAGCGAATACCTGAATCTCCAACCCGGTACCAATAACTGTTGGCGTGTCTTGAAAGGTGGAAGTTACGCAACGGGGATTGATGGGTTGAGGCCCGCTATGCGGAGGAAGACTCGCCCGGAATGGCGCAACGATAGTCATGGATTTCGCGTAGTAAGAGAACTGAATTTAGGGAAGTAATCCAAAGTTTCAAATCTCAACGGTGAGACTTCAGGCGCTTGATTCCGGTTCTTGTCTTCAGCACAGTCTCGAAGTCGATGCATGGTCCGGCCGAAACCTTTAGAGTGAGATCAAAGGAACCAACCCATGGAACAACGTGTCAGCCTTATTACTGTCGGCGTAGAAGACCCCGAAACCGCGGCCCGATTCTATGAAGCATTGGGCTGGAAACGGGTTGATAGCCCGGACGGGGTCATTGCCTATGACCTGATCGGTCAAACCTTGGGGCTGTACCCGATTTCGGCCTTGGCAGATGAGATTGGTGTTGATGTTGGTACGCTGGGCCAGGGGGCATTGACGCTCAGCTACAATTGTCGATCCAAAGAAGACGTTGCACAGCTGTTGACCCGCGCCCAGGCGGCTGGGGCCGAGGTTCTGAAACAAGCCTCCGACGTGTTTTGGGGTGGGCATCATGGGTATTTTCGCGCCCCGTGCGGCACGATCTGGGAGGTGGCTTATAACCCATTCTCGGCCCTGGGACCGGATGGCGCGTTTCGCTGGAATGGGCACTGATCATGCGCAAGCCGGGCAGCATGTGGAGCCTTGAGACCTTAGGTCGTGTGCGGCTGTCCCGGCACTTCTTCATGCGCGATTTTCTGTACTCCGAGATCGGAAGTTTTCATGAGAAACAGAACATCCCTGACAACCCCGATCTGGCCATCGCAACGGGCCGCGCCTTTTGCGAGACCCTTCTTGATCCGCTTGAGGAAACATTTGGTCGTGTTGCGGTGCGCTCGGGATATCGCTCTCCTTCGTTGAACCAGTTCGGCAATGAGAACAAGCTGAACTGCGCCCGCAACGACAACCCGCTGGAATGCCATATCTGGGACCGTGGGGAAGGGGATGCACAGATTGCTGGCGCGTCCGTGGTGATCCCGTGGTTTGCGGATCAATATGCAAACGGACGGGATTGGCGGGATCTGGCGTGGTGGATGCACGACCATCTCGACTATTCCGAGATATGGTTTTTCCCCAAGCTTTGTGCGTTCAATCTGGTGTGGCGACCCAATCCGATCCGTAGAATCGACAGCTATATTGCGCCTCGGGGATGCCTGTTGCGACCGGGCGCAGAACCGAATGAAAACCTGCCGACCCGGCAAGCACGATATAGCGATTTTCCGACCTTGCGGTCCATCGCTTATCCGTGAAGTTTCCCTTGCCCGCCCACGGCAAAACTTTCATCCTTGGGGGAAACGGAAAGACCCGGATAACCGAGCTGATGGAGGCCCCGCGTGATCGAGCCGCTGGTGTTTTTGCCTGGTTTAATGTGTGACGCGCGATTGTTTCGGCCTCAGATCGATGTGATGTCGCGGGACCGTGCCGTCACGGTGGCGCCGATATCTTCGGGTGAGCGTATCGAAGAAATAGCCTCGGGCTTGCTGGATCAATTGCCGCATCGGTTTGCGTTGGCTGGCTTAAGCATGGGCGGAGTTGTGGCGCTGGAGCTTATCCGTCGTGCGCCCGAACGCGTCTCTCGACTGTGTCTTATGGCGACCGATGCGCAGGCCGATACACCGCAAATCGCCGCCGGTCGCGAGGATCTGATCGTCGCCGCACGGTCCGGTCGGCTTGAGGAAGCTATGCGGCGCGTTGTCGGGTCGGATACTCTGGCCCCGGGGCCGCAGAGGATTCCGATCCTGAACAATCTGCTTTCAATGGCGATGGACCTGGGGCCGGAATTGTTCGTTCGCCAGATGCGGGCCCTACAACGGCGTCCGGATCAGCAGGGAACCCTGAGGCGGATCAAAGTTCCCACGCTGATATTGTGCGGTTCACATGATACGCTGACACCGGTTCGCAAACACGCCTTTATGGCTGATCTGATTCCGGGTGCTGTCTTGCAAACCATCGAAAATGCAGGACATTTGCCAACGCTTGAAACACCGAATGTTGTGATAGACGCATTGCGGAATTGGCTGAGTGTTCCCTGCCGGCCGGATTACGGGTAAAGCGCGTCGCGTTCGCTTTTGCTGATGACCGCAGGCGTTGCAACTGGTTCACCGGTCTCGGCATTGAAGAACGGTGTGTTTTTCCATGCTGCGGTCAACCGTGATTTGGCAGCGCGTTTGAAAAGCCGATAAATAGCGGCCCCAATATTCTCGTGCTTTTGCGTTCCATCCGGCTGAGGCACAGAGCCACGTGATATCACTGGGCCAAGCGCCGATGGCTCTGCAATGCGGTCCACAATCACACCGACAAACGGGAACTTGGGCGTTTTGAACGTGTTCGCTACCGGCGTGTTACAGCATGTCGCGTACCAGCGGTACATTCCCTTTGGGCTTAACTGCATCACAGCCAGGTTTTCGGCGCCCTGATGGAATTCGATCGCTTCGGGTGAAGTCTGCAATATCTCAACGGGTCCCGGAGAGGGGTCTGGTTGGTCAAAATACAGTTGGGCGGCACGGCAATCGGTACAAAAGCACTCGGCATGCGTGCCCGATTTTATCCCGTCTGGCTTGATATGGCCTTGTACAGAACCACAGCTACAGGCAAAGGCGAGATCCGAGTTTTCGCTTTTACCCATTGGTTTTAGGCCACCTTGTTGCGGTTCGCAGCGCGCCGGCGTGGTTTGCGGCTGTTCTGGTTCATGAAATCGATCACCAGAGGTCGAATGTTGTCACGCCAACTGCGCCCCGCAAAGATACCATAGTGGCCCGCACCGGGTTCAACATGGCTGGCTTTTTTGCTGTCTGGCAAGCCGGTGCACAGATCCAGCGCGGCAATACACTGGCCAGGTGCCGAAATGTCGTCATTCGCACCTTCAACGGACTTCACAGCAACATCAGTGATCTTTCCGATGTCCACTTTGTGCCCGGCGACGACAAATTCGTTGCGGGCGATCTCGCGGTTTTTGAAGACACGTTCGACCGTCGACAGATAAAACTCAGCCGTCATGTCCATGACCGCCAGGTATTCGTCATAGAACCGGTTGTGTGCGTCCTGGTCCGATGCTTCGTCCCGCGCAACCCGTTGGATCTGATCTGTGAATGCCTTGGAATGGCGATCGGCATTCATGGACATGAACGACGCCAGTTGCAGCAAGCCGGGATACACCATACGCCCGACGCCTTTGTATTTAAAACCGACGCGCTGAATCATCGTTTCTTCCAACTGCCCCATGGTGACGCGTCGGCCGAAATCGGTTACATCCGTCGGCGTTGCGTCCGGGTCAACCGGGCCACCAATCAGGGTCAATGTGCTGGGTTGGGCCTTGGGTTCAACCTCGGCCAGGTAGGCTGTCGCGGCTAATGTCAAAGGTGCAGGCTGGCACACCGCGACAACATGCGTGTCCGGTCCAAGTTCTTTCATAAAATCTACAAGATATAGGGTATAGTCCTCGACATCGAACTTACCTGCAGACACAGGAATATCGCGCGCGTTATGCCAATCGGTGATGTAAACTTCGCAGTTGACCAACAGGCTTTTGACTGTCGAGCGCAGCAGCGTGGCATAGTGCCCCGACATAGGCGCAACCAAAAGGACTTTGCGGGCTTGCTCTTCGCGACCGTTAACCCGGAAGTGAACCAGATCGCCGAATGGGCGCTCCAACACCGTGGTTACTTCGACCAGATGATCTTTGCCATCTTCGCAGGTAAAGGTCCGGATACCCCAATCGGGCTTCACGACCATGCGCTGAAAAGTACGTTCGGTCACCTCGCCCCAGGCCGCCACCAAGCTGAACGCGGGGTTCGGAACCATGGAAAACAATGGGTAAGAGGCCATCGCACTTGCCGTGGCGCCAAGCCACTGGTTGGTATTGCGCGTGGCTTCCATCATGTCGTAGGTCATCATGTAACGCATCGAACGGATCTCCGGAGTGTGAGCCTAAGAGTTCGGACCATTCGCCGCTTTGCCCCCGGCACCCACGACGTTATTCTGCACAGCAGCGAGGCTAGGGGAGAATTGTTAAAATGACAACAAGTGAAGGCCACATGCCCGAAGCGACCGACGAACACATTGAACGCCTTAAAGAAAATATGGAAAAGGTCGAACAACTCTCCAAACGCCTGATTGAAGTTATGGCTGGGAAAAAGGCGCATACCCCTGCGTTGGACGGCCCGAATCAAGAGCTTTTCGCACGAGCAGCAACGGCCTATTGGGCTGAAGCTTGGCAAAATCCCGCCAAGTTGTTGGAACAGCAGATAGAATTTTGGGGAAAATCGGTTCTGAACTTCGCTGAGGCGCAGCAAGCCCTGACCACGGGTGAGGTCGAAGACGAGGATGCCAAGCCTGCCGACAAACGATTCTCTAACCCCTTGTGGGAATCCAACCCTTACTTCCGTCTGGTTCGCCAACAATACCAGACCAATGCAGAAGCGATCGCGCAGGCCGTGGCGTCGGTGGACGATTTGGACGCAAAGGACCGGAGACGCCTAAGCTATTTCTCGCAGCAGATCATCGACATGATGTCGCCAACGAATTTCCTGCCGACAAATCCGGACGCACTTCAAAAAGCGGTCGAGACAGACGGGCAGTCTTTGCTGCAAGGTTTGGAAAATCTGGTCGCAGACCTGGAAGCCAACGATGGCGAGTTGGTTGTCAAACTTGCCGATGAAAGTGCTTTTGAAGTTGGCGGCAACCTGGCGACCACGCCAGGGGATGTTGTCTATCGCAACCGGATGATGGAGCTCATTCAGTACAAGCCGGCAACAGAAACGGTTTTCGAAACGCCCATCGTGCTGTTCCCGCCCTGGATTAACAAATTCTACATTCTGGACCTCAAGGCCCAGAACAGCCTGATCAAATGGATCACAGAACAAGGGTATACTCTGTTTGTCGTCAGCTGGATAAATCCGGACGAAAGCTATGCTGAAACCGGGATGGAGGACTACATTCGGGACGGTTTCCTAGCAGCGGTCGATGAGGTCAAGAAGATCTGTAAGGTCAAGCAGGTCAACGCCGTTGGCTATTGCATAGCGGGCACCACGCTCAGCCTGACTCTATCGCTGTTGAAACAACGCGGCGATAAGTCGATCAAATCTGCAACTTTCTTCACGGCCCTGACCGATTTCTCGGAACAAGGTGAGTTCACGCCGTTCCTGCAAAATGACTTCATCGACGGCATCGAAGAAGAAGTGAATAGAGAAGGTGTTCTGCGATCCTGGATCATGGGGCGCACAATGTCATTTCTGCGCTCGCGCGATCTGGTTTATGGGCCCGCAATCCGCAGCTACATGATGGGAGAAACGCCTCCTGCGTTTGATTTGCTGTTCTGGAATGGTGATGGGGCCAATCTGCCGGCCAAGATGTCAGTCGACTATCTACGAGGCCTGTGCCAACGCAACGAATTCGTATCGGATGGCATCGAATTGATGGGCCACAAGCTGCATGTCAAAGACGTGGATGTTCCGTTGATGGCCATCACATGTGAGACCGACCATATTGCTGCATGGAAAGACTGCTATCGCGGCGTGCAACAAATGGGGTCACGGTCCAAGACCTTTGTGGTTTCGGAATCAGGCCATATCGCCGGCATCGTTAACCCACCCAGCAAAAAAAAATATGGCCACTACACCAACACAGATATGAAAGCGGATTCGGACAGCTGGATGAAACAGGCCGACTTTCACAAGGGGTCCTGGTGGCCGATGTGGGAAGCCTGGCTGAAGAAGCGATCCGGCAAGCAAATCCCGGCTCGCGATACAGGTGATTCGAACCATCCTCGACTGGCTCCGGCGCCAGGCACCTATGTGGTGGCCAATCCAAACAACTGATTTCATTTTGAAACCTCCTTTTTCTGCATCGCAGCAAGAAAAAACTTGCAATGCTGCGCTGCAGCAATCATATTGTTTGCAAGCTGAGGAAAACCGGGGTGGGCCCGGCACAGCAAAAAGGATTTAGTACGATGGCAAAGACTCAAGACTTTAGCGCGATCATGAAAGACATGATGGGCGCGTTCCCTGTGGACACCTCCGCAATGGAAGACGCATTCAAATCGACCGCTTCGCTGAACGAAAAGCTGTCGGGCGTTGCTTTGGAAGCTGCTGGTAAATCGGCTGAGATCTCCAGCAAGTGGACCAAAGAAACTCTGGCCAAGATGACTGAAATGTCGAAAGCCAAGGCAGAGCCTGCGGATTACGCAAAAGCAGCAACCGATTTCGCAAGCGCGTCGGCTGAAGTTGCAGCTGAAAACCTGGCTGCTTTCGCTGAAATCGCGAAAAAAGTTCAGACCGAAACCGTTGAGCTGCTGATGGCGGCGGGCAAAGACGCTGCAGAAGATGCGACTGCTGCAGTTAAGAAAGCCACCAACGACGTGACAGCTGCTGCCAAGAAAGCAACTGCTGCCAAGTAAGAACGTCCGCGAGAGGCACCCATTCCTCCCAATTGGTGTTATCGCGATGGGCAGGTCGATTGACCTGCCCTTTCTTTTTGTGCTGCACTCGCATAACCTGTGCTGCAACGCATCATCCTTGGGGAGGGTAAACGGTGTCGGATCAAGAAAAACCACTGCTGATCAAGCGCTACGCGAGCCGTCGGCTGTATAACACCGAGACCAGCGACTACGTCACGCTCGAAGATATTGCGGGGTTCATTCGCGATGGCCGGGAAGTGCAGATCATCGATCTGAAAACCGGCGACGACCTGACGCGTCAATACCTGCTTCAGATCATCGCAGAGCATGAAAGCCGCGGCGAAAACGTGCTGCCGGTCAATGTTCTGAATGATCTTGTGCGCAGCTACATGGTGCCAGGCGGGGGTGTGATGCCACAGTTTCTACAAAGCTCGTTCGAGATGCTGCGCGAAAGCCAAAGCAAGATGATGGAGAACATGAGTGCCATGAATCCGATGTCGCAGATGCCGGGTTTCGAAGCGATGCAGGCGCAGCAGCAAGCATTCTTAAAGGCGATGACAGGGGGTCTGTCCGGTAAATGGTCAGGGCCAGACAAGGAAGAAGAAGAACAACCGAAATCCAAGGAAGATCTTGATGAGATCAAGCAGCAACTGGCTGAACTTCAGCAGAAGCTTTCGAAGTTGAATTGATTTTGGATCATCGCGCGAACAAAGGACCGCATATTGCGGGCCTTTTCGGTTTTGGCATTCAGGTTCCGTAAACAGGGATCGGGCCTGTGACTTCACCGACCGACGCAAGCAGGATATCGGCAATAATGTCCAGCTCATCTCGGGTCAGACGCACTGGCAGGCGCACATCGCAGGCTTTCATCAGCATATCACGGGTTTGGGGCAGATCGAATGTCTCGGGTAGGAACTGCCAGTTCCAGAACGCCCGCGCATTGTCCTCGCTTAGGCCGAAAACCTGAACCTTGACGCCGCGCGCCTCGGACGCTGCAGCAAAGGCGCGAATGTCACTGTCGTCCATCCCGACCAGATTGAACTGGATCGAATCCGGCGCGCGGCGTTCGGGGGCCAACGGGGCAGGGACGTCGATGTAAGGTGATGTGTTCAGGCGATCCGCCACATAGTCGTGGTTTTTCAAACCGTCATGCACCCGCCGCGCCAACTCGGGGATCTGAGGGCGGATCACAGCTGCGCTGAGGTTGCTCATCCGCAGATTATAAAGCGGCAACTGGTTCTGCCACTTTGCAAAGGCCTGTTCCAATTCAGGTGTATTGTTGCCATGCGGGGCTTTGTGCTTTTTCCAGTTGTGCTCATACGCGCCTGACATGATCACGGCCCGTGCCACCAGATCGGCATCGTCGGTGATCAGGATGCCACCTTCGCCCGCGTTAATCATCTTGTACGACTGGAATGAGAAGCACCCGACTTTGCCGATGGTGCCGATGTTGTGGCCATGCCATGTGGTGCCCAACGAATGGGCTGCGTCCTCGATCACCGGAATGTCGCGCGCATCGCACAGTTCCATGATGGCGTCCATATCCGATGTGTGGCCGCGCATGTGGCTGATGATCACGGCCTGAACGCTGTCGAGCTTGGCTGCAAAATCCACCATGTCGATGCGATAGTTTTCGCCTACTTCGCACAAAACCGGGATACAGTCGGCGTGCACAATCGAAGAAGGAACCGCTGCGAAAGTAAAGCCCGGGATCAGAACCCTTGCATCGCGCGGCAGGCCCAATGCCTTTAACGACAGGAACAGCGCGGCCGAGCAGGAAGACACCGCCAGCGCATATTTTGTTCCCAACAATTCGGCGAATTCCGCCTCAAGCAGGGCAACTGGCGCGTCTTGCGGCGCGGTGTAGCGGAACAGGTCCCCTGATTGCAGCAGGGCATCAATGGCGTCCCGTGCGGTTGCAGGGATGGCTTCGGCGTCATGGACGTTGGGTGGCAGCGTCATATTTGGTTTTCCCGAATTCTAACTTTCGTTTATTTAAATTAAATGACCTGCCAATGCCAAGACCCCTTTCGCCTCTTCGGCGAAATTTCACCAAACTGTCGCAATGAAAAGCGGGTCAGATCCCCAATCGGTCCCGCAGCGCATACCAGGTCATTGCCAGCACCAGAAGCGGGCTGCGCAAGGCCGAACCACCGGGAAAGGGCAGAGCAGGCACGCGAGACATGGTGTCAAACCCTTCGGCCTGACCTTGTATGGCCAGAGCCATCAATTGACCGGCATGGGTGGCCGTTCCGATCCCGTGGCCGGAATAGCCCGATGCGGACAGGATGTTGGGGGCGACCCGCGTCAGATAGGGCATCCGACGCATCGTGATGCCTAGGGTCCCGCCCCAGGCGTAGTCGATTTTAACGTCTTGAAGATGAGGGAAAATCTGAGCCATCGGTTTGCGAACTGTGGCGGCGATATCTGACGGAAACTGATACCCATAGCTTTCACCTCCACCAAACAGCAGGCGACCATCGGCGCTAAGGCGGAAGTAGTTCACGACGAACTTTGTATCGGCAATCGCCACGTCCTGCGTCAGAACCCGTGATGTGTCGGCCCCGAGTGGCTCAGTCGCGGCGATGAAATTGTTGATGGGCATAACGCGAGAAGCCACCTGCCGGTTCAGATCGCCCAGATATCCATTGCAGGCCAGAATGACGTGATCGGCTGTGACCTGCCCCTGCTCGGTCTGAACGCAAACGCGCGGGCCTTGTTCGATGTTCAGCACTTCGGTGCTTTCGTGAATGCGGGCGCCTGACTTTGCAGCCGCTGTGGCAAGACCCAAGGCGTAGTTGAGCGGGTGCAAATGACCCGCCCCCATATCCAAAAAACCGCCCTTGTAAGTCGGAGAGGGGCATAGCGCCTGCCCGGCCTCCGCATCCAAAACCTTGATCTGGTCATAGCCGTATTTGCCCGAAAGATGCGCGACATGCTCATGCAATTGATCTCGGTCAGAGTCGCTCAGCGCCATCTCGGCCACGCCGGGCTTGAGGTCGCAGTCGATCTGGTATTCTGAAATCAAGGATTTAACCAGATCCTTGGCATCTTCGGCCAAATCCCAAAGCTTGGCGGCATCTGCGTCACCCACCAGACGCTCCAGATCCTCCTGGGCCATCCGCTGTGCGCTGCCCAATTGACCGCCATTGCGGCCTGAGGCGCCGAAGCCGACGCGATGCGCCTCTAGCACCACCACGCGAAGCCCGGCGTTGGCCAGATGCAGCGCCGCTGAAAGGCCGGTGTACCCGCCGCCGACGACGCAGACATCTGCGCTGGTATCGCCTTCCAACGCTGGAAACCGGTCCATCGGATGCGCCGTTGCAGCATACCAGCTTGGCGGATACTCGGCCTTGCGGTCGTTGGAATAGAGCAGGTTCATCGCGTCGCCTCAGACGTTCATCAGCAGATGCTCACGCTCCCATGGAGAGATCACTTGCAGGAACTCTTCGTACTCTGCCCGCTTCACGATGCCGTATACCCGTGCGAATTCCGGGCCAAGGATTTCGTGCAAGGCGGTGGCTTCATCAAATAAGTCCAACGCGTTGCCCATCACCTGAGGAATGTCCCCTTCACCTTCATAGGCATCGCCGTGGAACTGGCGGCGGGGGCGTTCCTGCTGGGTCAGGCCCAGATAGCCGCAGGCCAGCGACAGCGCGATACCCAGATACGGGTTGCAATCCATTCCAGCGATGCGGTTTTCAACCCGTCGTGCCTCGGGACCGGACAGGGGGACGCGAATGCCGGTGGTTCGGTTGTCGCGCGCCCATTCCAGATTGATTGGGGCCGCGTGATCTTTGACATAACGACGATAGGAATTCACATAGGGCGCCATCACCGCCAAGCCAGCGGGCAGGTGGTTCTGCAGCCCGGCAATGAAGTGGTAAAACGCGTCTGTCTCTCCACCCTGAGGGCCGGAGAAGATGTTCTGGCCGTTTTCCATATCGATGATCGAGTGATGGATATGCATGGCCGAGCCGGGCTCGTCCTCGATCGGTTTTGCCATGAAGGTGGCGAAGCAATTGTGGCGCAAGGCGGCTTCGCGGATCAGGCGTTTGAAATAGAACACCTCATCGGCCAGCTTGACGGGGTCGCCGTGACGCAGGTTGATCTCTAACTGCCCGGCGCCGCCTTCCTGCGTGATGCCATCGATCTCAAAGCCTTGATGTTCGGCAAAGTCGTAGATGTCGTCGATCACCGGACCGAATTCGTCCACGGCTGTCATCGAATAGGCCTGTCGCGCCGCTGCGGGTCGGCCCGAGCGGCCCATCATGGGCTTGATCCCCTGTGCGGGATCGACGTTGGGAGCAACCAGGAAGAACTCCATTTCGGGCGCGACGATCGGGTCCCAACCCCTATCATGATAGAGTTGTACGACGCGTTTCAGCACGTTGCGTGGGCTGAAGGGGACCGGTTCGCCCTCTCGGTCATAAGCGTCATGAATGACCTGTAA
This sequence comes from uncultured Ruegeria sp., assembly GCF_947489545.1. Taxonomy (NCBI): domain Bacteria; kingdom Pseudomonadati; phylum Pseudomonadota; class Alphaproteobacteria; order Rhodobacterales; family Roseobacteraceae; genus Ruegeria; species uncultured Ruegeria sp. The sequence continues at coordinate 330,667 of NZ_CANLDZ010000002.1, read as the reverse complement.
CGTCCAATCGCCAGTCCAGGGCGCGGCGCTCGCAGTTGAGAAATCCGGCTTTAGGATCATGTCCCGTTCGATGAACCCGTCTTCGCCCGCGGCTTCGCCCCAGTCGCCCGTGATCGTCTGGTAATAGATACTGTCGGGCAGATAAAAGTAGGATTGCCGCGCGAATTTGGACGCAGGAACCGCCTTGCCGCGCGCGATGCCGGGCAAATCGGAAATGATACACTCAACTTCGTCCAGTCGGCGGCCCTCGAGGTAATTCGTTGCCGCCTGAGGCAGTTCGTCTGTCCAATCGGCCATCAGGCCCTCGCTTTCTTAAGGAAGTCCGCCATGTATCGTGCGATTTTGGCATTGTCGTCCGGGGCGGTTTGTCGGTTTGCGGCGTCCTGCATCAGGTTTTCCGGGACAACACCTTTGCCACGTGTGCGCATCAGACCTGCAACGAATTCGTTGGAAAATTCTGGATGCGCTTGCACCGTCCATATCTGGTCGCCATAGGACAACATTGCATACTGGCAGAACTCGTTTTTTCCCTGAACTTGCGCACCTTCGGGCAAGACAGTCACCTGATCCTGGTGCCAGGCGTTTAGACACACGTTTTTGCCACCAAGGTCATAGGTCGTGCGGCCAACAGCCCATCCCCCCGAAAACTTCTCGACGGTGCCCCCAAGGGCCTGCGCAATGATCTGGTGGCCAAAGCACACGCCTATCAACGGTTTGTCGCTGCCGTGAATGTCACGCACCAGTTCTTCAAGTTTGGGGATCCACGGCAGATCTTCATAGGCGCCGTGGCGCGATCCTGTGATCAACCAGCCATCTGCGTCTTGCGCGCCTGCTGGAAAAATCCCGTCCACGACCGCAAAAGTCTGAAACTCAAACCCGTTTCCATCAAGAAGGGCCGGAAACAGAGAATCGTAATCCCCGAATTCGCTTTTCAGAACGTCAGGGGTATGGCCGGTTTGTAGAATACCGATTTTCATGGGTCACCGAATTTGATCAAATTAAATCTAGCGGACTCGGAAGCGCTGGGCAAGAGGGGTCAAACCGCCTCGAGGTAACTCAGCCAGTGCTGGTCTTCGGGGCGGTCTGCGAACCGCGCAATTTCCTGCCGTTTTGTCATCGCCATGTATCGGATCAGGTCGCCTGGAAAAATACGCGCAACCAACGGGTCGGTTTCGAAGGCGTCGATCGCTGATGCCCAGTCGGAGGCCAGTTGCGGCAGGCCTGCGATTTCGTAGGCGTTCCCTGAAATCGGGTCCGGTGGTTGCAGGCTATCCTCGATTCCGAGCAGAGCTGCGCCCAACACGGCTGCCAGCATCAAATACGGGTTGATGTCTCCGCCTGCCACGCGATGTTCAATACGCCGCGCTTCGGGCGCGCCGCCAGGAATGCGGATGGCAGCGGTTCTGTTTTCATAGGCCCAGCTTGCGCCGGTTGGGGCGTGGGCGCCGGGCACCAGACGGGTGTAGGAATTGCCGTGTGGCGCAAAGATCAACGTGCTACCGGGCATGGCCTGAAGGCAACCGGCGACAGCTGCGCGCAGGATATCGGTCCCGTCCAGCCCACCATCGTTGAATACATTGCGCCCCTTGCTGTCGATGACCGAGAAATGGACGTGCATGCCGTTGCCCGCATCGTCTGCATAAGGCTTGGACATGAAGGTAGCTGCAAACCCGTGCTTTCTGGCCAAGCCGCGCGTCAACGCTTTGAAAAACCATGTATCGTCGGCGCACCGCATGGCGTCTTGATGGTTCAGGTTGATTTCAAACTGGCCAATTCCACTTTCGGAAATCGCGGTCTGCGCAGGAATGCCCATAGCCGCGCAGCCATCATAAAGGTCGGTGAAGAAGGCTTCAAACGCGTCCATTTCGACGACTGATAAAACGGCTTCCTCGGACAGTCGGCGCCCGGTCATTGGGTTGGTCGGTGGTTGCGGGCGCAGGCCGGATGCATCAATCAGCGTGAACTCCAACTCCGTCGCCGCAACAACGGACCAATCCCGCTTGGCATAGCGCGACAACACAGTAGAAAGCGCATGGCGGGGGTCGCCTGCAAACGGCGTGCCGTCGTCATCGTAAAGGCACATCGGCACCAAAGCCGTTTCAGAGTTGAGCCAGGGCATCGGCAAAGGGCCACGCCCGGTCGGCATCAAAATCCCGTCGACGTCACCAGTTTCAAACACCAGTGGGCTGCCTTCGATATCGGCCCCCCACAGATCGACGTTCAGGGCTGAAAATGGCATGCGCACCGAACCTTTGTTCAGCTTGCTGGCATATTCAGGCGGCACGCGTTTGCCGCGCATCTGTCCGTTCAAGTCACAGGCGGTGACGCGAATATTGTGCAGGGCGCTCAGGTCCATCGGGGCCTCCGTTCCTCTCGTTACCCGAGATGTACTGGAGGCGTTCCGACTTGTCACGAAATTTGATCAAATTATTTCATGGCGGAGAATAACGGTTCCCCGCGCCGGCCCACGAGGGGATCGGCGCGGGAGTTCAAGTCAGAAGAAGTTGACCCCATTTTCGACCATCGGCAGTTCCGCGACGTGGACACCTGACAGCGCGCTGATCGCGTTTGCCAGGGCAGGGGCCGACGGCGGCGTGCCAGGTTCACCCACGCCGGTCGGGGCCTCGGCAGAGGGTACGATATGCACATCGATTGCCGCGATGTCCCCGATCCGCAGTGGTTCATAGTCGGGGAAGTTGAACTGATCCACAGCGCCACTTGTCAGCGTGATCTGATCGCGCATCACGTGACCGATGCCATAGCCGATCCCGCCTTCCATCTGGGCGCGAACCACGTCGGGGTTCACTGCGATGCCGCAGTCAACAGCACAGGTGACCTTTTCGATCCGAACACCGTTTTCCGGATCGCCTGACACTTCGACAACCTGAGCGGCGTAGGATCCGAAGGATTTATGCACTGCAATGCCCTGCGCACGACCAGCTGGCGCGTTGCCCCATCCGGCTTTTTCGGCAACCAGTTTCAGCACGCCCGCCTTTCGTTTCTGATCGGCATCACCAGCATCCGCCAGGTGCGCCAGCCGAAATTCGACAGGATCGCGTCCTGCAGCTTGCGCTGCGAGATCCATCATCGTTTCCATCGTGTAGGCAGTGTGAGTATGGCCCACGGACCGCCACCACAAAACCGATGTTGCCTTTGGTGTATCGGTCAAACCCAAGGCCATACCGGGGATAGTGTAGGGGCTGTCCGCAATACCCTCGATCGAGCTGTGATCGACACCGTCATGAACTGCGAAGGATTCGAATGCCGTGCCTTTCATGATCGATTGCCCGGCCACCTGATGATGCCACCCGACGATGTTGCCATCAGCACCCAGCCCAACGCGGACTTTGTGCCCAAACGCAGGGCGATAGTATCCGCTGCGCATGTCGTCTTCCCGCGTCCAGACCAGCTTGACCGGGCGTGACCGATCAGTGACTACAAAGGCCAGACCCGCCTCAACCTGATAATCCGCATCCGGCGTGGCGCGACGCCCGAAAGATCCACCAGCCAGCATTGTTTTGATCTGAATCTTTTCGGCAGGCAGTTCAAAGATTTGCTGGTAGGCCATATGCGGGCCTGTGGGCATCTGACTGCCATCATGCAGAACGATGTTGCCGTCTGCGGTTTGTTCGATGGTGCAGTTCAGCGGCTCCATTGCTGCGTGGGCCAACAGGGGGAAGTAAAAGGTCTTCTCAACCACCTTGTCAGCGCCATCAATCGCCGCAGCAATTGCCGCCGCATCGGCTTTGTTCACATTGTAGGTAGGCTCAGAGTCCAATGCCGCCATGATCTCGGCCTTGATCTGATCCGAGTGACGGGTCTCGGCCGCAGACATATCCCATTCGACCTCAAGCGCATCACGCGCTTGCATCGCGGCCCATGTGTTTTCAGCATACACCGCAACGCCTGCCTGGTTCGGCAGGACCGCCGCGTTGATATAGCCTTTCACTTCTTTCGACCCGCTGTCGTCAAAGCTGACGGCAAGCCCGCCTTTGGCTTCAGGGCGCTTGATCATGGCGATCATCTGGTTGGGCAGATGCACGTCCATCGCATACATCGCTTGCCCGTTCCCTTTGATGGCCGAATCCTTGCGTCTTACGGCCTCGTTGCCGATCAGGCGGAATTCTGCAGGGTCTTTCAGGCGTGGTTCAGCCGGAACTTCCAGCTGAGAGGCTGCGGCAACGAATTCGCTGATCGGGGCAGATTTGTCACCAGCTTTGACGATGCCTTCTTCGATAGTGACGGAAGACGCGTCTACACCCCAGTCTTGTGCGGCGGCGTTGATCAGCATTTCACGCGCGGCGGCACCAGCTTGACGATACTGCATCCACGAGTTTGCCATCGCGGTGGATCCACCTGTTCCCTGAAATGGACCAAACAAAAGGTTATTGTAGACCTGCGGGTCGGACGGGGCGAATTCGTATTCGATCTGGTCCATGCGCAGACCGATTTCTTCGGCGATCAACGTTGGCAGGCCGGTTGCAGGACCCTGGCCCTTTTCAAAATGCTTGACGATAGCAGTAACTGTGCCATCCGCGTCAATTTTCACAAACGGGTTGAACTGTGCGGAGTCAGTTGAAGCTGCCGCCAGCGCGCCGTCCGTGCGTGCACCGACCAGCAAGACGGCACCAGCAGCTGCAGCGCCCTTCAAAAATCCACGGCGGGAGGTGTTGATGGTCATGGATCAGGCCTCCAGAATGTCAGATGCGCGCTGAATGCCGGCGCGGATGCGTTGATAGGTGGCGCATCTGCAGGCATTGCCATGCATGTATGCGTCGATTTCATCGGCAGATGGTTTTGGATTCTCGGACAGCAGCCCAACCGCTGACATTACCTGACCCGACTGGCAATAGCCGCATTGAACCACATCCAGTTCGACCCAGGCCTGCTGTACCGCAGCACCGATCTTATCATCGCCGATGGCTTCGATCGTGGTGATTTCGGCATCTTCAACGTCTTCAACATAGGTCTGGCACGAGCGTGTTGGCTCTCCATTCACATGCACGGTGCAGGCGCCGCATGAGGCGACGCCGCAACCGAATTTGGTTCCGGTTAGCTTAAGCTCATCCCGGATCACCCACAGCAAGGGCGTGCCGGGTTCGGCGTCAACCGTGTGGGTTTCGCCGTTCAATTTCAAAGTCAAAGCCATAGGGGGACTCTCCTGTTCGCGCTGGTTTCCTGAATCGGTAAACTGGCGGGTTTACAAGTTACACAATTCTTCGCGGGTGTAAACTGCAGAGTTTACGTAGCGTTTGACCCAAGCCCGTCAATAGGTCTATAGCTCTGACATGAACCAATGCAGTGCACCAAACGCGTCAAAGCGCGCACAGATTATCGAAGCTGCCGTGGCCGAATTTCAGGAAAAGGGCTTTGCCGCTTCGAGCATGGATCGCATCTCGGCCCGGGCCGAGGTGTCCAAGCGGACGCTGTACAAATATTTCGAAAGTAAAGAAAATCTGTTCCGCTCGATTGTGATCGAGCTGTCGAGCCGGTTTGCCGAAGTATTGGAGATCCGATACGAAAAAGGACGCGGTATTCGTGAGCAATTGACTGAATTGGCCTGGGCTGAAGGGCGTATTCTCATGCTGCCAGACGTCATCGCGATGTCGCGCATGGTGATAAGCGAAACCTTGCGCAACCCGGCGCTCGCGGCTGAGGCACAGGGCAAACTGGACAAGACGGCTAGGTTTATCGACATGCTTCGCGATGCGTCTGAGGACGGTCAGTTGCGGATCGACAACCCGGAACAGGCCGGGCGTGAATTTATTGGTCTGATCAAGGCCCGCGCGTTCTGGCCGATGCTGTTTACGGGCGAAGTTCTCAGCCAATCGGAAATGGCAGAGACGATTGAAAACAGTGTCGAAATGATAATCAGCCGATATGGCATCGCAGCCGAGAAAGCTGGTGTGTAAGTCTGATACGCTACCAATGGGAAGGTCGGGCGAGAATGTGTTAATCCTCTGCGGCCCGATTCGGATTACCGATATCTCGAGACAGGCAAACAGGATTGCAAACCCTTGTATGACGGAGTCGTTGCTGTGACTGGCAAGGCCAACAAAGCCGCACGTTTAAGCGTGGCGCCGATGATGGACTGGACGGACCGCAATTGCCGGTACCTGCACCGGCTGCTGAGTTCGGAAACGCTGTTGTATACCGAGATGGTAACAGCTCCTGCTCTGGTCCGTGGCGGTGCCCTGCATTTGTTGGAGTACAATGATGCCGAACACCCGGTTGCACTGCAACTTGGCGGATCGGATCCGGAAGAGTTGGCGCGGGCTGCCCGAATTGGGGCGGATGCGGGATATGATGAGATCAACCTGAATTGCGGCTGCCCATCGGACAGGGTTCAGTCGGGCACCTTTGGTGCTGTGCTGATGAAAGACCCAATGCGGGTCGCTGAATGTGTCGCGGCGATGGGTGAAGCTGTGAATGTGGACGTGACCGTCAAGTGCCGGATTGGTGTTGACGCGCAAGAGCCGAGGGATGTTTTGCCCGCGTTTCTCGACCAAATTCGCACTGCTGGATGCGAGCGTGTCACGATTCATGCGCGCAAGGCCTGGCTTCAAGGCCTCAGCCCCAAGGAGAATCGGGACATTCCGCCCTTGGACTATGATCTGGTCCACCAGATGAAAGCGGATTTCCCGGATCTTCACATTTCCCTCAATGGGGGTGTCACGTCCTTGGATGAGGCGACGGCGCATTTGGATGCCGGCCTTGACGGCGTGATGATAGGACGAGCCGCCTATCACCAACCAACAGATATCCTGTCCGAGGCTGACACACGCATATTCAAGACGGGGACTGCCCGTGATCCGATTGCCATTGTTCGACAAATGGTTCCTTATGTCGAACGGCATATTGCCAATGGCGGGCGACTGCACCAAATCACGCGTCATATGCTCGGGCTATTTGCGGGACGGCCCGGCGCGCGAGCTTGGCGGCGGGCGTTGTCCGAAGGGGCAGTGCATGACGGGGCAGGACCCGAAGTTATGTTGCAGGCGCTGGATCGCGTGGCGCCTTTGGCCGAGGTTTGATCGAAGGAAACTCCGGTTCAAAGCCGGACTGGGGGAATGATGCCCGAGACGATGTTGCTGGCCCAGATGCTGGGCCTTTTGCTTGTGATCGGGGCGCTGGCCGGCGTGCTGGCCGGTCTTTTGGGGGTAGGTGGTGGTATCGTTTTGGTGCCCGCTTTTTTCTATGCGTTCCAGACGCTTGGATATGGTGGTCCACAGCTGATGCAATTGTGCCTGGCCACATCACTTGCCACGATCATCGTCACCTCGATCCGATCCGTTCTGGCCCATAACAAAAAAGGCGCAGTGGATTGGGATATCCTGCGCGGTTGGGGCCCCGGCATTGCAATTGGGGCCATCATTGGTGTTTTGGTGGCCTCCGCCTTGAGGACCGAGGCGTTGCAGGCGTTGTTTGGTGTTTTGGGTATGTTGATCGGGGCCTATCTGGGGCTTGGCCGCTCGGACTGGCGACTGGGTGACGCAATGCCCAAAGGCGTCAGGCGCGCTGCGCTGTCGCCATCGGTCGGGTTTCTGTCCGTCCTGATGGGGATCGGTGGTGGCAGTTTTGGCGTCCCGTTGATGAGCTTATACAACACGCCCATTCACCGGGCGGTGGCGACGGCGGCCGGGTTTGGTGTGATCATTGCAGTGCCGTCTGTTTTCGGCTTTCTGTTTCTGGCTATTGATGCGGACCATCGACCACCTTGGACTATTGGGGCTGTAAACCTTGTGGCCTTTGGAATCGTCGTGGCGATGACAATGATCACCGCGCCTTGGGGGGTTAGACTGGCCCATGCGATGGACCCGAAACCGCTAAAGCGCGTCTTCGCTGTGTTCCTGACGCTGGTGGCGTTAAACATGTTACGCAAGGCGTTGGGGTGGTGAAAGATTTCTGGTCCAAGGGATGGGTAAAGTTTCCCTACGATCCGACTTTGGCTGAATGGGTGAACCATGCTCTGCCTGTCGCCTGCGAATCCGTCTCCAATCCCGCATTTGCCGAATGGATGGATTGCGAAGGCACTTGGTTTGTTGGCGTGGATGCCTTGCCCAATGATACCGAGGGCAGGGTGGCACAGTCCCAGCCACTGTCTGGCCCGGCTATTGATTTTCTGGCGGAGCATTACGGCAAATTGCCTTTGCACAAGGGGCAGGTCTCGGTCATCTATCCCGGTTATCCGCGTCCGCGTAGTGGGGAAAGCGAGGCGGCGGGTCGGTATCGCCGAAACCGCGATGCGGCCCATGTAGATGGATTGCGCCCTATCGGGCCAGATCGGCGCCGCAGAGTCGACGAACCACATGCTTGGATTCTGGGTATTTCGCTCACCGAAGCAAGCGAGGACGCCGCGCCGATGGTCTTGTGGGAAGGGAGCCATATCCTCATCCGCGATGCGTTTGAACTCGCTCTTGCAGATCACCCGCACGAAACCTTGCACGAGGTCGACATCACCGAGGTTTATCAGGCGACACGTCGTGAGATATTTGAGACCTGCTGTCGGATCGAATTGCCTGCCAAACCCGGCGAGGCGTATCTGTTGCATCGCCATTGTCTGCACGGGGTGGCACCTTGGGGGGCAACTGCGACTGCGAGCCCCGATGGACGGATGATCGCCTATTTTCGACCGGAATTTGCCGGGGGTGTAGCCGAATGGATCAAACTTCCCTAACCTCTTGTCATTCATTGACATTGAGGGATTTGATCCATGATTACGGTTCATACAAATTCTGATGGCGCACTGATCGAGGTTGAGCTTTCCGGTCAGGTCACCAGCTCGGATTACAACAACACTCTGGTTCCTGCGATCGAGGCGGCCTTGGCCGAACATAACGCGGTGCGGCTGCTGGCAATCGTACAGCCTGAATTCAAAGGCTACGATCTGGGTGCGGCGTGGTCAGATACCAAGCTGGGCCTAAGTCATTGGCGCGGGTTCGAACGGATTGGCGTTGTGGCGGATCAGGGATGGGTTCAGACAAGTATTCGTCTTGCCGCTCCGATTCTGCCATGCCCTGTTCAGGTATTCGAAATGGCAGAACTAGAGGCAGCCCGCCGCTGGATGCGCGAGTCACTCGGTTCAATTCATGTCACCGATCTGGGTGATCCTTGTGTTCAGGTAAGCCTGTTGGGCAAGCTAGATCCCGAGGAATACAAGCAAGCGGAAAAGGACTTGGACGCGCTGTTACAAGACCGGTCGGGCTTCCGCCTGCTGATCGATCTGAGGGATTTCGATGGTTGGCAGGGGTTGTCGGCCCTTGCGGCTCATTTCAGGTTGGCCAGCCGGCATATCGGGATGCTAGACCGCGCGGCCATTGTCGGAGACAAATCCTGGCAACACATGGCGCAAAGGGTGGCCAGCCATGTACTGGGGACCCGAACGCAGTTTTTCGGGTCTGAAGATTATGAAAATGCCAAGAACTGGTTGGCGATCGGGTAATCTCGTTTCCGACATTTCGACCGGGGGCCTGCACCGGTCGGACCTCTTCGAAACGCGGCTATAATCGCACGATGCTTAACGCCAAACCGTCGATACAGGCGTACCGGAGACGTCACATTAAGACCTCAACTCGAATTCTGGCGTGAAGGACGTTACGTAAGGTATCACTTTTTGAGTTTATTTCTTGACTGATTGGTCAAAAAAATAAAAGAGCGAGGGTATTCCCTCCAAACCAGCGGGAATTCTGATAACTCGCATTGCGTCGCTGTGGATCGCCACTCACTCAAGCCGTTGTCTTCGAACTCTTTCCCCCCTCGGAGTTCAGACCAGATCTACAGTGACGCAGGACAAACCAAGTCGGAGTATCCGAAAGGCGGGTTATGCCGTTTGCAAAAAACATACTTCGGATACGTACGTTGAGCTTGTCCATCTCTGGTGCTCTACGTTCAGACCCGAGGCTCAGACGCTAACTACAAATCAATCCGAGATAGTCGAGCTGCTTCGACCCAAGCTTGGGGGCGAACAATTTGCATACGATTCGACTGCATGCAGGTTTCATGCGGCTAAGAAAACACACAAGTAACTATTTAGAACAAAGGCCTTAGGGCTGGTTCAATCTGGCCGCTCGTCCGCCACGCCGCTTGCCAAGCCTTGGTTTGCGCTCTGGCAGATCTGCCATCACCTCGGCCCGCTCGCTGCAGTCCATTTTGGACCACCTGGAGATCTCGTCGATGGTCCGATAGCAACCTGTACAGATCTTTTCGGTCGGATGGACGACGCAGATCTGGATGCAAGGGCTTTCAACCTCGTTCCGTTTCCAAACCATATTTGTCATCTGTGGTCTCCGACCGTTACAAAAAGCGCATCCTGTCGAGCGCCCCCTGCAAGATATAACCGGCAGCAACGTGATCGATAACCTGTCCGCGACGTTTTCGTGTCGTATCCGCCTCAAGCAGTGCCTTTTCTGCCGCAACCGTGCTGAGCCGTTCGTCCCAAAACCCGATTGGCAATTCGGTCAACCGCGACAGATTGCGGGCAAACGCACGAGTGGATTGGCAGCGCGACCCTTCGGTGCCGTCCATATTCTTGGGAAGGCCCAACAGGATGCCGCCAAGTTCACGGTCATCCACAAGCTCTAGTAAACGGGCGGAATCCAGCGTGAATTTCTTGCGTCTCACCGTTTCCAAGGGGCTGGCCACCGTGCGCATTCGGTCCGAAACGGCAACACCGATGGTCTTTTCACCCAAATCCAGACCCATCAGCGCAGACATCGGGGATAGGGCTGCGGCAAAGACTTCAAATTCATCGTGAATCATTGGGCAATCCCGGCCTGAAGTGCTGCTGCGTCGATCATGTCCAGCGCGGCGGCGTTGTCAGCAAACACGATCACAGCTTCATCGCGGATGTCTATGGCGCGCTGGGCCTGACCCAAAACACCAAGCGCCGCAATCAGACGGGCCCATTCCTCGGGCGATCCTCCTTCGGTGGCCAGACGGTCGGACAGTTGGTTCACCATCCCCTGAATCATCTCTTGCCGCTCTTCCGGGCTCAATTCGGCTGCGGCAGCAACGTCACCCTGACTTGGGCCGGGTTGGGCTGTTGCGGCACTCAGGTCGGGAGCGTTGAAAACACCGGCCCGGAAGGCCAGTTCTTCAATCTGTCCGCGAATGGCATCCGCCCATGGCGCGCCAGGCGGGGCGTCCTGCACGGTTTCCATCCACACGCGGTAAGCAATATCCGGTCGCCCAACCTGTGCCAGCATCTGGCCCCAATAATACCGGGCCGGACCATGCCGGGGATCAAGCTTAAGCGCCTGGTCCAAGGCCTGTTCGGCCTCGGGCGAGACATATCCACCTGCCGCAAGGATCATCATTTCGGCTAGATCCGAGTAAGCGTCCGCTGTCGCCGCTTCTCCGGATAACTCAACCACTTTCTTCTGGGCCGTGTATCCTGCCGTGAAATTGCCTGCGTTGGTTTCGTGCTGGGCCAGTAGCATATGGCCCTGCAGATCGTCGGGGCGTGCGGCAACCGTGTCGCGCAATTGCTTCAAAAGACTGGCATAGCTGTCTTCCAACTGCCGAGGCACAGCTGGGGGCGCCAATTCTTCAGCGGCGGTTTGAGAGGGCCGATTGGCACGGACCTCTTTGGCCATGTCCACCCTAGCGGTCAGAGGCATGTCTGGTAGTCCCACCGCCCCCATCCGGTGGTACATCGCCATGGCACCACCGATCAGAACCAGCGTGAGTAGCGCAATTGCAACGACCGATACAGATCGTGTTGGGCCACCGCTTTTGCCTTCGTCTTTCATTTGGGCGTCAGCTGCCAGAATGCGACGCGAGATTTCGGTGCGAACACGATCGGCATCGGCCTCACCAATCACGCCGCGAGCCAGGTCGCGGTCGACGCTCGCAAGCTGCTCACGATAAACCCGCAGGTCGTAGGCGGCCGCTGGCTCATCGCTGCGCCGGTTGCGCAACAGCGTGTAGCTTAGGAAAGCCGCAATCAGCAGCGCGACAAGAAATATCAGAACCCAGAACGTCATGGCCCCTCCGAAGTGGCTGCTCTGACTTAGACCCGCAGGCCGTCCGACAAAAGGGACAAATGGCCGCGAATGGCGCACATGTCGCAATAGTGCGTTATTGCGGCGTTGCACGGCAGGGGTAAACTGTCGGTACACGGCATATCTGCGCCCAATCACCGAACCGGATGGATTCGCATATGAAACACTATTCAGCCTTTGCTGTGGCGCGGGAAGCGCTGCGCCATCACACCGGATGGGAGCGCGCCTGGCGTTCGCCCGAACCAAAAAAGCGGTATGACGTCATCATCGTCGGTGCTGGTGGGCATGGTCTTGCGACCGCCTATTACCTGGGCAAGAATTATGGCATCCAAAACGTTGCAGTGATTGAAAAAGGCTGGCTGGGCGGCGGCAACACCGGGCGGAACACCACCATCATCCGGTCAAACTATCTTCAGGACCCGTCGGCGGCGCTTTATGAAAAAGCCCGCAGCCTCTACGAGGACCTAAGCCAGGACCTGAACTACAACGTCATGTTCAGCCCGCGCGGCGTCATGATGTTGGCCCAGACCCAGCACGAAATCCGTGGCTATCAGCGCACCGCCCATGCCAACGCACTTCAAGGCGTCAAGACCGAGTGGATCACGCCTGAACGTGTCAAGGAACTGGTGCCGATCATCAACCTCGACGGCCCGCGCTATCCGGTTCTGGGCGCGCTTTGGCAGGACCGCGGCGGCACCGCGCGCCACGATGCTGTGGCCTGGGGCTACGCCCGCGCATGTTCAGCCATGGGCATGGACATTATCCAGCAATGCGAAGTGACTGGCGTTCGGTCCGAAAACGGTCGTGTTGTTGGGGTCGACACCACGAAAGGCGCCATCGATTGTGACAAGCTGGGCATGATCGTAGCAGGTCATTCCGGTCAGCTGGCCGAAATGGCGGGTTTCCGTCTGCCACTCGAAGCGATTTCGCTGCAGGCGCTTGTGTCCGAGCCGATCAAGCCCTGCATGGACGTCGTCGTGATGGCCAACACCGTGCACGGCTATATGTCGCAATCCGACAAGGGCGAGATGGTGATCGGCGGAGGGACCGATGGTTACAACAACTACACCCAACGTGGATCTTTTCATCACATCGAAGAAACCGTGCGGGCTTTGGTCGAGACGTTCCCGATGATCTCGCGCCTGAAGATGCTGCGTCAGTGGGGCGGGATCGTGGACATGACTGGCGACCGGTCCCCGATCTTGTCGAAAACACCTTTGGGCGGGTGCTTTATCAACTGCGGTTGGGGCACTGGTGGCTTCAAGGCCATCCCTGGTTCAGGCTGGGGCATGGCACAGCTGATGGCCACTGGTCATTCACCGCTGACCGAAGCCTTCACGCTGGACCGCTTCAAAGAGGGCCGCTTTATCGACGAAAGCGTCGCCGCCGGGGTGGCGCACTGATGTCAGTCGCCAAAATGTGCACCGTGAATGGTATCGGAACTATTCGGGCTGTCCGAATTTGGCTTGATGGTTTTCTTTTCCTCAGATCTAAAAATGAAAATAGCGATCAAGCCAAAGAATACGAACGTGCCTACGGTGGTCAGAACAATGGTCAAAATATCCATGCGTACACTCTGCGCGTGTGGCTAAGAGAATTCAAGCGAGGAGTAGCCTCATGCTGATCCTGAATTGCCCCTATTGCGGCGTCGATGCCGAAGAAACAGAACTGGCCGCAGGTGGCGAGGCGCACCTGAAACGGTTCGGCCCAGACTCATCGGATGACGATTTCCACGACTATCTGTTCATGCGTGAAAACCCCAAAGGCGTTCATTTCGAACGCTGGCGCCATGCCAACGGCTGCGGCAAGTGGTTCCACGCGGCCCGTTGCACGCAAACACTCGAAGTCTTCGGCACTTACTCCGCGCAGGTATTTGAGCCGCCGAAAGAGATCAAGGATGCCATCACAGCCAAACGCCCTGGCTGGACGTGGAGAGAGCTCGACTGATGCTTCATCTTTTCAAAAATACTCCCGCCGGAGGCTCCGACGCCTCCATCTGCGAAAGGTCCGCATCATGAGCACCCGTCTCGCAAATCAAGGCCGACTGATTGACCGGTCCAAAAAGATCACCTTTACCTTCAACGGCACCTCTATGCAGGGGTACGAGGGCGACACGCTTGCTTCGGCCTTGCTGGCCAATGACCAGATGATGATGGGCCGGTCGTTCAAGTACCACCGCCCACGTGGCGTGGTCGCCAGCGGTGCGGAAGAGCCAAACGCGCTTGTCGGTCTGGGGCAGGGTAGCCGGTTCGAGCCGAACCAACGCGCCACAACGACCGAGCTGTTCAATGGTCTGACCTCTGTGTCGCAGAACCACTGGCCAAACCTGGAGTTCGACATCGGATCGGTGAATACCTACCTGTCCCGGTTTCTGCCGGCGGGTTTCTACTACAAGATGTTCATCCACCCCAAGCCATTCTGGAAACATGTGTACGAACCCTTCATCCGGCAGTCGGCCGGTCTTGGTAAAGCGCCGGACCAGGAAACCAAGGACGCCGACACCTATGAGCATTTCTACGCCTTCACCGATGTTCTGGTCATCGGCGGAGGTGTCGCAGGGCTGCAGGCCGCCAAGGCTGCCGCGCAATCTGGCGCCAAGGTCCTGCTGATCGAGCAGAGCGCCCATTGGGGCGGTCGCGCTCCGGTTGACGGCGGCGCGATCAATGGCGAGCCTGTGGATAAGTTCGTGGAACAATTGGTCTCCGAACTGGAAACAATGGATAACGTAACCATGCGCGCGCGCTGCATGGGGGCAGGTGTATATGACCACGGCTATGTGTTGGGCTACGAGCGTCTCAACGATCACAAACCGGGCACCCAAGGTCCTCGTCACCGCTTATGGCGTATCCGCGCCAAGCAGGTTGTCACAGCGACAGGGGCGATTGAGCGCCCGCTGTCATTTGCCGGAAATGACGTCCCCGGCGTAATGCTTGCCTCTGCTATGCGGGACTACACGGTCAACTGGGGTGTGACACCTGGTGAACGTGTGATTGTCGCAACGAACAATGATGACGCTTATCGTACAGCTATCATTCTGAAGCAGGCAGGTGTTGATGTGCTGCGGGTCGTTGACACGCGCGCCGCCGCGGGTCCGCTTGCAGAAGAAGCGCGTCAGCTTGGCATCCGGGTGGATCCGGGCAAAGCCATTGCCAAGGTCAAAGGCGGCAAGCGCGTCAAGAAAGTCGCGATCTGCAATCAGGAAGGTGTTGGCGGTGCCCGTGAAGAGGTCGAGTGCGATGCGGTTGCCATGTCAGGCGGCTGGTCTCCGGTCGTTCACATGTGGTCCCATTGCGGCGGCAAGCTGATCTGGGATGACGCAAACGCTCATTTCCGTCCTGATCCAAAACGCCCGCCTTTGGGCGCGGATGGCGCAGGGCTTGTCGTAGCCGCCGGCGCTTCGAACGGGCCACTGGCGCTGGGCGACGTGCTGACCGATGCGCATGCGGCAGGCAAGGCGGCCGCTAAAGCAGCGGGTTTTAAGCCCAAGAACACCAAAGCGCCCACTGGCGAGGCGACTGCCGAAGCGCCAATGGAAGCGGTCTGGCTGATGCCAGCGAATGCCGAGATTCAGCTGCGCGCGAAGTCCTGGCTGGATTTCCAGAACGACGTCAAAGTGTCCGACGTTCAGCTGGCAGCGCGCGAAGGATACGAAAGCGTTGAACATACCAAGCGCTACACCACGCTGGGTATGGCGACGGACCAAGGTAAGTTGAGCAATATCAACGGTCTGGCGATCCTTGCTGATGCTTTAGAATCCGAGATTCCTAAGGTCGGCACCACCACCTTCCGCCCGCCTTACACGCCCATTTCGATGGGTGCGATTGGCGGCGAGGCGCGCGGTGATACATTCCAACCCATCCGCCAAACACCAATGCACAGCTGGCACGACAAGAACGGGGCAGATTGGGAACCGGTCGGCCATTGGCGCCGGACTTATGCCTATGTTCGTCCCGGTGAGTCCGTGCATGACGCCGTAAACCGCGAAGTGACGAACACCCGCGAGAACCTCGGTCTGCTGGATGCTTCAACGCTCGGTAAGTTGATCGTCAAAGGTCCGGATGCGGGCAAGTTTCTGGACATGATGTATACCAACATGATGTCCACGCTGAAGGTCGGCAAATGCCGCTATGGCCTGATGTGTTCAGAAAACGGCTTCCTGATCGATGACGGCGTTGTTGCCCGTATAGACGAAGACACGTGGCTCTGCCACACCACTACGGGCGGCGCTGAACGCATCCATGGTCACATGGAAGAATGGTTGCAAACCGAGTGGTGGGACTGGAAAGTCTATGTCGCTAACGTGACCGAGCAATACGCGCAGGTCGCCGTCGTTGGCCCCCACGCCCGTAAGGTTCTGGAAACGCTGGGCGGCATGGATGTCTCGAAAGAGGCGCTGCCCTTCATGGAGTGGCGCGATGGCAAGATCGGTGACTTCGATTGTCGCGCCTATCGCATCTCTTTCTCAGGTGAATTGTCCTATGAGATCGCGGTGCCTGCTAGCCGGGGTCAAGCGTTCTGGGATGCTCTGATGGACGCGGGCAAAGAGTTTGGTGTGATGCCGTACGGCACAGAGTGTTTGCACATCTTGCGAGCCGAAAAAGGCTTTATCATGATCGGTGATGAGACCGACGGCACCGTGATCCCGCAGGATCTGGGGCTGCACTGGGCGCTGTCGAAAAAGAAAGAGGATTACCTAGGCAAACGCGCCCATTCGCGCAGCCATATGGCCGATCCCGAACGTTGGAAACTGGTCGGTCTCGAGACTGTGGATGGATCGGTTATCCCTGACGGGGCTTATGCGGTGGGTGAGGGCGTCAATGCCAACGGTCAGCGCAACATGATCGGGCGTGTAACTTCGACCTATTACTCGGCCAATCTGGGTAAAGGCATCGCCATGGGGCTGATCAAACACGGTCCTGATCGCCTGGGCGAGATTGTCGAATTCCCGGGCACCGATGGCATAATCTACAAGGCAAAGATCGTAGATCCGATCTTCTTCGACAAGGACGGGGAGAAGCAGAATGTCTGAACCCATCAGCGCACTGAACCACGCCAGCTATGACGGTATCGCCCGGGTCGAAGAATGCGGCCTGCAGGGTATGATCACATTGCGCGGCAACCTGTCCGACAAGGTTCTGATCAAGGCCGTGAAGGACGCGACCGGCCAGAAGATGCCGGGTCAGCGCGAAGCCAATGTCGACGGAGACACGGGCGTCTGCTGGATGTCATCGGATGAGCTGCTGGTTCTGGTTCCTTATGCCGAGGTTGAGGCCAAACTGGCTGCAATGAACAACGCACTCAGCGGTGTTCACGCATTGGCCGCCAACGTTTCGGATGCGCGCGCGGTCTTCCGGGTATCGGGCACGAGCGGGCGCGAGGTTCTGGGAAAACTGGCCCCGGTCGAACTGTCGGTCGCGGCCTTTCAGCCCGGCCAAATCCGCCGCTCGCGCCTTGCGCAGGTTGCCGGTGCTTTCTGGATGGACGATGCCGATACCTTCCGCGTGGTCTGCTTCCGGTCGGCTGCAGAATACGTGTTCAACCTGCTGAAAGTTGCGGCACAGCCCGGCAGCGAGGTTGGGGTTTACTAGGCACTCCAGAAACATTCACTGATTGAATTGTGGCCGCCTTACTACACTGGGGCGGCCATTTTCTTTTGGTCTTGCGGTCTCATCGAGGAAACATCTAGGGGTTTAGTTGATTAATATCGAAACCGACGTAGGTGTGTAGAACTCTCGCCCCAACGTAGAGCAAGAAGTTTGTCAATGAATATGGGTTAACCTATTGTTAAGATAATTTTTTTGTAAAGAAGAATGAGGCCTTGTTGATGGCCTTTTGACCCACGCACAACAATTTCAAAGAAAAAATGAACAGAATACTGCTTGCTTGCTTGATAGCCCTGTACGCTCAAACTTCACCGCTGGTTGCAGAGACGTACACCGAGACATTTGAATGTACGTTTGGCAAAGGGGTCCGAAACCGCCCAACGCCAACGCGCGTTCTGTTTTCGATCGACGAATTTGGTCGTTCGGCTTTATTGCGCAAAGTTGAAATTCCAAAGATCGACACTGTGAAAGGGTCCGGACGGATAACGCGGGACAGTATTAGACGGTTATCAATAGCGTGGCGAGCCCAAGAGTATACATATTTCACTAGTGGTAGAACAAAAGCGTCGAGTGAAGGTGTATTGCAGGCGTTTGATTTGCAGGGCGCAGAGTTTTCAATTTTTTTGGATCGCCACACAGGAAAAGCACGCGTGAGGTCCAGCGATGTACGGCTGAGTTCGCCTCGGGATGGCCATGCTAAAGGCAAATGCCTGCTTGTCACCGCGCCAAAATAAACAAACGGAGTTTCAAATTTGAAAACTAAGATAATCACCTTGGCGTTGAGCCTGTTGGTAACGCCCACAGCCGGAATTGCCGAAACCTTTAAAGAAAGTTTCGAGTGTCATTTTGGACGTGGCCTTGTGAATCGCCCGACGCCAAGCCACCTGGTTTTTTCGGTAGATGAATTTGGCCGCTCGGCACTCATCCATGAGGTCGATATTCCCGACATCAACACTCACTCCGGACCCGGCCGGGTCAAGCGCGACAGTATCCGGCGTCTTTCGATTGGATGGGTCGGTGAGAACTACGTTTATTCTGCAAGCGGACGCAGCATTGCGTCGAACGAGTCTGTTATTGATGCCATTGACCTGAAAACTCAGGAATTCTCAGTCTTTTTGGACCGGAAGACAATGAAAGCTACAGCTCGGTCGTCCTCACCCAGTGCCTATTTACCGCGGGATGGGTACGCCACCGGAAAATGCGTAGCGGTCGCAACGCCAAAGTAAATTCATAAGCATTTCGAGGGGTGCTAAATCATGAAGTTTGCTATCACAGCACTGGTTGCTGGATTGTTTGCTGGGGCTTCTCAAGCCGAAGTCATAACCTACGATTGTAGCTTGCATAACCTTGAGCAGGGTTGGATTTCTGAACGAGTCATCTTGAGCGTGGATGCTGAAAACAAGCGCGCCCGTGTGTACGATGTCTATATCCACGAACTGGATGGACAGCCCAAGGACACCAAATTCAAAACCACCCGCAAGGGTGAGTACAGAATGACATGGAAAATGAATATTCCCATGAGCCAAGGCGGGACTGCTTATGTCAGCTATACCGCGACGTTGAACCCGAAAACGCAAAAGCTGAATCTACTGGCACGGTTCCCACAGGTGAATGCGACCAACCGCCCAAGAGGCGATGGGCCTTGTAAGGTGCAGTCGGGCGAGTCGCTCTACGGCTCATGAGACCAGCGCGATTTATTCGCACCGGCTGCCAAGTGTGGTCGTCAAGCTCCGGTACTACCGGAGCTTGGCTTACTTTTGGATAAGACAAGTCCCGGTGCCGTAAGGTTTGTTTGAGGCGTTTGTGCTGACAAACGCCATTCTTACAGTCACACTTTTCTTGGTGGGGTTGAGATTGGCTTGGTATCGAACACGCAAGTTACCGCCTGCAGAGGCTGTCATTGTTCGGTTCCAGGACAGTCGATAGCCTTTGGCACCGCGATCTTTGAACCGTGTGGCAAGCCACTCGGGATTGTCTGCAACCAGCGCCGCTTTGTTTTCTGCATCCACGCGAAACGCGTATTCCTTCGCAATCCAGCCGTGGCTGTCCCGCTTGGTCATCGTGCAGCTATAGTTTACGGTTTCAGCGAGCGCGCCTTGCGCAAAAAATGTGGTGATAAAAGCTAACGTAAGATACTTCATTTTTTCCGATACTCATTGATTTAGCGTGTAAGACTGATCAATTTATCCGAGTAAGCGCAATGGCAAAAACCCGCTCGGTGATGAAATTTCCGACACTAAATCAACCGTGCAACAAGATCGTCCGGTATTGTGCAAGCGCCTCGGGCTCCAATAGCATCTCCACCTGAACTGGTTGCAGCTTGTCGGTGGTGATATTGGGGTAGAAACTCAGTTGCTCCAGCAGCGTTTTGGTGCGTTCCAACCTGTCCTGTTCGGCCAAAAGGGGGGAATGTAACGACAGGTACAGGGTTGGCCGTTGTTTTCGTAGCCAGGGCAATAGTGTTGGTAACACAAAGAACTCGGCTCCTTCGATATCCATCTTGACCAGCGACACAGCAGATAGATCATTGGCGGCTTCGAACTGATCCCATGCAATCGTCAACGCATCGCTGCCGTGTGCGCCGTCATGCAGCAGTGAGCTGGTGGAATCTCCTGGTTCACCCCTGACCGAAGCCATGCGCGCTACGCCGAACTGGTCCGAAAGTGCCACCCCAAAAGCCGAAACGTTCTGGATGTCGTTCAGCTCCAGATTCCACGCCAGATGCCGAAATGCCGTTGGATCCGGTTCGAAACACCAGACGTGTCGGGCTTTGCGGGCACCATACAGCACGGTCGGGCCGATCCACGCACCTATGTCCAGATAATCGCTGGTTGGGGACAGATACCTGTCGAGCACGGAAAAGGTCTCGGGCTCCCAGTCGCCAGCGGCCGCTTTGCGCCAGAATTTTGAATGATATGGATCCAGGCGGAACGGCTCGCCGTTCAGGGTGCCCGCATAAAATCCGCGGGCGCGGTAGAACATCTTGCGCGCCTGTGTCAGCATTGCCGCCTCCGGGTTTTCTTGTCTCAGCCCTTGACCTGCGACGGTTGCCAAAGCATTTAACCTTTGGAACCGCAACTTACATTTACAGGGGGCCGACATGGCTTTTGAACTTCCTGATCTTCCTTATGCACATGACGCGCTGGCAGCCAAGGGCATGTCCGCGGAAACGCTGGAATATCACCACGATCTTCACCACAAGGCCTATGTCGACAACGGCAACAAACTGATCGCTGGAACCGAATGGGACGGCAAGTCGCTGGAAGACATCATCGTTGGCACCTACGACGCAAACGCCGTCGCGCAGAACGGTATCTTCAATAACATCAGCCAGCTTTGGAACCACAACCAGTTTTGGGAAATGATGGGCCCTGGTGGCTACGCGATGCCCGGTGAGCTGGAAAAAGCTCTGACCGAAAGCTTCGGTTCGGTCGACGAGTTTAAGTCGCAGTTTAGCGCTGCTGGCGCCGGTCAGTTTGGCTCGGGCTGGGCATGGCTGGTCAAGAATGCTGACGGTTCGCTGGCTGTGACCAAGACCGAGAACGGTGTGAACCCACTGTGCTTTGGCCAGACCGCGCTGTTGGGCTGTGACGTTTGGGAACACTCTTACTACATCGATTTCCGCAACAAGCGTCCGGCTTATCTGTCGAACTTCCTCGACAATCTGGTGAACTGGGAAAACGTCGCGTCGCGGATGTGATCCATTGACCCGACGAGGGTTCATCAAAGGCCTGCTAGCGGTGGCGCTGGCAGGCCTTTTTGCGTCCCTGTATGGGTTTTTCATTGAACCGGCTTTGCGGTTGCGCGTGCGGAAATGGCGGTTGAAGCGTCCGGACTGGGCCGCGGCACCTGTGCGTATTGCTGTTCTGGCCGATTTGCATGCGGGTGAACCCCATGTCGGATTGCGCAAAATTCAGCAAATTGTGCGGCGCACAAATGCGTTATCGCCCGATTTGGTATTGTTGCTTGGAGACTACGCCGCAGGGCACAAGATGGTGTCCCGCGCAGTGCCAATTGCGGACCTGGCCCGCCTATTGGTCGGTCTGCATGCGAAACACGGCGTCTATGCCGTGTTGGGCAACCACGATTGGTGGGATGACCAAAACGCGCAAAAGCGCGGTGGAGGCCCTAACATCTATGCACAGGCACTTGAGCAGAACGGGATACCAGTGCTGTCTAACGCGGCAATCAAACTGGAATCGTTGGGGATCTGGTTGGCCGGGCTGGAGGATCAGCTTGCCCTGAAACGAGGTGGTCAGGAGTTTCAGGGATTGGATGATCTTCCTGCAACGCTTTCGCATGTTACCGATGATGCACCGATTGTGATGATGGCGCACGAACCGGACATATTTCCCACCGTTCCCGACCGCGTGGCACTGACCCTGTCGGGGCATACACATGGCGGCCAGGTGCGTTTGTTTGGCTGGTCACCAGTTGTGCCGTCGCGATTCGGCAACCGGTATGCATATGGCCATGTTCGCGAAGGCGGGCGCGATCTTGTGATCTCTGGCGGAATAGGGTGTTCGATCCTGCCGGTTCGCTTCGGCGTTGTTCCCGAAATCACGGTGGTTGAAGTGTCGACTTAGATCGGTGTTTTTTTGTCGGTGGAAAGCTGCCGACCTGTCAACAATCGGCATGAGTACCCATTGTAAGAACGCCCTCAATACATAGCTATACTGTGCGGGAGGAGAGAACCGCCAATCAATATAAAACAGCCGGGCAGCGCGCCAAAACCAAGGGCGCGTGACAGAACAACTGTGCCCGATAGTCGAGGGATATCCACATATTAGCCGTATCAGGAGATCACTATGGTCGCACTTGCACAGGGAACATGGGTTATCATTGCAGACGGGGAAAAGGCGCTGTTTATGGAAAACATAACAGACGCCGAAGATCCTAATCTGGTTGTCGTTTCAGTCGAAGAACAAGACAAACCGGTATCCAGACCATCAGACCGTGCAGGTCGGCGCAACGACGGTGGGCCAAAGCAGAAATCAGCAATTGAAGAAGCAACCTGGAAGGACCATGCAAAATCCTTGTTCGTGCAGGATCTGGCAGATCTTTTGAACCGCAAGGGGCTGAAGGGTGCGTATAAACGCTTGGTACTGGTCGCCAGCCCACATGTCCTGGGCCTGCTCAGACGCCGGCTGCACAGTGAAGTCCTGACCAAAGTTGTGGCAGAGGTGGATAAGACCCTGACCAATCACCCGCTTCACAAAGTCGAACAAGTTCTCAGAAAAAGTCTGCAACCGGCCAGACGACCAGCCTGATCTTTCAAACGGGCGGCTCAGGCTGCCCGTTTTGCCACAGTGTCAGGCCAACTTTTCCCGTAAGACCGCCATCGCCGTTTCAGCGTCATCGACCCAGGAAACGAAGTCGGCCATAGACGCATCAGCAAAGCCCTGGCCAATTACTTGATCCAGAAGCGTATGCAGCGCGTCCCAATATCCACCCACATTCACAATCAGAATGGGTTTGTCGTGCAGGCCCAACTGCCGCCATGTCAGCGCCTCGAACAGTTCGTCCAACGAGCCCGGGCCGCCGGGCAGAACAACAACAGCATCGGCGTTCATGATCATGACCTTTTTGCGCTCATGCATTGTCTCTGTGACCACGAAGCGTGTCAGGTCAGTCTTGCCGACCTCACGTTGCAGTAGATGCACCGGAATGACGCCAAACGTGTCGCCTCCGGCCGCTTGGGCGGCGCGCGCGACCTCTCCCATCAACCCAACATCTCCGGCACCGTAGACCAGCCTCCAGCCTTCGTGGGCCAGAAGCGTCCCGAACTCATGGGCGGCTTCGGAATAAGCCTTATTCGCGCCATTGCGTGACCCGCAATACACACAGACGGATTTCTGAGACATCAAAGGGGCTCTCCGGGGTTGTGTCAGAAGTTTTGACCCGTGATAGCGGGATTGATAGATTGGCTCAACTGTCCGCCGGAACGCTTTTGACTCAAGATGTTCGCTGCGCGGAGCGAAAGGAAAAGAATGGACGCCAAATCGGGAAACGGAAACTCGGGCAATTTCATCTGGGGTGTCATTGCGGGTCTCATCGCGATCCTGGGAGCGGGTGGATTGTACCTCTCTGGCGCTTTTACCAGCGCGCCAGAGCCAGAAGACGCACCGCAGGAGCAAACCGTGTCCGCGCCTGCGCAGGAGACCGAACAGCCGGAACAAAGCTCTGCACCCGCCGAGGCTGACGGAAGCGCGACGGAAACTGACGAACAGACTGCAGAAACGCCGGCCGTACAGCCTGCAACTGAGCCCGCAGATCCGGCGAATGCGGAACCTGGTGAGCCCACCGAAACAGGGTCCGAAACCGCGTCGGCGGATGGCGCAGGGCAAGTGGCCAGCCCGCCCGTTTTGGACCAAATCTTCGTTGAAACAGATGGCAATGCGCTGTTGTCCGGCTCGGCTGAACCAGGTAGCCAGATACAGGTTCTGTTGGACGGTGAACCGGTTCACGAGTTTACGGCAGACAGCAGCGGTCAGTTTGCTGAATTTGTCTCGATCCCTTTTAGCGACGATGCGCAGGGTCTTGTGTTGCAGACAACGCAGGGCGATCAGACGGCGAAATCGGATGACTACCTGATTGCGGCGCTGCCTGAACCCGCCGAGGAAGAGGTCGCCAGCGCAGAAACCCCCGCTCAACCCGAGGCGACGACGACTGAGACGCCAGAACAGCCTGCAATCGCGGAAGTCGGGGATACGCCAGACCAATCCGAAGATGTTGCCGAAGCCGCGAGCACCGGAGTGCCATCCGCAGAGCCTGCCGAAGATACCAGTGATGACCAACAAGTTGCCGTCCTGCGATCGGGTGAGGAGGGGGTCGAATTGGTGCAACCCCCATCGACGCCAGACACGGACCCTGAGCAGGTGGCATTGGACACCATCGGGTATTCGGACACTGGTGACGTACAACTGACAGGGCGTGTACAGGATGGGTCTGCCGTGCGCCTGTATCTGAACAACGAACTTGTGGCCGATCTGGCACCTGGAGAAGACGGCAATTGGCGTGGTGAGCTCGAAGGGATTGACCCAGGGGTCTATACCTTACGGGTAGATGAGGTGACATCAGACGGAACCGTACTCAGCCGCGTCGAAACCCCCTTCAAGCGCGAACCGGTTGAGGTTCTGCAGGCCGCTGAAGCCGAGGATCGACCTCAGACATCGGATGAAACACCACCGATCCGTTCGGTGACCGTGCAAAAGGGCGACACGCTATGGGCCATCTCACGTGACAGGTTTGGTGACGGAGTCCTGTACGTAAAGCTGTTTGATGCCAATCGCGAGTTGATCCGTGACCCGGATCTGATCTATCCCGGGCAGGTCTTTACAGTCCCTCAGTAAAAAACGCCTCTGGCCCGTCACGGGCCAGGGTCTATCTCTGACCGCAGACAAGGCACGTGATGAGACGGAATACCTATGCAATCGGATGACCATACCGACGACCGCCAGTCCGGCTGGCGTACAATCCGAAAGGTTGCGCCGTATTTGTGGCCCGATGACGAGCCATGGGTAAAGCGCCGGGTGATGATTGCGATGGCAATGCTGGTTCTGGCCAAGTTGATCGCAGTTTACACTCCGATTTTGTACAAAGGCGCAGTTGACGGCCTGGCGGGCGAGGGAGTTCCGCCGCTTGCGCTGGGCGCGGTTGGGTTGACCGTTGCTTATGGTGTGGCCCGGCTGATGACCGTTGGCTTTCAGCAGTTGCGAGATGCAGCCTTTGCGCCGGTGGGTCAGCGTGCTTTACGGGCACTGGCATTGGAGACGTTCGGACATATACATCAGCTTTCGATGCGCTACCACGTCACGCGGCGCACCGGCGGTCTGAGCCGTATCATCGAGCGTGGCGTCAAAGGCGTTGAGTTTTTGCTGCGCTTCTTGCTGTTCTCGATTGGTCCGTTGATCCTGGAACTGCTGTTGGTCGGCATTATCCTGATGTGGTTGTTCGACGTCTGGTACCTGGTTGTCGTGGCTGTTACGATCGCTTTCTACATCTGGTTTACTTTTGCGGTGACCGAATGGCGCGTGAAACTGCGGCGCGAGATGAATGACCAGGATACCGAGGCCAATCAGCGCGCCATCGACAGTCTGCTGAATTTCGAAACCGTCAAATATTTCAATGCAGAAACGCGCGAAGCTGAACGATATGACGTGTCGATGAAGGCTTATGCCGGCGCAGCACTGAAAACGGCCTATTCGCTTGCCTTCTTGAACTTCGGCCAGTCCTTCCTGATCACCTGTGGTCTGATCGGCGTTATGGTTCTGGCGGCTATCGGAGTGCAGAGCGGATCGCTTACCGTTGGCGATTTCGTGATGGTCAACGCCTATATGATTCAGATCACTGTACCGCTGAACTTTCTGGGCACAGTGTATCGTGAAATCCGCCAGTCGCTGGTTGATATGGGTCAGATGTTCGATCTGCTGGAGCAACCCGCCGAGGTGACCGACAGGCCGGATGCAACGCCTTTGCAGGTCAATGGCGGAGAGGTAACCTTGGACAACGTCCATTTCGGCTATGACGCGGATCGCGAGATTCTCAAAGGAGTGTCACTGTCCGTTCCAGCTGGTCAGACCGTGGCCATTGTTGGCGCGACCGGGTCGGGCAAGTCGACGATTGGGCGGTTGTTGTTCCGTTTCTATGACGTGACGGGTGGGGCTTTGAAGATTGACGGGCAGGACGTGCGGGATGTGACGCAGAACAGCCTGCACGCGTCCATTGGTGTGGTGCCGCAGGACACGGTGCTGTTCAATGACACGATCCGCTACAATATCGCCTATGGGCGGGATGGGGCGACGCAGGACGATGTTGAGGATGCGGCCAAGGCCGCCCAGATCCATGATTTCATCGCAACACTGCCAGAGGGCTATGACACCAAGGTTGGCGAACGTGGTCTGAAACTGTCGGGTGGCGAAAAACAGCGTGTGGGCATCGCGCGGACACTTCTCAAAAACCCGCCAATCCTGTTGCTGGACGAGGCGACCTCGGCATTGGACACCGACACGGAACAAGACATCAAAGACGCGTTGGCACGTGCGGGTGAGGGGCGGACCGTGATCACCATCGCCCATCGCCTTAGCACCATTGCCGAGGCCGATCAGATTGTGGTTCTGGAAAGCGGTGAGATTGTCGAACAAGGCACGCATGATGAACTGCATATGCGCGAGGGTCGCTATGCGCAGCTGTGGAACCGGCAGCAATCGGATACTCAGGCGGCCTGATCGCAAATTGTTTAAGACGAAACACCGATATGTGGAGGCATTTTAATGCGTAGCACTTTATTGAAAGCTCTCGGACCAGCCCTGGCGGTTCTGCTGTTTCCGGTTATGGCTATGGCTGATCCTATTGTTGGGGTTTGGAAAACAGAACCCGACCGGAAAAACTTGATCTCTCACATCAAGATCACAGCTTGCGGAGATAATTTTTGCGGCAAAATCCAGTCAGCCTATGACGCCGCTGGCAAAGAAGTTCAAACTCCGAACATCGGTAAAAAGCTGTTTTGGGATGTGGCCAGTGAAGGCGATGGCAAATACGGCGGAGGGGAATTTTGGGTCCCTTTGATTGATGTCGATGCTGTCCCTCAGATGACCTTGCAGGGGGATCAACTGATGGTCAAAGGGTGCGAGCATCTGGTGTGTGCTCATCAGACTTGGACCCGCCTATAGACGGCAAACAAAAAGGGCCGGAAAACCCGGCCCTTGTCTGATTACTCCGCGGCTTTCAGTGGGGCGCCGTGTGGATGTTCCGATCTGTCGTCTTGCTGATCTGCCTGATCCGGAACGGATCCCGGGATGTCGCTCCAGACAATCTCGGTTGATTGCATTGCGCGGGCGCTGCGTCCGATAGCCATATCTTGCGCGATCTGACTGGAACGACCGGCCGTCACCCGGGCGAGAAGTCTGGCAATCCAAACGGCATAGGTCGCGACCCACACGCGCAAGGCCAGGAAGGAAGGCGTCACGATCAACGTCAGCACGGTGGCGATGCCCAGGCCGAACACAACCGCCGTCGCCAGCTGTTTCCACCACAGGGCCGTCGGGCTGTCGATGCTGTAACCGCCATTGATGAAGTCCAAAGACAGGCCGAACATCATCGGTGTCAGACCAGCCATCGTAGTCAAAGTAGTCAGCAGAACCGGACGGATACGAGCCTCGGCCGTGCGGACAATTGCATCGATCCGGGGCATATAGCGGCTGTATTCCTGATAGGTATCAATAAGAACAATGTTGTTGTTCACCACGATACCCGCCAAGGCAACGATCCCCGTTCCGGTCATGATGATCGAGAAAGGCTGCTGCATGACCATCATCCCGATCAGCACGCCTGTGGTCGAAAGAACCACGGCCAACAGAACCAGAACCGAGTTGTAGAACGAGTTGAACTGGGCCAGTAGGATGACAAACATCAAACCCAGCGCACCTGCAAAAGCGTTTACCAGAAACGCGCCGGATTCGGCCTGATCTTCCTGATCACCGGTCCATTCCCAACTGATCGTTTTGGCGAAGGGTTCGGTGTCCAGCCATTGAGTGAGTTTTTCGATACGTTCGTTAGCGGTCATCGGAACCAATGTGGCAGTTGCCTTGCCGGCGTCGATTTGGCCTTGTACCGTGTTTAGGTCAATTGACTGAGTTACCTCTGGTACATTGTAACGCAAAGTTTCAGGAGCGAAGAATAGCGAGAATGGAAATGACCTTTGCTTTAACGATGTGACATTGAATGGTTCACCATTTTCCGCTTGGTCCTCTGAAACACTGTAGCCGAAACCAATGTCTAGTTTACCTTCTTCTACCGGATTCTCGTTTTCATCCAATGGAGTCAATTGTAGTATTTCGATGCCTTCCACGACATCCGCTTTGACGTCATAATAGCGTTCCTGATCCACGCGATTGATCTCGGCCAGCTTAGCCACCGGTTGCCGGGTCACGAAGTTGGACAGCGGTACCAGCCCGTCCTGGGTCCGGACCTTAAGAACGTCCAGTGTGGACAGCACGCGGTCTTCTTCCGGCAGGCGGACACGGATTTCGATTTCTTCATCCGTGGTATCAGGGCGCATTTCGCCCAGCAGAATGCCTCGGGTCACCAGCTGAACCATGGCGCCAACGGTTGCTACGTCAGCCCCAAAACGGCCCGCCTTCGCCACATCAACGTCGATCTGCCAGTCGATACCAGGCAGGGGCAGGGTGTCTTCGATCTTGATCAGACCGGGGGTGGTTTCAAACGCCTCTCGCGCGGCAACCGTGGCGGAGGTCAGGTCATCCCACCCGTTTCCTTTGATGCGCAGGTGGACGGGTTTGGCCGAGGCCGGGCCTTGTTCCAACGGCAGAATCTCGACCACGAAGCCGGGAATTTTTGCCAGCTCGACGTTCAGTTCTTCAAGCACAAAGTCGCCGTCATATTCCGGCGCAACCACGTGCCGGTCAAACAGACCGCCAGCAATAGGCTCAGAGATATTCGGACGATCTTCCCAAGGGATGATTTCGAACTGGACCCGTCCTACCGTATCGGCCGGGGCGGATGCGCCACCGGTGTTCTGGTTCAGCCCGCCTTCGCCAGCAAACGAAAAGACGTTGATCACGGCCGGGTGTGATGCGATCACCTGCTCGGCCTCGTAGACCATTGCGTCCATCTCGGTCAGCGAGATGTTGCCGCGCGCACGCACATAAGCAGTCGCCTGTTCCGGCTCGCTTTCGACAAAGAACTCGACGCCGCGATTGTTGGCCCCATAAGCGGACATGACCATCATGACCGCGAAGCCAATGGCGACGATCGACACGATCGGCATGATTGGATTGCCGACCAGGAATTTAATGACATAGCCGAATGGTGTGTGTTCCTTGGCTGTATGTACGCGTGTTTCCGGCGCGCGTTCTAGTCTCGCAGCACCCAAAGTGACCGATCCGGCAAAAGCGCCTGCGATCACAAGAATTGCACCGAACACGACACTGCCTGGCGTGCCTGCGGGCAAAAGATAAGTTGGGTTCAACACCTGCATCGCCCCAAGAAACACGAGGTAGAACGAAGGGGGCACCAGAACCGCCCGCAGCCACCAGGGTGTTCGTGCCCTCAACCAGTCGGAGGAGCGGTCAAAAACACGGCTGAGCCGTCCGGACACACCGCCCATGACCGGCAGGTAGATCAGCGCGACGATCAGAGACGCTGACAGAACAAAGATCAGCGTGACGGGCAGCATCCCCATGAACTCACCCGGTACGCCAGGCCAGAACAGCATTGGAAGGAAGGCACATAGCGTCGTTGCCGTTGATGACACGATAGGCCAGAACATCCGCTGGGCTGCCTCGACGTAGGCGTGCATTGGGCCGACGCCGTCCTTGATACGTTTGTCCGCGTATTCCACCACAACGATGGCGCCATCAACCAGCATGCCCACCGCAAGGATCAAACCGAACATCACGATGTTCGAAATGCTAATACCCATGACGGCCAAAAACGCAAAACACAAAAGGAAGGAGGTCGGGATAGCAAAGCCCACCAGCAAAGCGGCGCGCGATCCCAACGAGGCAAGCACCACGATCATCACCAGCGCAATCGCGGTCAGCACTGACCCTTCAAGCTGGCTGACCATCGATCCGACAATCCGGCTTTGGTCGTTTGAGGTGCCGACGTCGACAGCGGCCTGCAATTCAGCTGGCCATTTGGTCTGAGCATCGGCAATGGTGGCTTTGACCTGTTCAACTGTGTCGATCAGGTTGAAACCCTTGCGCTTGACCACCTGCAGCGCCACGGTTGGTGCGCCGTCAAAACGGGCTGTGCCCTCGCGGTCCTCAAAGGTGTAGTTGATCTCGGCAAGTTCTCCCAAGGTCACGACGCGGTCGCCGTTGACCTTGATCGGTAACTCATAAACGTCTTGCGCGGTTTTGAAGGATGATGGGATCTTGACCGAGAACGTGCCTTGTTCGGTTTCAACCTCACCCGCAGCAATCAATTGGTTGTTGTTTTGCACAACGCTGATCAGCTCCGCAGCCGTTACGTTATACGCTTCCAACCGCAGAGGGTCGATTATAACCTCCAGCAACTCATCGCGATTGCCGGCAATCCCGGCCTCCAACACGGAATCCAGCGCTTCCAAATCGTCCTGAAGGTCCTTGGCCACGCGGGCCATGGTTCGTTCGGGTACCGAACCAGTCAGGTTCACGATGACTATGGGAAACTCCGAGAAGTTGATTTCGTACAGGGAATATTGTTCAGCGCCTTCGGGGAATTCTGCCTGCGCCGTATTCATGGCATCACGCACATCCGCCATGATGGCCGTTTTGTCCCAGCCAAAATCAAACTCGAGCGCGACACCGCCATAGCCTTCGGCGGCAGTCGAGGACATTTCTTTCAGGCCATCCAGATCCGCAAGTTCGGTTTCCATCGGCTTGACCAGAAGGTTTTCCGAGTCTTCAGCGGAAATTCCCGGGAACTGGACCGAGACGAACAACGCAGGGATTTCAATGTCCGGCTCACCTTCCTTCGGCAGGCTTACATACGCAAACCCGCCAATGACCAGTGAGATCGCGATAAATGCCAGAACCATTCGGGCCCGTTCGGAAGCCCAGCTTACAATACCCGTCATTGCGAAGCTTCCCGATATGTCGGCGCAACCGTCACGCCACGTGTCACGAATTCCTGACCGACTACAATGACGTCAACAGTTTCAGCCAAACCGTCGATCCAGACGCCTTTTGATGTGTCGCGTAAAATGCGAACGGGCACAAAGTCGACAACATTGCCGGTTCCGACGGTGCGAACACCAAGCTGTCCTTCGTTGTTCAGGGTCAGGGCAGATTGTGGCAACAGATGCGCTTTGGCCCCTTCGGCGGCAATCCGGATCGTTGCCGTTTGACCATCGCGGATGGTCAGGTCAGCGTTCGGTACCGTGATCTCGACTTCGAATGTGCGGGTGGTTTCATCTGCAGACCGGCTGAGAAAGGTAACCCTACCCGTAACCTGCCGACCCGTGACCAGCTGCGCTTCGGCCTCAGAGCCGACAAGAACGCGGTTCACTTCGGTTTCTGGTACAAAGCCAACCAATTTGATCGGGTCCAATTGGATCACGGTCGCGCACAAGGCACCGGGCTGCAACAAGCTACCTAACTCAGCAGTGTCGCTTTCCAGCAGGCCTTTGAAAGGCGCCTCGATGGTCAGCCGGTCGATTTCACGCTGGGCTGCTTCGACCTCGGCGGCGGCGGCTTCGATACCGGCCCGAGTGGCTTCAAGGCCAGCTTCGGCCGACTTAATACCAGCCTCGGCGGTGCTCATTGCGGCCTCGCTTGAGATGCGCCGGGTTTCAGACCCGAACCCTGAATCGGATAGTTTACGGGCAGCCGTCAGATTGATGTCGGCTTCTGCTACCAGCGCATGCGCTTCTTCCAAACGTGCCTCTGCCTCGGGGACGCGGCTTGCAGCTTCAAGTTTGCCAGCCATCGCCTCTGCCAGGCTAGCGGGGCGGGTTCCGGGGTCTAGCTGGCACAGCAGGTCGCCAGCCTCGACAAATGCACCGCGGCGTTTGGGTTCTGAGATGACCGTTGACGTGGTTTCAGCCAGAACTTCGACTTGTCGGTTTGCTTTGGTTTGCCCACGCAGCAAGACAGCGCTGTCGATTTCGCGCGCCTCTGAGTGGAAAGCGATGACACCAACGGCGGTTTCGCTGACACTCGTTTCTTCGGTTGCCTCGCCACCTTCTGTGGCGGGTACGTCTGCCTCGCCGCGACCAGCGAAGGCAAATAGCGCGTCGCGTTCAAAAACAAGGAAATACAGGGCGACAATGACCAAAATGGCGTTGATGAAAGAAATCAAACGCATGCAGTGCTTCTCCTAAGAACAATGCGCCAAAATTATTTGACGTGCATGCCTCAAAATGGGGCCGGGCATGTATCTTTTCCACACTAAACTGAATAGTTCGGTTTATTTTTTTTCGCAAGACCGGATCGACGCGGCCTATTTGTGCAAAATCGGACCCTTGGCTTGGCCGTGGTGCCGGGGTATGACATGGCGCACGATAGCAAGATACACAGCCTGGGGGCAGGAATGAGCGATACCGACAGTTTCATTGATGAGGTCACAGAAGAGGTGCGCCGCGACCGGATGTACCTGCTTTTGCGCCGGTGGGGCTGGATTGGTGTTGTGGCTGTCATCCTGATCGTTGGTGGAGCGGCCTATAACGAATACCAGAAAGCGCGCGACACCTCTCAGGCGCAAGAGCTGGGCGACTCGATTCTCGCGGCTTTGGATGAGAATGATTCCGCAGCGCGTGCAGCAAGCCTAGATGGCGTTCAGGCGCAATCCCCGGGCGGTGATGCGGTGTTGAATATGCTACTCTCGGCCTCTCAGATAGACGCCGGATCCGAAGAAGACGCGGTCAACAGCCTCAACAGCGTTGCCGTTCAGGGTGAATTGCCCGAGATCTACCGCGCGATTGCAAGTTTTAAGGCGCTGCTGTTGCAGAGTGATACCTTGCCAGCCGCTGATCGCCGCCTGCAATTCGAAGCTTTGGCCGTGCCGGGGGCGCCGTTGCGCCTGTTGGCCGAAGAACAGTTGGCGTTGATTGACGTGTCCGAGGGCAATATCGACGCCGCGCTCGACCGGTTGCAAGCTTTGCGTCAGGATGCCGAAGTGGGCGTCGATCTGCAGCAGCGTGCGGCCCAATTGATTGTGGCGTTGGGCGGCGAACCTGAACCGCTTGTGGCGCAGCAGGGCTGATCTGGCGGGACAACAAACTATGACAGGCGAGTTCAGAAGAATATGGTAACAAGATTTTTTTCCCGTTTGGGAGTGCCAGCAGCTGCCGTTGCGCTGACGACACTGGCCGCCTGTCAGGAGCCCGAGATCATTCTGCCAGGTGCGCGCGAAGATATTCGCCCGGCATCTGACACCGAAACGGTGGAAACCCGTGGATCACAACCCGTCAGTCTCCCAGCGCAAAATGCGAATGCAAGCTGGCCTCAAAGCCCCGGTACGGCGGCCTTTCGCACAACCAATGCTGCATTGCGCGGCACCCCGCAGTTGACGTGGTCGACGTCGATCGGCAATGGCGACTCGCGCAAGCAGCGCATCACGGCCGAGCCGGTGGTCGCTGGAGGGTTGATCTATACGCTTGATTCCGGTGCTACGGTTTCAGCTGTGTCGCCGCAGGGACAGCTTGTTTGGAACACCAACCTTATCCCGGCCAGTGACGGAGACTCGGATGCCACGGGCGGCGGAATGGCCTATTCGAATGGCGTCCTCTATGTCTCGTCCGGTTTTGGACGGCTGACAGCTCTTGATGCCAAATCGGGCACGATCCGCTGGCAAAAGCGCTTGAACGCAACTGGCAGCGGCGCGCCGTTGGTCAGCGACGGATTGTTGTACCTTGTCGCCGGTGATGAAACCGGTTGGACTGTGGATACCAAAGATGGCCGTATCGCGTGGCAAATCGAAAGCACGCCGAGCGTCGGCAATGTTCTCGGGGCACCAGCGCCTGTCCTGACGTCGGATCTTTCGGTTTTTGCCTTTGGGTCCGGTGATATTACGGCGACGTTCCGCAAGGGTGGCATTCGCCGTTGGAACGCTTCGGTCGCAGGTGGGCGCCGGGGGCGCGCTGCAGCACAGATCGTTGATGTGACCGGGGGCCCTATAGTTGCAGGTGACACAATATATATCGGCAACCATTCGGGTCGTACTGTAGCATTTGATGCCGCATCGGGTGAGCGTCGCTGGACTGCTGACGAAGGCGCCGTCGATACGGTTTGGCCAGCGGGGAACAGCATCTACTTGATTAGCGACCGCAGCCAATTGGTGCGTTTGAATGCGTCGGATGGCACTGTCGTCTGGGCACAGGATCTGCCGGGTTTCGTCAAGGACAAGCCTAAGCGGCGCGGCCCGATCTTTGCCCATTACGGCCCAATCCTGGCTGGCGGGCGCATTGTTGTCGCGTCGAATGACGGATATCTGCGTTTCTTCAATCCGGTGGATGGATCGCTTGTGCATCGCGTTGAAGTGCCGGGTGGCGCGACGACAGCACCTGTCGTTGCAGGTCAGACCCTTTATGTGGTTTCGACCAAGGGCCAACTGCACGCTTTCCGTTGACGACAAGATGCGCTAAAGGGCGCGTCTGAGTCTTGAAAGTTGAGTATCATGTCGCTGACCCTCGCCATCGTGGGGCGCCCCAATGTGGGCAAATCCACACTGTTCAACCGCCTTGTAGGCAAACGACTGGCCTTGGTCGATGACCAGCCTGGCGTGACGCGTGACTTGCGCGAAGGCGAAGGGCGACTGGGCGATCTGCGGTTTACCGTGATCGACACGGCGGGGCTTGAGGACGCAACCGACGATAGCCTTGAGGGGCGCATGCGCCGCCTGACCGAACGCGCCGTCGACATGGCCGATGTCTGCCTGTTTATGATTGATGCGCGCGTGGGGCTGACCCCCACCGATGAGATGTTTGCCGAAATTCTGCGCAAGCGGTCAAAACACGTGATCCTTGCGGCCAACAAGGCCGAAGGCAACGCGGCTGATGCAGGGGTGCTAGAGGCCTACAACCTAGGTCTCGGCGAACCGGTTCGTCTTTCAGGCGAGCATGGTGAAGGGATGGCTGACCTATATGATCAGCTCATGCCTTTGGCGGATGCGGCCGAAGAACGGGCGGTGGATGACACCCCCATAACGAACATTGAACTGGATGAGGATGGCGAGGGCGAGACGCCTCTGATCACGGCAGAAAAACCATTGCAGGTGGCTGTTGTTGGTCGTCCGAATGCCGGAAAATCCACACTGATCAACAAGATCATGGGCGAAGACCGCTTGCTGACGGGGCCCGAGGCCGGGATCACGCGCGACGCCATCAGCTTGCGTGTCGACTGGGCGGACCCTGACGGGAACAGCACACCGATGCGTATCTTTGATACCGCAGGCATGCGCAAGAAAGCCAAGGTTCAGGAAAAGCTGGAAAAGCTCTCGGTGTCAGACGGGCTGCGGGCCGTCAAGTTCGCCGAGGTTGTGGTTGTTCTTCTGGACGCGGCGATTCCGTTCGAACAGCAGGACCTGCGCATCGCAGATCTTGCCGAACGCGAAGGCCGTGCTGTTGTCGTTGCCGTCAACAAATGGGACATCGAAGAGGACAAGCAGGAAAAGCTGCGCGATCTCAAAGAATCTTTCGATCGGCTGCTGCCACAGCTACGTGGCGCGCCGCTGATTACGGTCTCTGCAAAAACAGGTCGGGGGCTTGAGAGGCTTCGTGATGCCATCCTGCGCGCCCATGATGTGTGGAACCGACGGGTACCGACGGCTGCACTAAACCGCTGGCTGACGGCCATGCTGGAGCAGCACCCGCCACCAGCGCCGCAGGGACGACGGATCAAACTGCGCTACATGACCCAGGCCAAAACTCGGCCGCCAGGATTTGTGGTTATGTGCTCCCACCCCGACAAGGTGCCGGCCAGCTATTCCCGGTATCTGGTGAACGGTCTGCGCGAAGACTTTGATATGCCCGGCTCGCCGATCCGCCTGACACTGCGCGGGCAAGGGGATAAGAACCCCTACAAAGGGCGGCGCAAGAAAAACGCTGGTGCATTGGCCAAACATCTCAAGGGTAAGGCGTAACTGCGCCAATTTTCAGCACTTTTACTGTCAGGGCGTGACAGTCTGTTTTCGGCGCGCTAGCATTTGCTTGCGTGCATATGTTTTCGTGTGCGCCGCTTGTACACGGGTGATCCGTGCATCGTTTTGGAACAGTTTGAACCGGACCATCGTGGGGAGCGGGCTGGATGGATCTGAGGGAATATACTCGACAATACGCAGTTCAGGACAACGGTCTTGCTGCGCTAAGCTATTTCGGCACGTTTGCGGTGTATTTTGCATCGCTGGCCCTGGCGATTACTTATGTTGACCGCTGGTACGTTATGGTGCCGGCGGGGATCGTCTTTGCCTTTTCTGCCGTTCGTTTATACGTGCTGCAACATGATTGCGGGCACCACTCGTTGTTTTTAACACGCGAGCAAAACGAATGGGCCGGGCATGGCCTGTCGCCTTTTACATTTGCGCCGTTCGAAGTGATGAAACAGAACCACAATCTGCACCACAGCGGTATCGGAAATCTGGAGCATAGAGAGACCGGCGAAATCCACACGATGACCCTGCGCGAGTGGCGCGTGGCGGATTGGAAAACCCGGCTTTACTACCGGCTGTACCGCAATCCGTTCATCCTTGTGCCGCTTGGTGCGCTGTTTACGTATTTCATTCGTTACCGTTGGCCCAAGAACACTGTGCGGTTCGGGGTAACGGGCGTTTTGCTCCACAACGTCTCGATCGTGATTTTTCTGGGCTTGCTTTACATGATTGCCGGCACTACCGGCATTCTTGTTTGGCTGGTATTCTCTTTTCTGGGGGGGATGCTGGGCGTATTCCTTGTGTATTTGCAGCATAACTTCGAAGATACGTATTGGGATCGCCGTCCGGACCTGAACCCGCAGTTGGCGGCCCTGGAAGGGTCATCGGCTTTGGATTTCGGCTGGTGGTTCGACAATGCCGTGGCCTGTATCACGCTGCACGACATTCACCACTTCAATGCGCGTATCCCGTCTTATAGGCTACGCGCCTGTCATTACAACCTGCCGCCCGAATTCACCCCTAGACGGATCAAATTTCCCGAGGCAGTGGCGGCTTTGAACCTCAAGCTTTGGGATGAGGACGCGAAACGGCTTGTGCCGTTCCCAAAGAACGAGCCTAAATCGGATCTGGCTCACAGCAGCTAGGACTGCTGGCTGAAGTTTTGAAAAGCTTGTAGGTTCGTATATCTTGCGTATATACGAATGTGCAGGGAGCAAAAGAAGGGACCAATGATGACCGCAGTGACCGATGTTAAAGGTGTAGGAGAAACGCTGGGCAAGGCGTTGAACTCCAACGGTTTCAGAACCGCAGAAGCGATTGCCAAGGCAAACCCGGCGGATTTGGTCAAGGTTCCTCGTATTGGTGCTGCTCGTGCGCTTGTGTTGATTTCTGCGGCAAAGGACGCCATCGCCTCCAAACCTGCAGCCACTACTAAAGCAGCTGCCAAACCGGCGGCGCGTCGTGCACCGGCGCGAAAACCGGCGACCCGGAAACCTGCCACCCGAAAGCCTGCGGCGCGTAAGACCGTTGCTGCCGCTGCTGCTGAAAAACGGGCTGAAGATGCCGCGCGCAAGGCGGCCAAGGAAAAAGCTGAGGCCGAGTTGGCCGCAGCCGAGGCCAAGAAAAAAGCCAAAGCCAAGGCCAAGGCCGAAAAAGCTGCCAAAAAACGCAAGGAGATGGAGGCCGCATTCACCAAAGCCAAGGACAAGGTGAAAGCCAAATCCAAAAAGGACAAAAAGTCCAAGAAGGATAACAAAAAGAAGGCCGACAAAAAGAAAGACAAAAAGTCAAAGAAGGACGGCAAGAAAAAGGATGGAAAAAAGGCGAAGAAGTAATCTTCTTCGCCTTGTTACGCTCGCTGAACCGGCGTCTTGGGTGCCGGTTTTTTGTTAGCTTAGTGTGCCGTCAGTTTGCAGCGTCAGCTTTCCACCCATATAGGGACCCAAAGGCTGCGGCAGCGATACGGTGCCGTCCTCGTTTTGTCCATTTTCCAGAACCGCGATCAGGCAGCGCCCGACGGCAAGGCCCGACCCGTTCAACGTATGGACATATTCCGGTTTGCCACCGCCTTCGGGACGGAAGCGTGCGTTCATTCGACGTGCCTGAAATGCACCCGTGGTCGATACCGAGCTGATTTCGCGATACGCGTCCTGTCCGGGCAACCAGGCCTCGATGTCGAACGTACGGCGTGCACCAAAGCCCATATCGCCGGTGCACAGGACAACGGTCCGATAGGGAATGCCCAATTGCTCCAACAAGTCCTCGGCGCAGCGGAGCATGCGTTTCTGTTCTTCATCCGAATTGTTCGGATGGGTGATCGAGACCATCTCGACCTTTTCGAACTGGTGCTGACGCAGCATGCCTGCTGTGTCTTTGCCCGCGCTTCCAGCCTCGGACCGGAAACAGGCGGTATGCGCGGTCATGCGGATGGGCAGGGTGGCTTGATCCAGAATATCGCCTGACACCGAGTAGGTCAGAGTGACCTCAGATGTTGGGATCAACCACCAGCCATTTGTTGTCTGATAGCTGTCATCGCCGAACTTAGGCAACTTGTCTGTGCCATACATAGCCTCGTCGCGTACCAGAACCGGTGTTTGCATCTCGGTCAGGCCGTTTTTGTCGATATGCGTGTCCAGCATGAACTGGGCCAGAGCCCGGTGGATGCGAGCCACGCCCTTGGACAGGTTCACAAACCGGCTGCCGCTGGTTTTAGCGGCGGTTTCAAAATCCATTGCCGCCGCGACGGCCGGGATTTCATAGTGCTCTTTGGGATCGAAATCGAAGTTGCGCGGCGCACCCCAGCGATTGACCTCGACATTGTCGTTTTCGTCTGCGCCTTGCGGGACGTCATCGGCGGGCAGGTTGGCGATGCGCGCCAGCTGATCGGTCAGCAGCGCGTCCAGGTCCTTAGCCTCAGTCTGCATCTGGGCGATTTCCGCCTTTTTCTCGGCGACCAGCGCGCGCAGGCGTTCGAACTCGACCTCATCGCCGCGCCCTTTGGCGGCGCCAACTTCTTTGGACGCCTTGTTCTGTTCTGCCTGCGCCGTTTCCGCAGCCAGAATCTTGGCACGGCGACTCTCATCCAGGCGCAACAGGTCTGACGACACCGGCGCGTCCCCACGGCGCGCAAGGGCGGCGTCAAAGGCGGCGGGGTTTTCGCGAATGGCGCGGATGTCGTGCATGAGTCATGTCCTTAATGCGTGAATCACTAAAGGCGCTTATGCACTATCTCGCGGGCAGGGTGTAGCGCTGGCGTAGGAAATTACTCCGTGTTTGCATCATCCTGATCGTCTTCATGTGCAAGATGCCCATCCCAGGGTTCTGACGGGATTTTAGGTTCCGGTGGATCAGCCATGTAGGACGGGGTCATGATCTGTACGTTGTTCTCGTTGAACACGGCGACAATGTTGCGATGCAGGTCCGATTTGATCCGGGGAATGATGCTGCCACGGGTGGTATATCCGTTGATCTGATAGTCGATCGCGTAGTCTGCCAGGGCGGTCCACAGAACAAAGGGTTCCGGCTTGGTTTTGATGCTTTTGGTCCGATGGGCGGCCTCGATCAACATGGCCTCGACCTTGGCCGGAGGTTCTTCATAGCCAATGCCAACCGTCGTGTGCAAAAGCAGGCCGCTGCCGTCGGTCTTTTTTGAAAAATTGATCACATCTGAGTTCATCAGCTGTGCGTTGGGGATCGAGATCAGCTCGTTCTTGATGGATTTCAGGTGTGTCTCCATCAGTTTGATCCGCACAACATCGCCGATATGTTCGCCAATCTGAATGCGATCCCCGATTGAGGTGGACCGCCGATAAATCACGAACAGCCCTGCCAGCATATTGGATACAACCGAATTCGCGCCCAGCGACAGCATTGCCCCCACCAGAATGGTCAGGCCCTGAAAGGCCGCTGAATCCGAGCCCGGAATGTAGGGCACAGCAAAGACAAGCGCGATCAAAACCACAACGACACGCGCAATGTTGAAGGTCGGCCCAATCCAGTGCTTGTCGAAATCGCGCATCTCAAACGTGCCAGCTTCGACCGCATCAAAAAACACGCGCATCCCTTTGATAATGTACAACGTCACCCATGTGATCAGGGCCAGCATGATCAGATTGGGGACATAACTGACGATGCCTTTGACGATCACCAGCACCGGGTCAG
Source organism: uncultured Ruegeria sp. (assembly GCF_947489545.1). Classification (NCBI taxonomy): domain Bacteria; kingdom Pseudomonadati; phylum Pseudomonadota; class Alphaproteobacteria; order Rhodobacterales; family Roseobacteraceae; genus Ruegeria; species uncultured Ruegeria sp. Next base: position 290,310 of record NZ_CANLDZ010000002.1, on the reverse strand, counting down.
TGAGATAGGTCAGCAGAACTTCGGCGATGTATCTGGTTTCTGCAAAGGACAGCAGGACAAAGGACAGGTAGTAATAAAACCCCAGAAAGAAGATAACCAACAGAACGAAATTCAGGCCATAGCGGATCAAACCCGCGATGGCTTCGGCCTGGACATGTTCGGCAGTCGCAGTTTCAACGCCTTTCAGATAGCGCTGTACGATCTCGAAGGTGCGCCGTTTAATCCTGCGATATAGCCACATGATCAGGGTGACGAAAAGTATGAATCCAATGGTCCATGCCCCGGCCTCGATTGCGCCAGATACACGGGCCTGATCAGTTCGGTTCGCCCGGTAGCTGGCAATCGCCGCCCCGATGACATCGCCATGCAACTGACTGAGAACGCTCAGTTCAACTTGTTCCAGCTCAGCATCCGCCGCCGTAACAACCGAAACCTGAATGCCATCAACTAGGATGGCTGTGCCCAGCTCGGTCTGTTCATAGGTGATTGTAACACTCGGCGCTTCTGACGCTTCGGCGGCGTTGATGATCTGGTTTTGAACCCTTTCTGCCCGTTCGCTGGCGGGCAGGGCGCTTGTGCCGCGCAGGTGGAACAGCGCCTCACCATCTACGACCACAGGAGCCTGGAAAACATCCGATTGTGTGGCGTCGGTTTCCGCATTGTCAGACGCGTCTTCTTGTGCGTGAACCGGCCCGACCAATCGGATGATCAGAAAAACAGCAAGCAGGAAATGAACCAGCAACTGGAAGCGTTTGAAAAGATGGGGCATCGGTCCTCCTGCGGGCCGACTATATCCAAGTGCGTCTGCGTTCCTAGGACATATCTGCAACGTTCGCGATCATCTTTTGTGTTTGGTGCGATATTCGGGTGGGTTGCAGCGCCGCGTTTGCTTGCAAACGCTTAAATCAAAGCATAGGTTCGCGCCAAATTTGCGGAAACACGCCGCAACATCTGAACAAAGGAATATCCCATGGATGGTGGCGCAATCGCCCAATTTCTCCCGCTGATCCTGATTTTTGCGATCATGTATTTCCTGCTGATCCGTCCGCAGCAGAAGAAAATGAAGGAACATCAGGCTATGGTCGAGGCTGTGCGCCGGGGCGATCAGGTAGTCACCCAAGGCGGTCTGATTGGCAAAGTGTCCAAGGTCAAGGAAGGCGACAACGAGATTGAAGTCGAAATCGCCGACGGTGTTAAGGTTCGCGTGGTCAAGTCGACAATCGCTCAGGTGCTGAACAAGACCGAACCGGCGAAGTAATTTCGCGCCACAGTTCCTTGAAAAGGCAGGGTAATGCTGCAAATTGATACCTGGAAGCGGGTTCTGATCTGGCTGGTCTGCGTGACTGGCCTGCTGATGGCCCTGCCGAATGCGTTTTATACGCGTGTCGAACAATCGAACGATGCCAAAGCCGCTATTGAGCTGGGCATCGAAACACCCGAGATGCAGGCCGAGGCCGCGCAGTGGCCGAACTGGATGCCGTCGTCTCTGGTCAATCTGGGCCTCGATCTGCGCGGGGGTGCGCATCTGCTGGCCGAAGTGCAGGTTGGTGACGTCTACGAATCCCGTATGGAGGCCATGTGGCCCGAGATCCGGGATGCGTTGCGGGATGAACGCGCAACGATTGGGACCATCCGCAAACAACCGTCCGACCCTGATGAGATTCGTGTTCGTATCAGCGAGCCCGCAGGTATGCCCCGCGCGCTTGAGGTTGTGCGCGGTCTGGCCCGTCAGGTGCAGACCCTGACCGGTGTGGGCGCCACGGATATCGAGGCGCGTGCCGAGGGTGACACGATTGTTGTGCAACTGTCCGATGCCGAAAAGCTGGCCTCGGATGATCGCACCGTTCGCCAGTCGTTGGAGATTGTGCGCCGCAGAATTGATGAGGTCGGCACACGTGAACCGACAATTCAGCGCCAAGGTACCGATCGTATTCTGATTCAAGTGCCGGGTATCGGTAGTGCGGGTGAGCTGAAAGAGATCATCGGGACGACCGCTCAGCTGACGTTCAATCCGGTGGTCAATCGCGGAACAGACGCGGATGCCGTGCCTGGGATCGGTGAAAGTCTTGTGCCTTCGTTGGACGAACAGGGACTGTTCTACATGATCGAGTCCGCCCCGGTTGTGACCGGCGAAGAATTGGTGGATGCGCAACCGGCGTTTGACCAAAACGGCCGCCCGGCGGTGAGCTTCCGTTTTAACACGTCTGGTGCCCGCAAGTTTGGTGACTACACCCGTGACAATGTAGGCTCACCCTTCGCCATTGTTCTGGATGACGAGGTCATTTCAGCCCCGGTCATCCAAAGTCATATTCCGGGGGGGTCTGGTATCATCACCGGAAACTTCACTGTCGAAGAAAGCACCAACCTGGCGGTTTTGTTGCGTGCTGGCGCGTTGCCTGCGGGCTTGGAGTTTCTCGAAGAACGCACCATCGGCCCGGAGCTGGGCCAGGACAGCATCGATGCGGGTAAAGTTGCGACCATTGTGGCATTCGTTGCCGTGCTGGTCTTTATGGCGCTCAGCTATGGTTTGTTTGGCCTGTTCGCCAATATTGCGTTGATCATCAATGTGGGGTTGTTGTTCGGTTTGCTGTCCCTGATCGGGGCGACGCTGACGCTGCCGGGTATCGCCGGGATCGTTCTGACGGTTGGTATGGCGGTGGACGCCAACGTGCTGATCTTTGAACGTGTCCGCGAAGAACTTAAGTCCGCCAAAGGCCCCGCGCGTGCAATCGAGCTGGGTTATGAAAAGGCGTTGTCGGCCATTCTGGACGCCAACGTGACCACGTTTATCACCGCCGTCATTCTATTCGCCATGGGCAGCGGCCCTGTGCGCGGCTTCGCCATCACTCTGGGCTTGGGCATTTTGACATCGGTCTTCACTGCGATCTTCGTGACGCGCCTGATGATCGTTATGTGGTTCGAGCGCCGCCGTCCGAAAACGATCGAGGTTTGACATGAGACTGAAACTCGTACCCCAGAGCACCTCGTTCGATTTCTTCAGCCGCTGGAAGCTGTGGTTGGGCATCTCCGGCCTTATGATGGTGATCGCTTTCACATCTTTCATGCTGCAAGGCCTGAACTTTGGTATCGACTTCCGCGGTGGCACAACGATCCGAACGCAAAGTACACAAGAGATCGATGTAGGTGCGTATCGTGATGCGATGACGTCACTTGAGTTGGGCGATGTCTCTATTACTGAAATCTTTGATCCTAGCTTCGGACCGAATGACAACGTAGCAATGGTCCGCATTCAAGCTCAGGATGGCGAAGAGGCCGTCACCGCTCGGACAATCTCGCAGGTAGAACACGCACTAGCTGGAGTGACCGGAAGTAAGATGTTTGCCACTCTCGAAGGAACCGACGGAGCAAGTGTGAATACGACGGCCTTGGAAACAGCCTTTGAGATTCTAGGTGGTGTACGAGATACGGACGGTGCGAACATATTTGTGTTTCCCGCTGGCAGCAGTTTTGAACTGCGTGAGGAAATTTCGAAAGCCGCAAAGTCACAAGGAGCGGAAAGCAACCCTTCGTTTAGCTACGACAATATTAGCTTTCCATCCGTCGAATCCGTTGGCCCGAAAGTGTCCGGCGAGCTGATCCAAACTGCTGTTATCGCGGTCGTTTTGGCTATCGGAGCAGTGCTTGTCTATATCTGGCTGCGGTTCGAATGGCAGTTTGCATTGGGCGCTGTGGCTGCGTTGGTGCACGATGTAATCCTGACAATCGGCATCTTCTCGGAACTGCAAATTCGGTTCGATCTGGCCATTATCGCGGCGCTTCTGACCATCGTGGGTTACTCGCTGAATGACACTGTGGTCGTGTTTGACCGGGTGCGAGAGAACCTGAGGAAATACAAGAAGAAGGACCTCAAAGAGGTTCTGAACATCTCGATCAATGAAACGCTTAGCCGGACAGTGATGACCTCGGTTACCACGCTGCTGGCTCTGATCTCGCTTTACGTGCTGGGCGGTGATGTGATCCGCGGATTTGTCTTTGCGATGATCTGGGGTGTGATCGTGGGGACGTATTCTTCTGTCTTCGTCGCGTCGACCATCCTTTTGTGGCTGGGCGTAAAGCGCGACTGGTCCAAACCGTCAAACACCTCTGGCAATCAATTTGCCAACGTCGATGCCTGAGATTTTTGGTCAGTCCCCACAGGGGCTGGCCATTATTCTATTTGCAGCTTTTATGGGCGGCATAGTGCGGGGCTTTTCAGGGTTTGGTACGGCTCTGATATTCCTTCCACTCGCAACACCTCATCTTGGTCCGTTTGGTGCACTGATCGGGCTGACGATCATGGACATCTTTGGTCCTCTGCCCAATCTGCGTCGCGCATGGTTGGTGGTGGACAAGGGCGATTTGACCCGGCTTGTTCTGGGCTGCGCCCTGGTCTTGCCATTGGGCCTTTGGCTGTTGACGCAGGTCGAACCCGAGGTGTTTCGCTATGCGGTTAGCTTCGTTGCCCTGTTCATGCTTGCAGTCTTGATCCTTGGGGTGCGGTATCGAGGCAGGGTCAGCCGAACCATGGTCACTGCTATCGGTGGGGCCGCCGGGTTTCTGGGTGGTGTTGCCGGTCTGCCCGGTCCCGCCGTCATTCTGTTTTACATGTCCCGCCCTTTGCAAATCGAAACGATACGGGCGACAATTTTGCTGTTCCTGTTCGGTTTTGATTTCCTGATCCTTGGATATCTGACGGGGATGGATCGTGTGACGCTGGCGACCGCCGGTCTTGGGCTGGCCCTGGCGGTGCCAAATCTGATTGGCAACTGGTTGGGCGGCTGGCTGTTCCGACCGGACCGAGAGCAGCTGTACCGGGCCGCAGCTTACCTTGCGATTGCATTGGCGGCCTTGTCGGGCCTGCCGCTTTGGGGCTAGAACGCATCTATGCGGTTGAACGAAATCACATATAGCAACGCAGTACCGATTGACGGCTACGGACCTGGCTTTTTTCGCATTGGCGGCAAGGCATACGAAGGTGCCGTCTTGACTGGACCTGAAGGCACAAGCGTTTGGGGCGGATATGCGGATCAGGCGTCGCTATTGGCGCTGGCGGATAAGGTAGACGTTGTGTTTATCGGCACCGGTGCCGAGTTGGCGCACATTCCGCCTGCATTGCGAAACGCGCTGGAAGCCGCCGGAATGGGGGTTGAGAACATGAACTCTCCGGCCGCATGCCGCACCTATAACGTCTTGTTGTCCGAGGGCCGCCGCGTCGCGCTGGCCCTGTTGCCGGTCTGAGATCGCGTCAGTGACCTGCGGCAAATCCCGCCTTTTGCCCCCAACGGCAATGCGATAGGCGGGCCCCATGACATTGACCGTAACCGATCTGACCATCACCCGAGGCGGCGTCCCCGTGCTGGAGGGTCTGAACTTCGCGCTGGAAACGGGCAGGGCCCTTATTCTGCGCGGCCCAAATGGAATCGGGAAGACCACATTGCTGCGAACGCTGGCCGGGTTGCAGCCACCGCTTGTGGGGACGATTAAGGGCGCAGAGGATCAGATCGCATATGCGTCGCATTCGGACGGCTTGAAGCCGACCCTGACGGTGACTGAGAACCTGGCTTTTTGGGCCTCAGTTTTCGGCACTGACAGTATTCAGCCTGCGCTGGATGCTTTCGCGTTGAATGAGTTGGCAGACCGTCAGGCCGGTAACCTGTCCGCCGGGCAAAAACGCCGGCTTGGACTGGCGCGCATGTTGGTCACCGGGCGCCCGATCTGGATGCTGGATGAACCAACGGTGTCTCTGGACAAGGATGCAGTACAGATGTTTGCCGAAGCTGTCCGAGCGCATCTTGCAGAGGGCGGTTCGGCGCTGATTGCCACCCATATCGACCTTGGTCTGGATGGGGACATTCTGGATGTCGGTGCCAACAAGGCCAAGTCCGGCCTACTGGATGACTTTGACGGAGGCTTTTTATGATCGCCCTGTTGCTGCGTGATCTGAAACTGGCCTTTCGGGCTGGTGGTGGTTTTGGTTTGGGTCTGGCCTTTTTTCTGATCGTAACTGTTATGGTGCCGTTTGCCGTCGGTCCTCAGTCTTCACTGCTGGCCACAATCGCGGCGGGGGTGTTGTGGCTGGGCGCGCTTTTGGCGTGCCTGCTATCGCTGGATCGACTGCTTGCGTTGGATTGGGAAGACGGGTCGCTGGATCTGTTGGCCACGGCGCCTTTGCCGCTTGAGGCCGTCGTTACAATCAAGGCACTAGCCCATTGGCTGACAACCGGATTGCCCTTGGTTCTGGTGGCTCCAATCCTGGGGGTACTGTTGAACCTGCCTGCTCCCGGGTTCTTTTGGCTAGTCATTTCACTGTTGGTCGGCACGCCGGCCCTAAGCGTGATCGGGACGTTCGGCGCGGCCCTGACCGTGGGCCTGAAACGGGGCGGTTTGTTGCTGTCGCTTCTGGTGCTTCCGCTTTACGTGCCGACGCTGATTTTTGGGGCAGAGGTTGCCCGCCGCGGTGCACTCGGAATGGAGACGCAAACACCACTGCTGATGTTGGCCGGGATCACGGCTGCAACCATCGCTTTGCTGCCTTTCGCCAGCGCAGCCGTATTGCGGATCAATCTGCGGTGAACCGCCACAGTTTTGACCGATGTCAATTGAGAACAACTCGGATTTGGACTAGATAAAACCCATGTCTATCGCAGCCAAAGCCAACGCCCTTTGGGAATACGCCAACCCGCGAAAATTCCTTGCGACCAGCGAGCGTGTCTTGCCGTTTTTCTGGATCACCTCGATGTTTTGTATCGCCTTAGGGCTGGTTTGGGGGTTTTTCTTCACACCGGACGATTACAAGCAAGGGTCGACGGTCAAGATCATCTATCTGCATGTCCCCGCAGCACTGATGGCGATCAATTGCTGGCTGATGATGCTGGTAACCTCGCTGATCTGGCTGGTGCGCCGACACCATGTCAGTGCGCTGGCGGCGCGGGCAGCGGCCCCGATTGGGATCGTGATGACCTTGATCGCTCTGGTCACAGGAGCGATCTGGGGACAGCCGATGTGGGGCACCTGGTGGGCCTGGGATCCACGGCTGACCTCATTCCTGATCCTGTTTTTGTTCTATCTGGGCTACGTTGCGCTATGGGAGGCAATCGAAGATCCCGATACGGCGGCTGATCTGACCTCGGTCCTGTGTCTGGTGGGATCGGTCTTTGCGATCCTTAGCCGCTATGCCGTGAATTTCTGGAACCAGGGTCTGCATCAGGGGGCTTCGGTTCTTCGGGCGGGGGCCGTTACCGGCACAGATACCGAAGAGAAGGTCAGCAACATCTTTTTCTACCCGCTGCTGGTCTGCATCATTGGGTTTGTGCTGCTGTTTGTGGCTTTGGTTCTGTATCGCACAGGCACGGAAATTCGGGCGCGTCGGATAAAGGCGTTGCTGGCACGGGAGAGGGTAGGCGGATGATCCCTGATCTTGGAAAATATACTGATACAGTTCTGACATCTTATGCGGTATCGATTGTGTTATTGGCGGCACTGATCGTGTTCAGCGTGCTGCGCGGTCGTAAAGTGCGGGCCGAGATGGAAAAGGTTGAACAAAGGATGACGCGAAATGGCTAAAATCTCGCCCCTGATGGTTGCGCCGCCGCTGATTTTTGGCGCCTTTGCCGTGCTGGCAGGGATTGGCATGTTCCGCGACGATCCAAATGCCCTGCCATCAGCCCGCGAAGGTCAAGCCGCGCCGCCGGTTGTCCTGACCGAGTTTCCGGGCAAACCGTTGTTCGATGACACAACGTTGCGCGACGGAGAGGTCAAGCTGGTCAACTACTGGGCCAGTTGGTGCGCCCCGTGCCGGGCCGAACACCCCAATCTTGAGGCTTTGTCGCAGGAAGGCATTCCGGTCTACGGGATCAACTATAAGGACAAATTGGACAATGCCGAGGCTTTCCTGACCGAGTTGGGCGACCCCTACGAAGCCATCGGACGGGATGAGCAGGGACGCATGGCACTGGATTGGGGCCTGTATGGCGTGCCGGAAACCTACGTGATTGACGGCGAAGGCACAGTTATTCTGCGGTTTGCCGGGCCAATAACTCAGCGCGTTATCGAAAGCACGATCCGCCCGGCGCTGGAAAAAGCCGCAGGCGGATAGCGGTGGCAATGCCGCTAGAGCCGATAGCCACCCGTTACGCCCAAGACTTCTCCGGTTACAAAACCGGCAGCATCTGAAGCCAGAAACCGAACGACCTTGGCGATATCTTCGGGCGTCCCGGCCCGACCAAGCGCGGTGTCTTTCACAAACAGTGCGGTCAGTTCCTCGGGTCGTGGCGCTTCCGGGATGTTGATTGCGCCCGGAGCAATGGCGTTCACCCGGATGCCTGTCGGGCCGAGTTCTTTGGCCATCCCGCGGGTCCAAAGGTTCAGGGCCGCTTTGCTGGCACCATATGTAACGGCATCTTTGGGTGGCAATACGGCGTTCATCGACGAGATGCTGACTAGCGACGCACCGCGTTTCAGGTGAGGCAATGCAGCAGCCAATAAGGCGGCCGGTGCCAACAGGTTGAGGTCGAGCATTGCCCTATGTTCTTCGGCTCGGAAATCCTCTTTCGGTGTGGATCGCACAAGGCCCGCATTGTTCACAATGACATCCACTTGGCCGAAACGATCGATCACCTGATCGACAACCTTTTCAGCCCGACCTGCTTCCGTCAGATCGGACTGGATGGCCAGAAGATCATCGCCAACAAGAGAATTGTCCGGTTCGGTCGAAAGCCAGGTGAAGGCAACGCGATGATCGCGGCTTAGGTCTTCGACAATTGCGCGTCCGATGCCGCGAGCACCACCTGTGATCAGAGCAACTTTTTTCATAGGGGCACCAAACCGTCAATTCGACCGGAAGGCAATGTCGCCACGTTGAAAAAGTGTTTGGTAAGGGGCCGCATCTCCAAAAAAGGGCACTCACCTGAGCGCCCTTTTTTGTGCCAATTTTTGATCGCGTTAGCCGGCCTTGGCCAGATTGCGCAGAACGTAGTGAAGCACGCCGCCGTTTTCGATGTACTCGATCTCGGGAGCGGTATCGATCCGACACTTCAGTTGGATGGTCGTCTCTGCCCCGTCGGCATAGGTAATCGTGCACGGAACTTCCTGCAGCGGTTCGATCGAATCCAAACCATGGATCGAAACGGTTTCGTCCCCCGTTAGGCCCAGAGATTTGCGCGTGTCACCACCGGTGAATTCGAACGGGATGACACCCATACCAACCAGATTCGAGCGGTGTATACGCTCAAAGCTTTCGGCGATCACGGCCTTGACGCCCAACAACGCGGTACCCTTGGCCGCCCAGTCACGCGACGACCCCGCACCATACTGCTCGCCACCAAACACCACCAGAGGCGTGCCCTGATCTTGGTAGGCCATCGATGCCTCATAGACCGAGGTCTGCTTGCCGTCGGGGCCTTTGGTATAACCACCTTCGACACCGTCCAGCATCTCGTTTTTGACACGGATGTTGGCGAACGTGCCGCGCATCATGATCTCGTGGTTGCCACGACGCGACCCATAGGAGTTGAACTCGCGCGGCTGAACCTGACGGTCGATCAGGTATTTACCCGCCGGAGTTGTCGTCGCGAAGGACCCCGCAGGAGAGATATGGTCGGTGGTGATCATGTCACCCAGAATCAACAAAACCTTGGCGCCCTCGATATTCGAGATCGTGCCCGGCTCAGGGCCCATACCCTGGAAATAGGGTGGGTTCTGGATGTAGGTCGAGGTTGGCGGCCAGTCATAGGTTTCCTGTTGGGGAACCTCGACCTCTTGCCACTTTTCATCCCCTTTGAAGACGTCAGCATATTTCGTTTGGAACGCTTCGCGGGTCACGGTCGCTTCGACCAGATCTGCGATTTCCTTCTGGGTCGGCCAGATGTCTTTCATATAGACATCATTGCCGTTTTTATCGGTACCGATCGGTTCCGACGTCAGATCGATGTCCAGTGTCCCGGCCAGCGCGTAAACCACGACCAGCGGAGGTGAGGCCAGATAGTTGGCGCGTACATCAGGCGAGATACGTCCTTCGAAGTTCCGGTTGCCGGATAGAACTGCGGTGGCAACCAGATCACCCTCGGCAATTGCCTCAGAGAGCTCGGTCTGAATGGGCCCTGAGTTGCCGATGCAGGTGGTGCAGCCATAGCCGACCAGGTTGAAGCCGATCTTGTCCAGATCTTCCTGCAGGCCAGCGGCCTCAAGATAGGCGGACACAACCTGGCTACCCGGCGCCAGCGAGGTTTTCACCCAGGGTTGCCGGTTGAGGCCCAAAGCAGCCGCTTTGCGCGCCACCAGACCGGCGCCGATCATCACATATGGGTTCGAGGTATTCGTACAGGATGTGATCGACGCGATCACGACCTTGCCAGAATCTATGGTGTAGTCTTCGCCTTTGACAGCGACTTCCTTGCCCATGGGACGCTTGAACGTTTCGGCCATTTCTTTGGTGAAAGCAGCCTTGGCGTCTGTCAGCGCCACATAATCCTGAGGGCGTTTAGGGCCCGAGATCGCTGGAACGATGGTGCCCATATCCAGCGACAATGTGTCAGTGTAGATCGGCGCATAATCCGCGCCACGCCAGAACCCGTTTTCCTTGGCATAGGCCTCAACCAGAGCAATTCGATCTTCGTCCCGGCCGGTATTGCGCATGTAGCGCAGCGTTTCGCCGTCGATCGGGAAGAAACCGCAGGTCGCGCCGTATTCCGGCGCCATATTGGCGATGGTTGCGCGGTCAGCCAACGGCAGAGTATCCAGACCACTTCCGTAGAATTCGACGAATTTCCCGACAACGCCTTTCTCGCGCAACATCTCAACGACCTTCAAGACAAGGTCAGTCCCGGTGGTGCCTTCGACCATCGCGCCGGTCAGTTCAAAGCCGACAACCTCTGGGATCAGCATCGAGATCGGTTGACCCAGCATCGCGGCCTCGGCCTCGATCCCGCCAACACCCCAACCCAGAACGGCCATGCCGTTTACCATAGTGGTATGGCTGTCGGTGCCGACCAGCGTATCGGGATAGGCGACTTCTTCGCCGTTCTGGTCGGTGTCGGTCCAGACGGTCTGGGCCAGATACTCCAGGTTCACCTGATGGCAGATGCCGGTGCCAGGGGGCACAACGCGGAAATTATTGAACGCGTTCTGGCCCCATTTCAGGAACTGATAGCGTTCCATGTTGCGCTCATATTCGCGGTCCACGTTCATCTGGAAGGCGCGCGGGTTGCCGAATTCGTCGATCATGACCGAATGGTCGATAACCAGATCAACCGGATTCAAGGGGTTGATCTTCTGCGCGTCACCGCCCAGTCCTTTGATCCCGTCGCGCATGGCTGCCAAATCGACCACCGCCGGAACACCGGTGAAATCCTGCATCAGCACTCGGGCAGGGCGATAGGCGATTTCGCGAGGGTTCTTGCCGCCCTTGGCACCCCATTCGGCGAACGCCTTGATATCGTCTACCGAGACGGAAAAGCCGTCATCCTCGAACCGCAGCATGTTCTCCAGCACCACTTTCAGCGCGGCGGGCAGTTTAGAGAAATCGCCGAGACCGGCCTCTTGCGCGGCGGGGATCGAGTAATAGGAAACGGATTTGCCATTCACGCTCAGGCTGCGGCGTGTTTTGGCGGTATCCTGTCCGACTTTGATGGGCATCTGTGGCCTCCCTCTCAAATGACTTGGATTTTGGGATTCGCTGAAGGTTATCTGCATCACCAATGCCGCTGGTTCAAGGAGGAACAGCTAAACTGCGGCAATTTTTGTATACCATTGCACACATTTCAGCTGAGGCGGAGCAACATAGCCTCAAGAAACCTTGATTGGTTGTTGAGCGGCAAAGGGTTTATTTCTGTCACTCAACCCTTCCATTCGGGATACATCATGTTCAGAGCCGCCGCCACGACCGCCGTCCTTTCCATCCTCCTTGCCTGGTCCGCCGCAGCCGAAGATGATCCCGTCGTGATCGAGCTGTTCACCTCACAAGGATGCTCCTCCTGCCCACCAGCAGACAGAATCATGCATGATCTGGTCAAACGCGATGACGTGATCGGACTGGCGCTGCATGTGGACTATTGGGACTACATTGGGTGGAAAGACGAATTTGCAGACCCAGATCACACCTTGCGTCAGCGCGCCTATGCCCGGCAGGGCGGTCGCTCCATGATTTACACGCCGCAAATGGTCGTTAATGGCCAACATGACATCGTGGGCGCCAAGTTCCGCCAATTGAATCAGTTGATTGACACTCATCAGAAAGCCAAACCTGAAGCGTCAGTGACAGCCGTTCGGACAGAAAATGAAGTGGTTGTGGACGTCACCCCTGCCCAGCTGCCAGCAGGGGCGGTTTACGATGTTCGGATCGTTCAGTACTCCCCAATGCGCCATGCGTCGATCAGACGTGGTGAACTGGCTGGGCACGAGTTGGACTATGCCAATGTCGTTGAGAACTGGCAGATCGCCGGTCAATGGGATGGGCGGACTGTGCAGCAATTCTCGGCAGATCTTCCTACGGAAATGCCTGCGGTTGTACTGATTCAACAGACTGGTCACGGCCCAATTGTGGCGGCGACTCGCGTGAAATGATCAGGGCATATCCTCGGGCTGCACGCCAAGGCCATTCCAGTTTTTCCAGCGACGATGAACCCAGAACCATTGCCCCATATGCTGACGAACCATCTTTTCAAGATCGTCAGTGATGAACTGCGTCATTGTTTTGGGATCACTATGTTCGACGGGGTCATGCAGCATGATCTCAAAATCGATACCGTTGGGCTGGCGAATGGCATAACACGGGATCATCACTGCGTTATACTTGATTGCCAGCTCTGCATTTAGCACAGACGTCACCGCCGGTTTCCCGAAGAACATCAGCTCTTCTCCGCCCTGCGCATGAAGGTCCGAAACGATCGCAATGACACCGTTCTTTTTAAGCGTCCGGACCATTTCGACCATGCCACGACGCCCCTGTTCGAACATTGGCGCGCCGGTTTTGTAGAACGCCTCGACATAAGCTTCATTGAAATACGGGTTGGCCATCCGACGGAAAAGGCAGCCAATAGGCTGACCGCTGTGTGCCTGCAACGCTATTCGCGCCGCAAGATAGTGCCCGAAATGGGCGGTGATCATCATGACGGGTCGGCCTTCGGCCAGGGCAGCGTCAAAGGCGGCAATGCCCGGGCCAGAGATTTTTGCAGTCTTTTGGCGTTCTGTGAAATCCTCGGGTGAGAAATGTTCCATGATCGCGCGACCGGCATTGTCTGGAACATCACGGCTAATCTGTTTGACTTCAGCTTCGGTCAGATCCGGGCAGGTCAGTTTCAGGTTTCGGCGCACACGTGTGCGAAATCCCACGACAGGTGCAAGGCCACGCATGATCGCCCCCATCGTCGCGACGCGCCGCTCATACGGCAGCATCCGCATTGCGCCAATGACCCCTTTGAGGAACAAACTGGCGACATAGTATTTACCAAGCTCAAACCTGCTGAGCTCCGACTTTTCGACGGGCATTGAGGCGTCTCACCGCGTGTTGCGAATTGCTGAACCAGACATATAGCCCGACGCGCGCAACCTCAAGCGCCCACTTTCGGGGTGAGTTCTGAGCTTACAAAGCAAGCGACGAATCCCACTAAGCCACTGTAGCCAAGTTTAGTTTTCCTCGTCGTCGTCATCCGTTTCAATCAGGGAAATTGTCCCCTCGTCGACCATATCTCGAATGGTACCAACGATCTGTGTCATCGCATCTTCCGCTTCTGATTGCTTGACACGACCGCGCTCAGCGATTTCTTCCCGAATGTTGTCGGCCATGCGCGAGGACATGCTGGATAGTAAAAACTCGACCGATATCTTGTCATCATCCGCCGCGGCCCCGGCCAAAGCGGTCACCAGAACGGGTTGATCCACCTCTCTGAGAATCGCGGGCACGTCGCGGGCCACGATGCGGCTTGAGATATGAGCAAATGTGAAGATCGACTGCCGCACGACACTGGCGAATTCTGAATCTTCTTCATCCAACGCTGTCAGCAGACCATCGCGGGTTGTTGAGGCGGATTGATTAAGGATCGCCCCGACGCGAGCCCCAGGGCCATCGGTAAACGCCTGCGCTGGCAGCTGATCCAGCTGTGCTGCCAGAGACCAGCCGATGCGTTCGACAGCTTCGGGCGTCACATTGGTTGTTTTGGCAACGGCATACGTAATCCGACGGGCGACCGGCCCGGGCAGAAGGCCAAGCAATTTTGCGGCCTTCGCAGTCTCCAGTTTGGACAATATCACGGCCGCGACTTCGGTGCTTTCGGCCCGTGCCATGGCCGCCAGATCCTCGGCCGGGATCTCGCGGAGGCGCTGCCATGGGTCACCGATCTGGCGCACTCCCGCAACTTTGCGCAATCGGGCGGCGGTCGCCGGAGCAATCTTGCCATTGATCGCGTCCAAAGCACCGGCAAGCCCATGCGGAAACGACAGACCAATGTTATCGAAGGCATCTCCGAACTCTTGGGCCACCGAGTCCAAGGTGACGCGGTCCACAAGGCCCATCTCGCCCAATTGGCGTGTCAGCTTTTCCTGCAAATCGTCGGGCAGATCTTCCAATGGGATATCTGCGCCCTCGTTCAACAAAAGCCGCACAACAATTGCCGCCTTTTGCCGAGCGTTGAGCGTGCGGGGAACAACCTGGGCTGCGGTGCCATCCCCATCGACGGCCGGAGGTTTTGCCCCCGGCGCCATTTGTACTAATGCGTTTGTGTCCTGCATCTGCCTGCGGTGCCAAAATGAGTTCCACAGGCAGAATACGGAGAGTCGGGTAAAGAAAGGCTAAAGCTTAGTAGCTGTATGTCAGCCCGGTCCGGATCGCTTCGCGCAGAGACGCTTCGGCCCAGCTTCCTTCGCCACCACGCGCTTTGATTTCGCGCCACTGTTCAATCGCGAGTTCGGTTTTGCCTTCTGAAACAAAGCCCTGTCCCATATAACTGCGGGCAAGGATGTTGTCCGGGTTGGTCGTGATGGCATTTTCGTAGAATGCGTTGGCCAGTTCCAGTTCGCCCATCTTACGGTAGGTGAAACCCCAATACGTCAGGACGCGATCGTCGTCCTGGTCCATGACCCGCAGAATGTCCTGGGCGTTTACGTACTGACCGTCATAGGCGAGTTCGCGCACTGCATCGTACAGTTGATCTTCGGTGAAATTGCTTTTGTTCGGCTTGACACACCGGCCTGCCGCTTCGTCAAAGACGCGTCCAAACAGGCATTTCTTGGTTGTGTTGGTCGGTTTTGGTGGGTTGCTGTCGCCACCTGCGGCATGAACAACTGGGGCAAAGGCAAAGGCTTGAAGTGCAATTGCTGAAGCTAATACGAGGCGCATTTTCCTACTCCGTTCTCGGGGCTGCTTTAGAAATCATAGTGTGATCATCTAAAAAGCTAACACCGGATCGGTGGATTCTATTCACAATGCGGACAAAAAAATGTCAGCTATTGACGGTTTTTTGACAGCTTTGGGATTCACTGTCCCACGAAGCGCCCGGAGCGCAGGATTGCGTTTGCTTGGAATGGCCACTGCAGGCGAGGCTGGCGGACGCCAAGCACACAAGCGCGAATGAGCACAATATGGTTCGGACCATGGTGGTTCTCCCTCAAGGAAAATGCCGGTCGAGGGTAACGCACTTTTGCCGACCTGGCAAAAGATCAGGACCCGGACAGCATCCGGGCCCGACAGGACACTTAAAAAGGGTGCCTATTCGCCGAATACACGTGCGAAAATCGTGTCGACATGTTTGGTGTGATAGCCGAGGTCAAATTTTTCTTCGATTTCCTCGGGGCTCAGCGCAGCAATCACGTCCGCATCACCCAGAAGCTCGGTTTTGAAATCCTTGCCTTCTTCCCAAACTTTCATCGCGTTGCGCTGAACCAGACGATAGGCGTCTTCGCGGCTGACGCCCGCTTGGGTCAGGGCCAGAAGCACACGCTGGCTCATGACCAGACCGCGGAACTTGTTCATGTTGGCCAGCATGTTGTCGGGGTAGACGACCAGCTTGTCGATGACACTGGTGAGTCGCGACAGGGCGAAATCCAGCGTGACGGTCGCGTCAGGGCCGATGTTGCGCTCGACTGAGGAATGCGAAATGTCCCGCTCGTGCCACAGCGCCACGTTCTCCATCGCAGGCACGACGGCCATGCGCACCAGACGGGCCAGGCCGGTCAGGTTTTCGGTCAGAACCGGGTTACGCTTATGCGGCATTGCGGACGAGCCCTTTTGACCTTTTGAGAAGAACTCCTCGGCCTCCAGAACCTCGGTCCGCTGCATGTGGCGGATTTCGGTGGCGACGTTTTCGATGCTGCTGGCGATAACGCCCAACGTCGCAAAGAAGGCGGCATGCCGGTCGCGCGGGATGACCTGCGTGCTGATTGGCTCGGGCACCAGCCCCAGTTGATCACAGACATGTTCTTCGACGCGCGGATCGATATTGGCGAAGGTGCCGACCGCACCGCTGATCGCACCAGTTGCAATTTCGGAGCGGGCGTCGCGCATGCGGGACAGGTTGCGATCCATCTCGGCGTAAAAGCGGGCGAACGTAAGCCCCATGGTGGTGGGTTCGGCGTGGATACCATGGCTTCGGCCGATGCGTATCGTTTCTTTGTGTTCGATTGCGCGGCGCTTCAGAGCAGCCAGCAGACCTTCGAGATCGGCGATCAGAATGTCAGCGGCGCGGGTCAGTTGCACGTTGAAGCAGGTGTCCAACACGTCCGAGCTGGTCATGCCCTGGTGAACGAAACGTGCTTCGTCGCTGCCCACATGCTCGGCCAGATGCGTCAGGAAGGCGATGACGTCGTGTTTGGTGACGGCCTCAATCTCGTCGATACGCGCCACGTCGAACTCCACGTCCTTGGCCTTCCACACGGCATCGGCATTTTCGCGCGGGATGACACCCAGATCCGCCATCGCATCGCAGGCATGGGCCTCAATCTCGTACCAGATGCGGAACTTGGTCGCGGGCGACCAGATGGCGACCATGTCGGGGCGGGAATAACGTGGAATCATTGGCAGCGGCACCTTTTTGTGATTTGGCATGAGGCGATGGCGCGGGGTTTAAACGCACGCGCTCAAGGGAACAAGGCGCGAGTTCACGAATGAGACGGTTTGCCCTGATTTTGGCGATCTGGCCCGGATTTCTGGCAGCGGAAGAGTTTCGCAAACTGTCCGGCGATGAGATCCTTGCGGCACTGTCCGGCCACAAGCTTACTTATGGCGAAGGTATCTGGCAGACCTTCGACGACACTATGCTGACGCAGTACTATTCGGGACGTCCCAGTTCGGGCCGCTGGGCCGTGCGCGAGGATCGTTATTGCTCGCTCTGGCCGCCTTCGGATCTTTGGGCCTGCTACGACGTTCAGAAAAGCGGAGATACCATACGTTTCGTTGATGATGCCGGTGCGACAACTGACGGAACCTACGACAAGTGAGCCTGCCAAGCCGAATGTCTGATTTTGAAGGGCGTTGGAACCTGACACGCACCATTCGGGACGCAAGGGCTGGGCAGATCGTGCAGGCTATAGGTCAGGCAGTTCTGCGCCAGACAGATGGTGGATTGATCTATGATGAACAGGTGAAGCTGCGCATTCCGGGACAGCCGGAAATGACCGGCACACGTCGATACCTATGGCGTGACGGGGGCGATCACATCGAAATTCACTTTGACGACGGTCGGTATTTCCATGCGCTGAAGCTGGGCGTGGCAACGGCAAAAGATCACCATGATTGCCCGCCCGACAGCTACGATGCGGCTTACGATTTCTCGACATGGCCGCGTTGGAATGTGCGTTGGACCGTGTCCGGGCCGCGAAAATCCTACGAAATGCACACGGAATATATGCTGCGATAGCGTAATCATCTTGCAGATGCGGCGCGGGCAGGGCATTCCTGTCGCAGAATCTCGGTCCGTTTAGGGAGAAATAACATGAATGCAAACGTACTGGCCAACGCATTTGGCCCGCGTGAAGGAACGGCGCTGCGCGTCAAACAGGTGGTTCTGGTTGCACTGGGCATTGTCGCTCTGGCCGTAGCTGCCAAAATCAAAGTGCCGATGTGGCCGGTTCCGATTACGATGGGCACCTTTGCCGTTTTGACCATCGGTACCGCTTATGGTGCACGTCTGGGTTTGGTCACCATGATGGGTTACCTTCTGATCGGCGCGCTTGGCTTTGACGTCTTTGCAGGCTCATCAGCTGAGAAGTTTGGCCTGACCTATATGATGGGCGGCACGGGCGGCTATCTGGTCGGCTACGTGCTGGCAACCGTAATGCTGGGCGCATTGGCCGCGCGCGGTTGGGACCGCTCGGTCGGTAAGATGGCACTGGCGCTGGTGCTGGCGAACGTACTGATCTACGTACCTGGCCTCTTGTGGCTGGGTCAGCTGTACGGCTGGGACAAGCCGATCCTGGAATGGGGTCTGACGCCGTTCCTCGTCGGTGATGCGATCAAGCTGGGCCTTGCTGCACTGCTGATCCCGGGTTTGTGGAAATTGGTAGGTAACGCCCGCACATAATCCCTGATTTTTGCAAAAACAAACCCGCGCCTGGAGTG
Organism: uncultured Ruegeria sp.; assembly: GCF_947489545.1. Lineage (NCBI taxonomy): Bacteria > Pseudomonadati > Pseudomonadota > Alphaproteobacteria > Rhodobacterales > Roseobacteraceae > Ruegeria > uncultured Ruegeria sp. Next base: position 271,766 of record NZ_CANLDZ010000002.1, on the reverse strand, counting down.
ATCCAGGTGCGGGTTTTTCTTTGCGCTGGACGCTGTGTTGGCATGGGCCGCGCTTGTAGATCGATACCGCCGCCGATCCGTTGATCGTCGCCCTGAGCACTAGAACTGTTCTTGAAACGCAAACAGTGGTGCGCTCAGGGGAGCAGTTCGGTTGTAATATGCGCAGATCCTTCCAGCGTTCGGTGTACAGGACACTTGTCCGCAATCTCTAACAGGCGTGCGCGCTGTTCCTGATCCAGTGGCCCGGTCAGCCGAATTTTGCGGCGGAACTGGTCCACTTTGCCTTCATTTGCCAGTCCGGCATCCTGTGCATGAACTTTGTCGTGACACACATCGACACTCACGCTGTTCAGAGGCCAGCGCTTGCGGCGGGCATACATGCGGATGGTCATCGAGGTGCAGGCTCCCAGTCCGGCCGAGACAAAGCCATAGGGGGACATGCCCCGGTCCGTTCCGCCATAAGACACGGGTTCATCTGCGACTGCGTGATGGCTCGGGCCAGCTTGGATGTCCTGTAAGAAGCCGGTCGGGTCTGCTTCGGTGACCCGCACGACCCCTTCTGGTGCGCCCGGCGGTGGGGCAGGCGGTGACAGGCTTACGTAACGCGACACCCACGCTGTGATGACATCTGCCGCATATTCTGCGTCAGCGGCACGCGTAACCAGGTGATCGGCGTCATCGAGGGTGACGAAGCTTTTGGGATGTTTCGCGGCCATAAAAATCGCAGCAGCATTGTCGATACTTACGGTTTCATCGCGCGGGGCGTGTAAGACCAGCAATGCGGCTTTGAGATCCTCGATTGCGGGTGTCAATGCGGCCTCTGAGATATCATCTACAAACGCCTTGCCAATTCGGAAAGGCCGCCCGCCAAGTGCAACCTCGGCGCTTCCTTCCTTTTGAATTTGCGGCAACGCTGCTTCGAAATGATGGGACACATGACCGGGATCTGCTGGTGCACCCAAGGTTACGACGGCTTTGATCGACGGGATGCCCGCCCGCGCTCGCAAGACAGCAGCGCCGCCCAGAGAATGACCGATCAAAAGGGCAGGGGCCATGTTTCGCCCTGCCAAAAACTGAGCTGCTGAAATCAGGTCTTCGACGTTTGATGTGAAAGTCGTGTTCGCAAACTCGCCTCCGGAATGGCCGAGTCCGGTGAAATCGAACCGTAATACAGCTATACCCATGGCCGCCAACCGTGCAGAGATACGCCGCGCGGCGGGGATGTCTTTGGAACAGGTAAAGCAATGTGCAAACAAAGCTGTGGCCAGCACGGGTCCGTCGGGCAGGTCAAGGCGCGCGGCCAGCTGGCTGCCGTCATGTCCGGCAAAAGTAATGCGTTCCGTGGGCATATCGGCTCCTTGGTTTGCTGGGGGAAGCACGGTCAATACTGTGGGCTACCCCGGCGTGTCACAACCCTTATGTCAAAGGCGTAACGGGAAGGTGAGGAGTGTGAAGGTAATTTTGACTGGGACTTGGAAAACGCATAACAGCGAAGCTTAGCCTCGTCCGGTGCCAAAAGCCGCTTCATGATAAATATCACAAAATATGATGCTTTCCCTAACAAACATTCGTTTCACTAATTTAACGCCCGAACCCATCTTGGCTTTGTAGTCGATTTACTTAGGAGGCTCAGATGACACATACAGCTTTAGCACCCCAAGCGTCTCGGATGCGTCTTGGAACATTGATCGCGATACTGATGACGGGCGCATTGGGATTTGCCCTTGGTCAGGCTTGGCCTGTCGCTGATTCCAACACGACGAGCCAGACAAGCGTGGACATCGAAGACTGGCATGGCAATGTCCGGCGGTCTAACTGGCCGAATTGAGGTTCCCGCCTCACTCAAGACCCATTAGTTGGGCGTCAAACGGATACTTGGACAGGTTCTCATAGCCATCCTCGGTAATGAGGACCTGATCTTCCAGTTTGATTGAAAAATCCCCTCCGACCTCGCCAACAGCAGCCTCGACGCACAACACCATCCCCGGCACCAACGGATAATCATAGGCACCAGCAACAGCCTTGTCGGGGTAAGCCACCAACGGCCATTCATCGCACAGGCCTACACCGTGCATCAGGCAACCGTATTTCTGTGCCTGAAACTTGTCGTCAAGTTTGTGCGTATTCGCCGTCAGTTCGGGGATCATCACGCCGGGTTTCAACATCTCCATATTGGTCATGATGTGTTCATGTGCATGTTGCATGGCGTAGATCATGTCTGGGCGGGGCTTTCGGTCCCCAATCCACCACGTGCGGGAAATGTCGACGCAAATTCCATACGAGCCGATCAGGTCCGTATCAAACGCAATGATTTCATTTTGCTGGGTGATCCGTGGGCCGCATTCCTGAAACCATGGGTTTGTGCGCTGGCCCGAGGATAGCAACCGGGTTTCTATCCATTCGCCGCCACGACGGATGTTTTCGGAATGCAAAATCGCCCAAATGTCGTCTTCGGAAGTTCTGCCGTCTCCGACATTGGCGCGTGCGAATCTCTCCATTTCGGCCACCGCACTTTCACAGGCGTTGCTGGCGCAGCGCATTGCCAGAATTTCGTCCTGACCTTTCACGGCGCGTGTCTTCTCGGTAACTTCTTCGCCTTCCATGATTTCAAAGCCTTGCGACTCGAGCGCGCGCAACCCGTGCAGCATGATCTTGTCCACCGCCAGCCGTTTGTTGCCTCCGCCATGCGTATCGATCAGTGCACGCACCTCGTTCGCGAATACATCTGCCGCTACATCCGTTTTGTCACCCCGGTCGAAATAGAAAAGATCAGCGCCCGAGCGTTGCTCGCGCACCAGAGGGTTGAATGTGGAAAGGAACGGAGACTTTTTGTAGTCCCAGATCACCATATAGCCATCGGCGCACAACAGCACCGCCCGGAATGGGTTATGGGTATTCCATAGCTGCATATTGGTGCTGTCTGTGGCGTATCTGATGTTCAAGGGATCAAACATCAGCAACCCGCCATAGCCGCGATCAACCACGGCTTGAGTCAACCGTTTCCAACGGTATTCCCGCATCCGTTCAAGGTTGGGAAGCACCAGCCCGGCAGCCGCCCATTCATCAAAGGCCAGTTGAGGCGGCCCGATTTCGATCCGGTCGTTGTCATTGGGAGTGCCATCACCCAATGTGTCGCCTCGGGTTGGATCAATCTTGCGGGTATCCCGATAGTGATGGTTCACAGCTAGCCTCCCTGCTTGCTGGTCAAGCCTGCGGATTCATCAATACCCCGTCTGAGAAAAATGCGACGATCTGGTTGTCGCTTTTTGACCGACACCAAGCTCAGCACATGGTAAATCAGGTCTATGGCTATCATTTTGCAGGAAAAAATCCCCTACGACCCGTTCAGTCCGCGTGCCTTGCTGGGCGTTCAACCGGCCCAAATGGAAACATGGCTGCATCAGGATGATGCCTTTGCGGCGCAGATGCAGCGGCGAGAAGCATTGCTGGATGAACGGCTTGAAGAAGTCTTGGCGTTAAGCGCTGGAGCAGAACCCGCAGCGCAGGAGCTTTTGGATCTGGTTTTGATCCAAGCCTATCCGGGGGCCATCGATCACTCACAGCGACCAGATGGGGTGACGGTTCGTATCGATCGGACTAAGCCTTTGGAAACGCTCTGCAGATTGGTGCAGGAGGATTTCTGTATTCTGCAAAAGCAGGGTGATGAACATGTTTTGACAGGGGCGATCCTCTGCTTTCCAGCCAGTTGGCGATTGTCAGAGAAATTTATGCGACCGCTTGTTGATATTCATGTGCCGGTCGCCAGCTATGATGCCGATATTGCCCGGCGGGTACAGCGACTGTTTGACGGTATTCGGCCGGATCGGCCGCTCTGGCGGTTCAATGTTTTATGGTATGAGGACCCTGAACTTTTTCAGCCCCGTAGTGCCAGTGAGCCGCGCAAAACTCGCGACCGTGCCACCAAATCTTACCTGCGCAGCGAGCGGCAGACATTGCTGCGCCTGCCAGAAACAGGCGCAGTTGTGTTTTCGATCCATACTTATGTTCTGGCCGCTGACAGCCTGCCAGAAATGGAAAACCCCGCCTGACGGCGGGGTCTCCTAGGAGGGTCTTGGGTAGTTTGCTTACATGCCCAGCACAACGGCAACATCGGCAAACGCATTGCTGGCGTTCAATGCGACGATGGCGACCGTAAAGACCAGGACTTGAGTGTTGAGGCGGAAATCTTCGCCGCGGATCAGATTGACTGCGGCCATGGACATTGCGATCGGGGTCGACACGCTGGCAATAACACCTGTCACGCACCAGCTGCTTAGCCGCAACACATCGCTTGGCCGTTCGGGATCATCTTCCTCGGTCGTGGCGTGGGTGTCGACTGCGGCAGGCTCCTGCTCTTCCGTCCGGAAGGCGATACTCAGAAGTTGCTCGTCAGACAATTGAATAGGTCGAGGTGCTGTTTCCGGGGTATCGGTGTCTTCAATATCAGGGTCAGCGATGTCCAATCCGGCGAACTGACCTGTCACCGACCTAAAGATCTGCTTTCTGTCACGCTGTCGGCTTGGAGCCAGGGTGTCAAACGCGCTCATGAACTGTTCGATGGTCAGAACGGTGTGAGGCGACAGCCACTCGACACGTCGGGTCGAACAGATATCAACCATACGGTAGAGGATGACCACGAGCATCAGTTCGGACACTTCGGCGTCGTCCATAAGCGGGGATACGGGTGTAACCGTGATAGCCATCCTGTTTCGGGGGCTTGAGACATACGGTCTTACGATTGTCTTCAATCCTGCGGCACGGTCCATACGCTCATAGCGGTCTTCTTCGTCACCGGTATCAGTATCCAGGGACAAACGCACCATATATTGGCTGGATACGATGCTGGCCTCTGTTTCGCTCAGCAACGCTTTACGCTCGACCAGATGGCCGTAGTCTTCCAGCGTTGCGGCGACGATTGTGCCGAACCGCTCGATCGCGCCTTCAGTGTCGCCGTCGAATTGCAGGCCGCCATGGTAGCTGTTCTTCCGAGCCACTGCTTTGTCCCTTATCGCATTTCGTCTGGAAGATCATTCTAACGGTCGATCTGGGGGAGAATTTGGCAATAAATGCAAAAAAAACAAAAAATACAAAGATTGATTACGCTTTGGAAACCATGAAACTAAGGGCTTTGTTCGCCACTATGGCGAGAATGTGGCTGAATTGAGTTTTTGGGCGCTCAGAACCATGGCGCGTTCACCCGTCGATTCGGGCGGCCATAATCGCGATGGATTGCTGGTAAACCGTCGCCGCATTCCACTGCTGAATCACCACGAAATTCGGCTGCCCCTGCTGATAGCCACGACCGGGTTTCCAGCCCTTCTTACGCAGGAAATTCGCGGTCGAGGCCAGCGCGTCGGTCATGTTGTAAAAGTCCACCTGCCGGTCGCCGGTGGCATCGACTCCATACGTAAGTGCGTTGCCGGGCAGGAATTGTGTATGGCCCAGCTCGCCATGTTTTGCCCCCTTTGTTGCCATTGTGATGCTGCCCTGATCGACCAGCTTTAAGGCACCAATCGCGTGCGGAACAAAGAACTCGGATCGGCGACAATCATAGGCCAGAGTGGTTATTGCTGACACAACCTGACTATCTCCCATGAAGTTCCCAAAGCCGGTTTCCATGCCGTGAATGGCAATCAGCACGCCCGCGGGGACGCCATATTGCCGTTCAAGAGCAGCGTAGAATTGCGGGTTCCGAGCTTTGCGTTTGCGCCCTTGCGCTACGATAGTATTGGCCCCACGCACTTGCATGAACTTGTCCAGCGAGTACTTGAAGCTTTTTTGATTGCGGTCGGCAGCAATCGTGCGTGTTGCGTACTGGGTTTGCGCAAGAGCCTGCAGTCCTTTCTTTTTCACACCCGATCTGCGCGCTTGCTTGGCGAAATCGGCTTTCCACGCCTCGAAGCCAGCGCTGGTATTGCCGCAAGGGGCGGCCAGCGCGCCCAATGGCAGTACAAGTGCACAGGCAATCAGAGAGGCGAAACGTAGCATGAGCATTTTCCTTTTGAGCATCGAGCCCGGATCAACTGGACGGTTTGCATCCAGCCGACGCAGCCCGGTACGGATTGATAACTTTACAATCCACGCTGCAAATCATCTGCCGTTAGAACAGGTTGAATTTCGATCGAAGCGTCAAGGGCCGCAAATAGCGGTTCGTTGATTACGGGCATGCGGGCTTGGTCGTTTTCTTCGAAGATAACGATGCCCATCCGTTTGCCGCCCTCTAGCGCAAAATAGGCCGCTTCCGCGTTAACATCTTTAACCAAGGCGGCAATCGCCTGCCCAAGCGTTCCGTCTTTTTCGGCTTGGTTGCCCTTTTCGACCGGGATTGTGAATTTTAACATCAGGCGCATGGAACTCTCCCAGAGTTTCGATCGCGGTTTCTCGGGTAAAGGCTCCGACGTTCGGGCGTGCCAGTCAAGGTGATTGCTTTCGACTTGTTATCAAACGGAAAAAGGGCGCCGAACCAACGGCGCCCATTCAAGTCTTCAAAAGCCTATTGCTTAGCAGCTGTAGTACATTCCGTATTCTACAGGGTGCGGTGTGTGCTCGTAGGTTTCGACTTCTTCCATCTTCAATGCGATGTAGCCGTCGATCTGGTCTTTGGTAAACACGTCGCCTTGCAGCAAGAAGTCGTGATCGGATGCCAGAGCTTCCAGAGCTTCGCGCAGGCTGCCGCAAACGGTTGGGATGTCGGCCAATTCCTCGGCGGGCAGATCGTAGAGGTTCTTGTCCATGGCTTCGCCCGGATCGATCTTGTTCTTGATCCCGTCCAGACCGGCCATCAGCAGAGCAGCAAACGCAAGGTAAGGGTTCGCAGCCGGATCGGGGAAACGGGCCTCGACGCGCTTGGCCTTGGGGCTTTCGGTCCATGGAATACGGACACAACCCGACCGGTTACGTGCCGAGTAGGCGCGCAGAACGGGGGCCTCGAAGCCAGGGATCAAGCGCTTGTAGCTGTTGGTCGATGGATTGGTGAAGGCATTCAGGGTCTTAGCGTGTTTCAGAACACCACCGATGAACCACAGGGCTTCATCCGACAGATCAGCGTATTTGTCGCCCGCAAACAGCGGCTTGCCTTCCTTCCAAATCGACATGTTGACGTGCATGCCGGTGCCGTTGTCACCTGCGATCGGCTTTGGCATGAAGGTGGCCGATTTGCCGTAAGCATGCGCGACGTTATGGATCACGTACTTGTACTTCTGCAGCTCATCGGCCTGTTTGGTCAGACTGTCAAAGATCAGACCCAGCTCGTGCTGGCACGAGGCAACTTCGTGGTGGTGTTTGTCAACCTTCATGCCCAGGCGCTTCATGGTTGACAGCATTTCTGAACGCAGGTCTTGCGCTTCATCGATCGGGTTGACCGGGAAGTAGCCGCCCTTGACGCCCGGACGGTGACCCATGTTGCCCATCTCGTATTCGGTGTCGGTGTTCCATGATGCGTCTGTTGCATCAACTTCGTAGGATACCTTGTTGATACTGTTCGAGAAACGGACGTCGTCGAACAGGAAGAATTCTGCTTCAGGACCAAAGTATGCTGCGTCGCCGATACCCGAGGACTTCAGGTATGCCTCGGCTTTCTGTGCGGTACCGCGCGGGTCACGTTCGTAAGCTTCGCCGGTGTCGGGTTCGACGACCGAGCAATGCACGCAGATGGTCTTTTCTGCATAGAACGGATCGACATAGGCGCTGTCCGTATCGACCATCAGCTTCATGTCAGATGCTTCGATCGACTTCCAGCCGGCGATGGACGAGCCATCGAACATGAAGCCTTCTTCCAGAAAATCCTCGTCAACCTGATCGGCCATCAGGGTCACGTGCTGCAGCTTGCCGCGCGGGTCGGTGAAACGAACGTCGACATATTCTGCGCCTTCGTCCTTGATCAGCTGAAGAACTGCGTCCTTGCTCATTCTCTTGGTTCCTCTGATTTGAGATTGTTCAATTACAGCGCGTCCGAGCCGGTCTCACCGGTACGGATACGGATGGCTTGTTCAACTGGCGAGACAAAAATCTTGCCGTCACCGATTTTGTCTGTCTTGGCCGCCGAGACAATTGCCTCGATTGCGGCATCCACCTGATCGTCGTCCAGAACGACTTCGACTTTTACTTTGGGCAGGAAGTCGACCACGTATTCTGCACCGCGATACAATTCGGTGTGGCCTTTTTGACGACCGAAGCCCTTGACTTCGATCACGCTGAGGCCCTGGACACCAACGTCCTGCAATGCCTCTTTCACTTCGTCCAGTTTGAACGGCTTGATGATCGCTTCGATCTTTTTCATCCCGGCTCACCTCGCATGGTTGTCAGAATGGCAGTGATCACGTCTAAGATCGTGCAGCAATGCGATTGCCGAATTGATCAGCGGTGGAAGTACTGAAATCAATCGGCAGGTGAAATTTTAGTCGGTTTGCACAAAAAGTAATCGAAATTGAATCGGGTTAGGGTTTGAGATGACAGAATTGCTGACAGCGGCGCAGATGCGGGCGATTGAGCAGGCCGCAATCGCGTCCGACCAGGTGACAGGTCTGGAACTGATGGAACGGGCCGGGCAGGGCGTTGTCGAAGCAATTTTCGAGGAATGGCCAGAGTTGGCAAAAACCTCCGGTAAGGCAGTTGTTTTGTGCGGACCGGGTAACAATGGCGGCGATGGGTTTGTCGTTGCGCGGTTGCTCAAGCAGTGGGGGTGGGAGGTTGAGGTCTTTCTGTTTGGAGACCCCGAGAAGCTGCCACCGGATGCACGGACGAACTACGAGCGTTGGTGTCAATTGGGGGCGGTCGCACCCGTACGCGAGGGATTTTGGTTGCCAAACTGCGACTTGCACATCGATGCATTGTTTGGAACCGGCCTGACACGCCCAATTCCCAAGAGTGTCTCATACTCGCTATCATATCTTCATAAGCGCCATCCGCATTTTGTTGCAGTCGCTGTGGATGTACCGTCTGGATTATGCTCGGATAGCGGACAACCGTTAGGGGTTTCCGGCAAAGCCGACCTGACCGTCTCATTTCACCGGTCGAAACTCGGTCACTACCTTTCGGATGGCTCTGAAAGATCAGGAAAAGTCGTGGTCAAGGACATTGGGTTGCCTGTAAAAGCCTTTCCAACGTTCGCGGACGTTGTCGGATATGTGAACGATCCAGAACGAAAACCACAAACTGGAGAAGAGATTAGGGAGGAAGCTGAAAAATCTGCGGCCGAAGATCGAGCAGTCGTAACGCTTGCCAACCCTCTCAATCGATTTGACAAACTCTTGGGGGGCAACAAATACACAAACGGCCACGCTCTGATCCTCTCTGGTAATCCTGGAAAAACCGGGGCAGCGCGGCTGGCCGCGCGCGGGGCTCTGCGCATCGGGGCGGGGTTGGTAACTTTGGGCGTACCCCCGAACGCGCAGACGGAAGTGTCGGCGCAGGTGACGGCCATCATGTTGCGGCAGGTCGAAGGGTCTGACGCGTTGTCGGCTGTATTGCAAGATGAACGACTGAACGCCCTCTGCCTTGGTCCCGGTCTGGGGGTAGAGCGTGCGCGCGAACTCGTGCCAGTTGCTTTGGAAGCTGGGCGCGCGACGGTTCTGGACGCGGATGCGTTGACCGCTTTTGCGGACAACCCCGCGGAGCTGTTTGCCCAACTACACGAGAATTGCGTGTTGACCCCACATGGCGGTGAATTCGCGAGGCTGTTCCCCGATATCTCAGAGAAGTTGGTTGCAACTCCGACCATAGGTCCGGCTTATTCCAAGGTTGATGCCACGCGAGAGGCCGCCGCGCGGGCAGGGTGTGTGATCCTGTTCAAAGGGCCGGATACTGTCATTGCCGCACAGGACGGGCGGTGCGTGATCAATTCGGCACATTATGACCGGGCTGCACCTTGGCTGGCGACGGCAGGGTCGGGCGACGTGTTGGCAGGGTTCATCACCGGATTGCTGGCGCGCGGGTTCGCACCGATGCAGGCTGCCGAAACGGGTGCTTGGTTACATGTCGAATGCGCTCGGCTTTTTGGTCCGGGTCTGATTGCGGAAGATATACCGGAACAGCTCCCAGAGGTTTTCAAGCAGTTAAGTACCTGAACGCGTTGAGCAAGAAACGTCTGAGTTTCAACCCGTTGAACAGAAAGCGACACCTATGTGCGTTACTGCATAGCAGGTGTTCACCAGTTATCTCGGTCGACGGCACAATTTGTTTGTCCGACTCTGCGCCGACTCGTGTATGATGTTATAAGTACCTGTAAGTGAAATCATTTTTTCAAAGCTTGCGCGTTCTTTTGTTGCGAAAATACAATGCTAGCTTAGAACGGATCAGCGACCACTGGAACGCTCGCGATCTATAATCATCTGAGCAGTACCGGAAATCGGAATCTTTCAAGGTGAGTGAAATGACCTTCAATCTAAAACTCTCGTCCATAACCGCAGTATTGGCCGCTACAACGGCACTTCCCGCCGCGGCTGAGCTGAAATATGAAAACAATAGTGGTGGCTACGTCCTGTTATACGGCCAGCTCAACCCTGCCATCATATCCGTCGACGACGGGCAGCAGACAGAAACCCGTTTGTTGGACAATGCCATTTCGAACAGCCGCGTTGGTTTGCGCCTGTTGCAACCGTTTGGCAGCAATGAGTTTACATTCCGTTTTGAAACAGCGCTTGGGCTGCCAAGCTCGTCCGAATGGAACCAATTGGGAACCGACTTTAGCGGTTGGACGCGTTCGGATATTCGGCATGTGGATTTCGGTCTCAAAGGCAGTTGGGGTAAAGTTTCGGCTGGCCAGGGCAGCATGGTGTCGGATGGGGCGGCCGAGACAGACCTGTCTTATGTTGGAACGGCGCTGTATTCGTTTACCAACGATGAAAACTCGGGCTTTTTCTACCGCGGAACGGACGGTGTTTTGAGTGACATCACAGTCGGCGATTCCAGCGATAACTTTGACGGCTCGCGCCGTGGTCGTGTGCGGTATGACACGCCAGACTTAAATGGGTTCTCAGCTGGCATCGCCTATGGTCAGAATATCTTGTCCAGCAGTGATGACGATGACTATTATGACGTCGGCGTCGGCTATGAGACCACGTTTGCTGGAGGTATCGAATTCGCGGCATCGCTTGCTTACGCAGTTCGCTCGCGTGACGATAACTCCGGGGATCGCAAGGACACCATCGGGTCAGCTTCGGTGCTGATGCCCAGCGGGTTAAGCTTTACCTTTGCGGCAGGCACCCGTGATGAGGAAGAGGTCGGCGTTTCTGACCCGAGTTTCTGGTATGGCAAGATTGCTTACGAAGGTGATTGGGTGTCTTGGGGCAAAACCGGGGTTGGTGTCGACTATTACGATGGCTCTGACTTTGAAAGCGACGGCTCCAGCACCAAGTCCTGGGGCGTCGCGGTTGTTCAGCGGATCGACAGCATCAACACCGATGCCTACCTGAAGTACCGGACTCATGATTTTGATGACGGTACGTCTTTCGACAAGAACGAGGCCTGGGTTTTGGGCGCGCGCTGGAGGTTCTGATCCCGGCTGGTATTGCATAGACACGCCCCGGCCAGTTCCGGGGCGTTTTTTTGTCTGACACCCCATTAAAACAGGGCGGATTGGCCAGTTGCCCCTTGCACGTAGACGGCAGGACAAATAGAAGGCGTCAAATTTGCCTGGCGCGCCGTTTTGCGCGCCCCGAATCCTATGGGGACTACCATAATGCAGGTTACCGAGACGCTGAACGAAGGTCTGAAACGCGGCTATAACATCACCGTATCTGCGGCCGAGCTGGACAATAAGGTCAACGAGAAACTGACCGAAGCACAGCCTGAAGTCGAGATGAAAGGTTTTCGCAAAGGCAAGGTGCCGATGGCGCTGCTGAAAAAGCAGTTTGGCCAGCGTCTTCTGGGCGAAGCGATGCAGGAAACCATCGACGGTGCCATGAACCAGCATTTCGAAGACAGCGGCGAACGTCCGGCGCTGCAGCCCGAGGTCAAGATGACCAATGAGGACTGGAAAGAAGGCGATGACGTTGAGGTCGCGATGTCCTACGAGGCGCTGCCCGAGATCCCTGAAGTTGACCTGAAATCGGTCGAGCTGGAAAAGCTGGTGGTCAAAGCCGACGACGCAGCCGTTGAAGAAGCACTGAACAACCTGGCCGAAACTGCTCAGGATTTCAAAGCGCGCCGCAAGGGCTCGAAAGCCAAAGACGGCGACCAGATCGTGTTTGACTTTGTTGGTAAGGTCGACGGCGAAGAATTCGAAGGTGGATCGGCCGAAGATTACCCGCTGGTTCTCGGCTCGAACAGCTTTATCCCTGGTTTCGAAGAGCAGCTGGTTGGGGTGAAAGCCGAGGAAGAAAAAGACGTTAACGTATCCTTTCCCGAGGATTATCAGGCCGAGCATCTGGCTGGTAAAGACGCCGTATTCAGCTGCACGATCAAAGAGGTCAAGGAGCCTGTCGCGGCAGAGCTGAATGACGAGTTGGCCAAGAAGTTTGGCGCTGAAGATCTTGATGGTCTGAAGGGGCAAATCTCGGAGCGGCTGGAAGCGGAATATGCAGGTGCGTCGCGCGCTGTCATGAAGCGCGCCTTGCTGGACGCGCTGGACACCAAAGTGTCCTTCGATCTGCCGCCCTCATTGGTCGAGGCGGAAGCCAAGCAAATCGCACATCAGCTTTGGCACGAGGAAAACCCCGAAGTTGAAGGCCATGATCACGATCCGATCGAGCCGACGGATGAGCACAACAAACTGGCAGAACGCCGTGTGCGTCTGGGCCTGCTGCTTGCTGAGTTGGGTCAGAAAGCAGAAGTTGAAGTGACCGATGCCGAGATGACCCAGGCGATCATGAACCAGGCCCGCCAGTACCCGGGCCAGGAACGTCAGTTCTTCGAGTTTGTCCAGCAGAACGCTCAAATGCAGCAGCAGCTGCGTGCACCAATCTTTGAAGACAAAGTTGTCGATTATGTCTTCGAACTGGCTCAGGTGGCTGACAAAGAAGTTACCAAAGACGATCTGCAAAAAGCCGTTGAGGATTTGGAAGAGGAATAATCCTCTTCCTCCCCGTCAAGGGGCGCAAATAGAAGCGGAGCCGCCTGAAATTAGGCGACTCCGCATGGGTGGCTTTGTACTATGAGGTGAGGGGGTCAGGCCTCATGAGCAAAAGCACGGGGGGTCTTTAGCAGAGCGGTCTTCTGCTCTGGCGTGAATGTGTGAGACAGTGCCTCGATCAGCTTTAAGACATCTTGCCTTTCAGCTTCGTTTTTCGCCGCACTCATCTGCTCAACGAAATACTTTTCAAGGTCTGTTCGTGGTTTGTGGTCGTGGTTCGCAGGGCTAAGCTCTGCATCTTTCCGGCTTGCGAACAGCTCCAACGCCTGTTCTTCTTCGAGGAAGACATCGTGGTGAATGTCAGCGAAGTTTCTAACTCGTGAGATGCGTTCGTCTGAGCAATCCAGCAATGCGGCGAGCGCCGGGACTTTACCCATCTGCACTTTTTTCCCAACATAGTCGTAGGGTGCGTTGTCGGATCTTTTCAGAACGCGATCCATCACTGGATCAATCACGGTGATGATATCCTGAATGCCAGCATTCTTGGCATATTCCAGAGACCCAATCATTAGCTCGGATGTCGCATAAGCGACCGAGTTCTTGTCCTTGCCGCGGTTCAGGCGTTGGGTATCCACACAAAAGCGCGTCGATTCCCAGACGGTTGCGCTGCGCAATGGTGCTTCACCGTCCAGAATGGCGGAAAACACGTCGGACAACATGTGAGGTCCAGTGGTCTGTAGGGCACGCACGGCTGCGACGACATTCCCCCCGTCGTCGAGTCCGATTACATATGCCGGGTCCAGATGATCGAATTCGTCGATCTCTTTGCCATCTTCGATTTTGACGTCCCATCCCAGGCGTCCACCAAATACTCTTGCTCTCAACTCAAACATTTCGTCAAGAACCTCGCCAAACAGGTGTCTGTTCAGCCCATCAACTACGATGATCATTTCTTTCCCCCTTCGAGTGGTTGTTCGGTAAACTAGACGTTACCGTTTTGAAGGGGTTTTTCTATTGGGGGTTTCCCGTATTTAGGCGGAATTTAGAAATTTTTTAGGTTACCCTGGGGTAATCAGGCCAATTGCTATTGCGCGACCCACTGCTTGCGGGGTCGTCAAGGCACTTAGCTTCTCTCTGCTTGAACGCAGATGAACCTCTACCGTGCGGTGCGAAATCGAAAGAATATCGCCGATATCCTGTTGCGACTTGCCAGCGGCCACCCATTGTAAGATCTCAGCTTCTCGGGTGGACAATGTCGGATGATAAAGCGCGCTCGTGAACTCATCAGAGGTAACAACGTTGTCATGAATGTGCACAGCCATCGACTGCAGATCGCCTATGACGTGCGTGTACAGCTTGCGCCATTCTTCCTTACTGCAGTCACGCGTAGCGCTGAGCAGGCCGATATCACCGTAGGGACCGCGCACCGGGATCGTTACACCTTGGCTCGGAAGGCCAAAATCATGTGCGTCCCTGAAGACACGCTGAAAATCGGGGCTGCGTTCCAGTCGGCTCCAATCCACAGGGGCGATGCTGCGGCGGCTCATGTGAATGGTTGGGTCGATCATAATCAGACCTTGCGACTGGTAGTGATCTTTCCACTCATCACCATAGGTCACATATCCAGCCACGGTGCCCGCAGTTGGGTTCATGCCAGCATAGGCCGCATGATCCATATCGTGTTTTTCACAGATCTGTCGCAGAAACTCAGTATACCGAGTTTCTGAATCCGGTAGGGTGCTTAGATCGACAATTTCCATATGTTGCCTACCAGCTGCGGCCCATCCGGCAACCCGATGGTGTCGTCGAGCGTGCCATTACCTTAGAGTGGAACCCATTTACCTCACGGCGATGAGAACACCACACTTTTCAAAACATGACAAGGCGACGCACGATTTGTCTATGCATTTCGCCATACTGGATCAGGTAATTAGAGCATTTTTATCACTGTGTGGCCTTGGCTGCTGGTCAAATCCAGAGGTTTTTGGCTCAAAACGCTAAGGCGCAGGCCTCAAACCCGTTTCCACCAACATGCCGCGGGCCTTAGCTTCGGGATAGAATCCTTTCGCATAAAGAAAGATCGCCCGTTGTTGGTTTCCATCGGACAAAAGCCATGCGCCACGCAGGTATTTTCCCGCAAATTCCAGGTTTGTATCTGCATTCAGCAGGCCCTCGGCATTGCCTGAGTAGCCCATCGAGCGCGCAGTAGCGGGTAAAATCTGCAGCAGGCCATAATACGGGCGGTTGACGGCCCAAGGACGATGCGTGCTTTCACGGATCGCCAGTTTATGAACCAATTCGCGCGGCAGCTCATAGTGATCGGCCCATTTGTTGATTGAGGCGCGCAATTCCGGAGTTTCATTTGGGTAGAGTGGGGGATCAAACGTCTGCGGGTCCCCACGAGACACCTCTGCCCCGCTGCAGGCGGCCAAAGGGGCCACAAGCAAGAGCGCCATTAAGTGGCGACGCGAGAATACTGTCATGTTGATCTCCAAGCTGCGCGAGATGATGATATGGATCGAGTGTCAAACCGCAAGCTTATGGTCAAAATCTGGCCAAATGTTGCTCGTCCCGAACACTCATAAAAAAAGGCCGCGCAAAAGCTGCGCGACCCTCAAATTTTAGAAGTCAGCCAGATCAGGCCTTGGCTTCGTCTTCTTCAGCCGGAGCCGCTTCGGGTGCCAGATCTTCGTCTTCCGATGCCGCCGAGCCGATATCGTCAAACAGTTCGGCGATCTCGAATTCAGCAGCAGCTTCTTCTTCAGCTGCCAGCTCCTGGATTGATTTTCCGGACGCTTGCAGTTCGGCTTCTTCTTGCGAACGGGCGACGTTCATGCTGATTTCGACTGTAACTTCGGGGTGCAGACGAACCGCGACAGTATGCAGACCAAGATCCTTGATCGGAGCAATCAGGGCGACCTGTTTTTTGTCGACGGAGAACCCTGCTTCTGTGGCGGCGTCGGCTGCATCACGCGGGGTGACCGAACCGTACAGAGCGCCGGAATCTGAAGCCGAGCGAATCACGATGAACTGCTGGCCATCCAGCTTTTCAGCCAGTGCATCAGCTTCTTTCTTGGTTTCCAGGTTGCGCGCCTCAAGCTGCGCTTTCTGGGCTTCGAACGAGGCGATGTTGGCCTCGGACGCGCTCAGCGCTTTGCCCTGGGGCAGCAGGAAGTTGCGGGCGAAGCCAGGCTTAACGTCAACGACGTCGCCCATCTGGCCCAGTTTAGCTACACGTTCGAGAAGGATAACTTGCATGTCAGTCTCTCCTTACTTCACGGCGTAGGGCAGCAGGGCGAGGAAGCGGGCGCGCTTGATAGCACGGGCCAGTTCACGCTGCTTTTTTGCCGAAACGGCAGTGATACGCGAGGGAACGATCTTGCCGCGCTCGGAAACATAGCGCTGCAGCAGACGGGTGTCTTTATAGTCGATCTTCGGCGCGTTATCGCCCGAGAACGGGCAGACCTTGCGGCGGCGGAAAAATGGTTTTGCGGCCATGGTTTAGTGTCCTTTCTTCAGGCTTTGATCAACGGCGCTCGCGGCGGTCGCCACGTTCGTCACGTTTCTGCATCTGAACCGACGGGCCTTCGACGTGGCCGTCGACCTTGATGGTCAGAACACGCATGACGTCATCATGCAGGCGCATCAGGCGCTCCATTTCCTGAACGGCGCCAGCGGGGGCGTCGGTCTTCAGGAAGGCATAGTGGCCTTTGCGGTTCTTGTTGATCTTGTAGGCCATCGTCTTGACACCCCAGTACTCGCTGTCGACGACATTGCCGCCGTTGTCAGCCAGAACGGTGCCGAAATGTTCGACGAGGCTTTCTGCCTGCGTGTTGGACAAGTCCTGACGCGCGATCATTACATGCTCATACAGTGGCATGTTCACTCCTGTTTATATCGAGGCGCATTTCAAAGGCGGGCCAGTTCGTCCTTCGCGACCCTGCCACGAGAGGCTGCGCGATTCATAAATAGTGCGAAGGATGGCCCCGTATACACTTTTGTACGTCCGTAGCAAGCCCTGCCACAGATGCCTTCGAGACGCCGCCCAATTTCCTTTAGGCCGCCCAATTCCTGACGCTTTTCGGCTCAAAGTTGTTTCGCATACCGGGCACGACCCGGACGGACAAAAACCTGAGACGGTAGCGTTATATAGGGCGAAGTGTTATGACCGCGATGAACACTAATACATTCCAAGAACAAGCGTCAGGCACGCGTTTCGACCACTCTGTGCCCTTGATGATTTCATTTGCACCAAACTGGAAAGCCCGCTTGATCCTGTCGCGTGTTTTCGGCGCGTTCCTGATCTTGTCGGCGTTTTCCATGTGGCTGATGCCGGGATCGGTGGTTGGTGCAGATGTCTGGCCGCTGAAGTTGGCGGCATCGATGTTGTTTCTGATTGTTGGTGTCAGTCTTCTGACCATCGAAATTCTGGATCCTCGTCCTGACGCCTATTTCGATCCCATTCGTCAAGAAGTTCGGGTGTTGCAGAAGAACGAGGAAGGGCGCCCGCAAACTGTACTGCGCCGCAGCTATGACACCCTGGGCGGTGCCCGTTTCGACGATGATGAGGTGCAGCTTTATGACGTGGACGGCAGCCTGCTGATGAAACTACCGCTGCAATCGGCGGATGTCAGCCGAGCGCTGAAAGGGCAACTGAGCCAGAGCGTAACAATTTTCGCCTAGATTCTATTCTGTTCAAAAAGGAACAGACTCTGTGAATCGAAAGTACTTGTGTGCCGCCGTTAGGCGGCACATTTTGTTTTTGAGCAACCCAAACGGTTTGCAAACACAAAAACGCGGAGATTGTCATGAAATCCACCCTTCTTGCTGCTGCACTGGCCGTATCGGCGACGTCGGCATTCGCCAGCGCCGAGAAATACGTTCTGGACCCAAGCCACAGCCAAGTCGTTTTCAGCTATGACCACCTAGGTTTTTCGACCACCACCGGCATGTTCTCGGGGTTTGAAGGCGAGATCCTGTTTGATCAGGAAAACCCTGCGGCATCTTCCGTGAACGTATCCATGCCGGTGCTTGAGATGTTCACCGGTTGGAAGCCGCGCGAAGATCATTTCATGACCGAAGATTTCTTCGGCGCGGCCGAGGGCGACATGATCACGTTCGCTTCGACGGGTATCGAAGTAACCGGTGAAGGCACAGCCAATATCACCGGCGATTTGACCATGAACGGTGTGACGAAGTCGGTCGTTCTGGACGCCAAGCTCAACAAGGTTGATCAACACCCGATGGCCAACAAGCCTTGGGCTGGTTTCAATGCCACCACCACCGTTACCCGCAGCGAGTTTGATCTGGGCCAGTTCGCGCCCTTTGTCAGCGATGATGTGCAGATCCAGATCTCGGTTGAGGCGCAAAAGGCCGATTAACCCTGCCTTTCAGACACCAAAAAGATCGCCGGCGGCCTTCGCCCCGGCGGTTTTTTCATGATTGGAACTATTCGCCTCGGGTCGCTGTCAATTCGACTGCGACATTCACGGCGAAGGCAAGCGAATCCTCCGCGGGCATCTGAGCTCCGATGTCAAAATCCAGACGGTTAAGTTCAAGCTCGCCAAGCATCGTTGCGCTGTTGTCCTGCAGTTCAAGTGTAAAAGGCAACACCACGTCGAGTGTTTTGTCGCGAATGGTCAGAGGGCCGCGCGCTTCGTAACCGGCATCGGTTTTGAACAAATCGGCGTCAAATTGCGCGGTCGAAAACTGACCACTGTCGAAGAAATCGGCACCCATGGCCTGATCTGTCACCGTGCCCAAGGCAAGCGATCCGATGGCCACTGTCACGTCGACCGAACCCGCAAGCCCAGGCGCGGGCGGATCGTCAAAAGTGATGGCAGCAGTCCACTCGGCAAACGTGCCAGTCACCGGGCTGCCCAATTGAGTGATGGTTATCGAAAGAGTGCCTTCCTGGACCTGCCAGTCTGATTGCACCGCTTCCAGTTCAGCGGATTCGATGCCTTGGGAGGAGTGATCTGAGAAGATACCCATGCTCCAACCGCCTGCCAGAACGGCTATCCAAACGGCCAAACCAGCAATGGCTGGAGCAATAGAGTGAGTCTGCTTGGGTGGTTCGGGTGCTTCGGACCGACCGGGTAACATCCGGCGCAGAGTGCTATCTTTATCTACTACATGGTGCTTGAGGGCACCCATAATGTGTAGCGCCAAGGAGCCGACCAATACCCAAATGAACAACCAGTGCAGGCCGGCGGTTACCTCGGCCAGATATGCGGATTTGGGTACAAATGGCAGATTTTGTCCGAAGGGCCACAAGATTGGGGCGAAACCTTCGGTTGCGGCGTGGTGGGTCCAACCGGTCAGCGGCACCAGAACCAATGACGCATACAGCATCCAATGTACGGTCTCAGCGGCGAAAGCCTCGGGTTTGTTTTCTGCGTTCAGAAGGCCTGGCTTGGTTTGCGTCATTGCCCACAAAATTCGGGCAAGCGCCACAACGAACACCGTAACGCCAACCGTCTTGTGCAGCGAAAACAGCTGAGAGGCCGCTGCGATGTCTGCTTCGGTTGTCGGAATTGTCGGGTCATAAATGGCGTGCGCCAAGTTATTGGAGATCCAGCCAAGGGGTAGGGCGGTGAAGATCAATAATGCCGTTAGCCAATGGAATGCTTTGGTCACGCTGCCGTAGCTGGAGAATGTATTGGTCGAGGACATTTCTTGACTGCTCCGGGGTTGCTTGGTTGAGCCTACACTAATGCCAACCAGTTGAGGCACAAGCCTGAGGAAATGCACAGCCAGGGTGCCAAAATGCAGGGCAAACGCAATGCTTGTGCAGCGACCCATGTCAGTTTACACCCCGCCGCAACTTGACGTCATCCATGAGGTTGCAATGACACTTGCGTTCGTTTTTCCCGGGCAGGGCGCCCAGGCCATTGGAATGGGCAAAGCATTGGCTGAGGCATATCCTGCCGCACAGGCTGTATTCGATGAGGTGGACGAAGCGCTGGGGGAGAAGCTGAGCAGCTTAATCTGGGAAGGCGATATTGCCGATCTTACACTCACCCAAAACGCACAGCCGGCACTGATGGCCACATCAATGGCCGCGATGCGCGCGCTGGAGGCTGAGGGCGTTTCGGTTACCAACGCATCATTTGTGGCCGGTCACTCGCTGGGTGAATACTCGGCACTGGCCGCAGCGGGGGCGTTGACCGTGGCCGACACAGCGCGTTTGTTGCGCACACGTGGTCAGGCGATGCAAAGCGCGGTGCCGGTCGGGGAAGGTGCGATGGCGGCCATCCTGGGGCTGGACCTGGAGGCTGTGCGCGCCGTTGCAGATGAAGCAGCGCAAGGCGAAGTCTGTCAGGCCGCAAATGACAACGATCCGACGCAAGTCGTGGTGTCCGGATCCAAGGCTGCGGTTGAACGCGCGGCTGAGATTGCCAAAAACAAAGGCGCAAAACGCGCAGTGATGCTGCCGGTTAGTGCGCCGTTCCATTGTGCATTGATGCAGCCTGCCGCAGATGTGATGGCCGAAGCTTTGTCCGCCGTCGAGATAGTGGCGCCTGCAGTGCCCTTAATCGCAAATGTGCGTGCCAACGTAGTCAGCGACCCTGACCTGATCCGGCAATTGCTGGTCGAGCAAGTCACCGGGTCAGTCCGCTGGCGCGAAAGCGTGCAATACATGGCGGCCCAAGGCGTGACCGAGACATGGGAAATTGGTGCGGGCAAGGCTCTGTCGGGCATGGTCCGAAAGATTGACCGTGCCATTGCGGGCAAGGCTGTGGGCACACCGGAAGACGTAGAAAAGGCTATCGAGGCCGAATCGTAAGCTCAAAACTCGTCACACAAGACGAACCAAGAGGAAAACCGAATGTTTGATTTGACAGGTAAGAACGCGCTGATCACCGGTGCATCTGGCGGCATCGGCGGCAATATCGCGCGCGCTCTGCATGATGCAGGTGCGACCGTAGGATTGTCCGGCACACGGGTCGAACATCTGCAGGCTTTGGCGGATGAGCTGGGCGAACGCGCCCATGTACTGCCTTGCAATCTGAGTGACTCTGAGGCGGTTGCAGCTTTGCCAAAACAAGCGGCCGAGGCCATGGGGTCCGTCGACATTCTTGTAAACAATGCGGGCATCACGCGGGACAATCTGTTTATGCGCATGTCAGACGACGAATGGCAGAGCGTCATTGACGTGAACATGACGGCCACCATGAAACTGTGTAAAGGCGTGATCCGCGGGATGATGAAATCTCGTTGGGGCCGGATTGTGAACATCTCGTCCGTTGTGGGGGCGATTGGCAACCCGGGTCAGGCCAACTATGCCGCTTCCAAAGCTGGAATGGTTGGCTTTTCCAAGGCTTTGGCACATGAAGTTGCCACACGAGGCATAACCGTGAACGCAGTCGCCCCAGGCTTTATCACAACGGCGATGACCGAAAAGCTGACAGAAGAACAAAAAGCAGGCCTGTTGCAGCAAGTGCCTGCCGGACGTATGGGTGAGCCCTTGGAAGTTGCAGCCGCCGTCGTGTACCTGGCTAGTCCTGAGGCTGCTTATGTTACCGGAAGCACCTTGCATGTGAATGGCGGTATGGCCATGTTGTGAACGCAGTAAGGGGCAAGTGCGAAAGCGTTTGCCTCTTGCGTCGACTGTGCTATAGGCGGCGCATCTATGCAGGGGTCGGTCGCTAAGGTCGGCCTTCTACTTTCCCGGAAAGCCGGGACCCTAACCGCCCGGAACGGGCAAACCAAAGCCACCCCGAGCGGGCAAGGGCAGAACCGGGCGTACCGCCCTGAAATGGAATGAGGAATAGACATGAGCGACGTCGCAGATCGCGTTAAAAAGATCGTTGTTGAGCACCTGGGTGTTGAAGAAGACAAAGTAGCTGAAAATGCTTCCTTCATCGACGATCTGGGCGCAGACAGCCTGGACACCGTAGAACTGGTTATGGCCTTCGAAGAAGAGTTCGGCATCGAGATCCCCGACGACGCCGCCGAGACCATCCAGACCTTTGGCGACGCCGTCAAATTCATCAGCGAAGCGTCCTAAGCGTTTCGAAGTCAAAGAAAACGGCGCTTCCGGGCAACGGGAGCGCCGTTTTTTTGTGCCTGCTCTGAATTCATGCTTGCGCAATGCTTTGACGCTTTGCACTGTTTCCCCTGAGGCATAATTCCAGGCGGGCAGGGCATGATAAGATCCACCCCGATGATAAACACGGCCCGCTTGACGCTATGCGCTATGCGGCCAGAAGATTTCGACAGGTTCGCCGAGATTTGGCGCGACCCTTGTGTGGTGCGGCATATCGGTGGGTTACCGCGATCGCGCGGAGAGGCCTGGGATTCCTTTTTGCGGAATGCTGGCCATTGGCATATGGCGGGTTTCGGGCAATGGGGTGTTCTGCAGCAATCGAATCGCAAGCTGATCGGGCAGGCCGGATTCTTCTATGGTAACCGCGACATGGGTGATGATTTCGATGGGTTCCCTGAGGCCGGATGGGTTTTAGCGCCTGAGGTGCAGGGTCAGGGCTTGGGGTATGAAGCAGCACAGGCTGCGCATGACTGGTTCGACCGGATCATGCCAGGGCCCCTGGTTGCAATGGTCGACGCGACCAACGGTGCGTCGCAAAAGCTTGCGAAAAAGCTGGGTTATGTGCTGCTGCGCGAAGCGGAATACAAAAACACGGCCGTGCATCTGTTGCGGCGGAACGGGCCGCCGGCCCGAGCGTGATTCCGCCGCTACTCTGACATGCCGCAAAATGCTCAAACTGTGCCGATCTTGTAGAATCGGGATGATCTTTCACGTGTATGGTATGCTGGATTTTCAGAGCGATTGAGCGGAGGAACAAGCTCATGAGGATTTACCCCACGATGGAATTGCAGAACGGCCGGTGTGTCACGCTGGACAAAGGCCGTCTGGAACAGGCGATGATCTGGCATGTGAATCCAACCGAAACGGCGCGCAGTTGGTTTGCGGCCGGGGCCGAATGGATGCACCTGACGGATTTCGATGCGATCGAAGGTCGGAATACCAATGTCGAGCTGGTCGAAGAGATCATCCGCACAGCGGAAATGCCCGTGCAACTGGCCGGTGGGATGCGCACCCGTGAACAGGTGGAGCACTGGATAGACAAAGGAGCCGGGCGGATTGTTATTGGTACGCTTGCGGCATGGGATCCGAACCTGGTCAAAGAATTGGCCAAGCTGTACCCGGATCAAATCGTGCTTGCGGTAGATGTGTGGCGGGGTTTTGTGATGACCGAAGGTTGGCGCAGTCAAAGCGCGTTTTCGCCTGAGGCATTCATTGATGCATTTGCCGACACGCCGTTTGCGGCCATTCTGGTCACCGATATCGATAGCGATATGGAAGACATCGAGGCGCAATTGGGCCTGATTTCGGGTCTGGCGCAGCACTCCCGCACGCCAGTGATCGCCAGCGGTGTGGTGCGCACATCTGACGATATTTCGAGACTTGCCTATATCCCTAATATCGCAGGTGCTTTGGTGGGGCGGTCCTTGTTCCGCAAAACCGTTGACCTATCCGAAGCGCTGGAAGTTGCAACAGCTGCACACGAGCGCGTGGCCCAGTTTCAATAGCTCCTGAACGGTTTGCGATCTGCCTCTCCCGTTTCATGGAGAGGCGGCTTTTTCGTTCTATCGGCATGAGCAGACAGGCATTGACCGTTTTGTACGCCGCCATCGGCGACAGGATGCCGGTGCGGAACATGCCGTTGCTCTTGCCCCCGGACCCCGGGCCGGGGTATGAGCGGTTCTCATAACAGGAAGCAGGCAAGAGGCACTTCATGCGCAGAGTCGTTGTAACCGGTCTTGGATTGGTCACTCCTTTGGCCAGTGGGGTCGAGGAAACCTGGTCGCGGCTGCTGGACGGAGAATCCGGCGCGGGACCAATCACGCAATTCGATGCCGAGGCAAGCGGGGTCACAACGACCTATGCCTGCGAAGTCCCTCGTGGTGATGGCACAAATGGCACGTTCAATCCCGACGACTGGATGCCACCGAAAGAGCAGCGGAAAATCGAGGATTTTATCCTTTATTCGATCGCTGCCGCTGAAATGGCATGCAAGGATGCGGGCTGGACGCCCGAGGACGAAGAAGATCGCCTGCGCACTGGCGTTCTGATTGGTTCAGGCATTGGTGGGCTGGGATCGATTGCAAACACTGCGAACTTGATCCGCGATAAAGGTCCGCGCCGTGTGTCGCCATTCTTTATTCCGGGTGCTTTGATCAACCTGGCCTCGGGTCAGGTGTCGATCCGCCACGGGTTCAAGGGACCGAACCATTCAGTCGTAACCGCCTGCTCGACGGGCGCGCACGCGATTGGAGATGCCAGCCGTATTATCCGCGCAGGCGATGCTGATGTAATGATCGCCGGCGGTGGTGAAGGCTGCATTTGCGAGATCGGAATTGCCGGGTTCAATGCGTGCAAAGCGCTCTCGACGAAATACGCTGACAATCCCAAAGCCGCCAGTCGCCCTTACGACGTAGACCGTGACGGCTTTGTCATGGGCGAAGGGTCAGGCATCGTGGTTCTTGAGGACTACGAACACGCTAAGGCCCGCGGTGCCAAGATCTATGCCGAGGTGTTGGGCTACGGCATGTCTGGTGATGCATATCACATCACCGCCCCAAGCGAAGACGGTGATGGTGCTGAGCGTTCAATGAAAGCCGCGCTGCGCAGCGCCGGGTTGGAGCCGACCGATCTGGATTACATCAACGCCCATGGTACCTCGACAATGGCGGATACGATCGAGTTGGGCGCGGTAGAGCGCTTGTTGGGAGATCACGCCAGTGAGGCGACGATGTCGTCGACCAAATCTGCCACCGGACACCTATTGGGGGCTGCGGGCGCGATCGAGGCAATATTCTCGATCCTTGCCATCCGCGACCAGGTTGCGCCGCCAACGATCAATCTGGACAATCCGGCGGTTGAGACTGCACTTGATCTGGCACCCAACGCAAAGCGTGAGCGCAAGATTGATGTGGCTTTGTCAAACTCGTTCGGGTTCGGCGGTACGAATGCCAGCGTGATCTTTGGAAAGGTTGGATAAATGTGGCGGGCTCTGGCTTCTAATATGCTGACCGTTCTGGTAGTCGGCCTGTTTCTGGCGGGCGGGCTGATCCTTTGGGGTCAAACGCAGTACAAAGAAGAGGGCCCGCTTGAAACCGCGATCTGCTTGCAGGTCAAAAGCGGCTCGAACATGACAAATGTCAGCCGCGAGCTGGAGGATCAGGGCGCAATCAGCAATGCCACGATCTTTCGCATGGCCGCAGATTACACGGACAGATCACAGCAGCTGAAAGCTGGCAGTTTCCTGGTGCGTGAAGGCGCGTCGATGGAACAGATCATCGGCGAGATCACTAGTAGTGGCGCCAGCACATGCGGGTCCGAAATTGAGTACCGTATCGGTGTCACACGCGCCCAGATCCGGGTTCGTGAGTTAAACCCGGCAACGCTGGATTTTGAGGACGTGGCGTCGTTTGACGCCTCTGAGGAAGAAATTCCGGCAGCGTACACTGAAAAACGGGAAGAGGCTGATACGCGATATCGCATCTCTCTGGCGGAAGGCGTGACCTCGTGGCAGGTGGTCGAAGCGTTGAAAGCAATTGATGCATTGACCGGCGAGGTGTCTGAGATTCCGGCCGAAGGTATGTTGGCACCCGACAGCTACGATGTGACGTCTGGCCAGGATCGCGCTGCGGTCCTGCAAGCGATGCAGGACAAACAACAGCTGCGGATCAATGCCGCCTGGGAAAGCAGGCAGGATGGCTTACCGTTGGAAAGCCCAGAAGAGATGTTGATCCTGGCCTCGATCATCGAGAAAGAGACAGGTGTTCCGGAAGAGCGGGGACAAGTTGCCAGTGTCTTCGTGAACCGGCTGAACCAAGGCATGAAGCTGCAAACGGATCCAACCGTGATCTATGGCGTCACCAAAGGTCAGGGGTCGCTGGGTCGCGGTTTGCGCAGAAGTGAGCTGCGCCGTGCAACGCCTTGGAACACTTATGTTATCGACGGTTTGCCGCCAACACCGATTGCTAACCCCGGTCAGGCAAGCCTTGAAGCTGCTGTCGCGCCAGAGCAGACGAATTTCGTGTTCTTTGTCGCGGATGGGACCGGTGGTCACGCCTTTGCCGAGACTTTGCAAGAGCATAACCGCAACGTTGCGAAATGGCGTGAAATCGAAGCGGAACAACAAAGCTCTGGAAACTAGAGCCACCGGTTAGAATTGCCGACCGGTTCAGAATATATGCTCGCGCGAGCCTATCGCCAGCGCGAGCATTGTTTCGCAGCGCGAACCAAATTTAGGCCGCTACACTAGGCTGCTGGCCGACGCTTTGGGCGGCGGCGCTTTGTATTGCCGGGCTTGGGGCTTCCATTGGCTGCCTTCGGTTTGAAGTTGCGGCGACGACTGTTTTGGCGCTGCGCAGGCTTCTTGGTCTCGATGTATTCCGGCATTGTGCCGCTGGCGACTGGAATATCGGCTTTCATCAGCTTTTGAATTTGACGCAGCAGCTCGACCTCTTCGCCCGAGCAGAAGGCGATTGCCTCGCCCTCGCGACCGGCACGGGCGGTGCGGCCGATGCGGTGGACATAGTTGTCTGGCACCTCGGGAAGGTCATAGTTGATCACATACGCCACGCCGGGGATGTCGATGCCGCGCGCGGCGACGTCAGTGGCGACGAGGATGTTGATCTCGCCCGAACGAAAGGCCTTGATCGCGCGGTCGCGCTGACCCTGGCTTTTGTTGCCGTGGATCGAGGCGGCATTAAACCCATCTGCGACTAGTCCCCTCATCAGTTTCTCGGCACCGTGTTTTGTGCGTGAAAAGACCAGGGTTAGGGCATCCTTGTCCTGAGAAAGGATCTCGCGCAATTTGATGGGTTTTCCGGGTTTGCTGACGAAGTGGAGCGACTGAGTGATCTTGTCAGCGGCCTTGCCCGGAGGCGAGACCTGAACCCGCTGAGGGTTGTTCAGATAGGCGCGGCTGAGTTCCTCCATCTGTTTCGGCATGGTGGCCGAGAACAGCATGGTCTGGCGCGGCGTGCCCAGTTCAGGCGCAATGCGGCGCAGAGCGTGGATGAAGCCCATATCGAGCATCTGGTCGGCCTCATCCAGCACCAGATGCTTGACCGAGCTCATATCAACGGCGCGGCGATCCATCAGGTCGATCAGGCGACCCGGCGTGGCGACGAGGATGTCGGTGCCGCGCGATAGGAACATGATCTGTTTGTTGATCGACTGGCCGCCCACAACGGTAGCGACCCGTAGTTTCGTGTTCTTGGTCAGGTTGCGCAGGCTGTCGGCGATCTGGTTCACCAGCTCGCGTGTGGGTGCAAGGATCAGCGATTTGGCCATTTTGGGCGCGGGTTTGCCGGGCTGGGCCAGCAGGTGATCGATAAGTGGCAGGCCAAAGGCGAGTGTTTTGCCGGTACCGGTTTGGGCGAGGCCTAGGATATCATGACCCTCAAGCGCCAAAGGGATGGCCTTGTTCTGGATCGGTGTCGGTTGGGTCAGTTTGGCATTTTTCAGCGCGTCGTTCAGGGCGGGCGCGAGGCCCAGCATGTCGAAGTCGAACAATTAGTATTCCTTTTTGATCCACGGGGTCAGCCCGCAGACATATCGTGACTGGCCACGCAGAGCGCGTAACCGACAGGGGTTGTGCGAGACCTCGGGACGTGCAGGCGTTTCCTGCCGCATCTGGTCGTCGCGTTAAGAACCCTGCGTGAATGGGAACTGGAAATAGGTTTGGCGCTGTGGGGCTGGTTACGGCCCGCCGATGCTCACGCGTCAGCGCTGTGTTAGGGGCCAAATGAGGGTTTGACCCAGAAATGTCAAGCGCAGGCTTGGGTGGGACGCGTTGCTGGGCCGCAAATGACACATGCACCAAGGCAAAGGTCTTACCTCAGAGGAGAAGGTCAACAACCCGACTGATTGCGGCCCCTGTATTCACAGCTTTGTAAGTTGGAAATGGCATCCGACCCGAGGTTACAATGTCGCGCCGGATCCAATCTTGCGCCTCTAGCTGATGCAGGGAAGACGACAAGGCTCGATCTGTGATCGGTGACAGATCTGACTTGATCATTGAAAACCGATAGGGGGAACCGGTCAGCGCCAGGATTGGTACAGTCCATGTTTTGCGAAGTAGCCCGAATTCCCTTTCATCAGGCACTGTCTTAACGAAGGAGTGAGCCATTTCAGCGGCCTGACGCCCAGTTGTGGTCAATCGGAACTCTGGGCGGAGCGGGTGACCGTGACCTGGGTTTCTTTCGATCATGCCAAGCTGAACAAGGTGCGCGAGACTGGACGCGAAGGCCGTTCTGCTGGCGTTGGTGGCGGCCAGAAGCGGCGCCTGTCGACCAGGAAGCCCTGAATGCAGTAGGGCCAGAATGTTCAGTGACCAGGCGCGAGAGGTCAGCTTGACAAGTGTATTAATGTCCATAAAGTATAGTTACTTTATTTTTAATAAATGGGGAAGTTCAATGCCACTTGTTTCGTTAAAAAACACAATCACCCTCGCGATGTCCGTTCGGGATCGGCATGCCAGCGCGGATTGGTACAACGACAAACTTGGATTTGAACTGGTCCATCACATTGATGAAGCGGGCTGGAGCGAATTGCACACCAATGTTGAAGGTGTGACATTGGGGTTGGGCGAACAGTCGGAGCCTTCTCCGGGAAATAGTGTTCCCGTGTTTGAAGTCGCTGACATCGCAAAGGCGCGCGGCACCCTAGAGGCCGCGGGTGTGAAGTTCGACGGCGACACTGACACAATCGAAGGAATGGTCAGCACGGCCACGTTTTATGATCCGGATATGAATGCGTTGATGTTGGCACAGGATCTGACCATCAGTGGATGAGACAGGTCGGAAGTTTGTGACATGCTAGCAATTTATTAACCATCACCGTTCGGTCCCCGTTGCGTATGTGTTGCGCAAAACATTGACTTTGCGTCCTTTTTTTCGTATGGTTTGTGTCATGCTAGAAGAAGTGGGCAACGGCCCCGGGTGACCCGGTGGCCGTTTTTCGTTTCTCTCGTGCGGGAACACTCACGCATGAGGTCAATACGCAAACATGACTTTGATTACCCCGGAAGAGCGGATGTCCCAGACGGCAGAATTGTTGCAGTCACTGGAGGCGTCCATTCGCGGTCTGCGCCAAGCAGCGGAAGAATTGCGCAGGCAGATCGGAACCGGGGAGGATGCAGATCTTGCTGGTTCAGCCAAGCAACTCGGGCAGTTAGAGGGGCTGATCCGAAGTTGTCAGAAAGTGGAGACAAGCTTTGTCGAACAACATCATAGACAAGCCGGAATTGCCCAAAGTGGATACGCACTCGACCTTGAGCGCGCTCGATTTGAAGTCGGGTGCAGGTTGGCTCGCCTCCGCCGATGCTGCGGTGCGGGAGAGGTTTCTGAGTGAAATCGGGGAGGGGGGGCTATGCGCCCTCCCTTTCCTATTCGAGTTTTGGGCGCTGCCGCACCAGTTACCGCCTGAGGGCGACTGGCGATCCTGGGTGATCGTGGGCGGGCGTGGAGCTGGCAAGACACGAGCCGGTGCTGAGTGGGTGCGTTCAATGGTTGAGGGGGCTTTGCCGTTGGACAGAGGTGAGGCGTGCCGTGTGGCGCTGGTTGGCGAGACATTTGATCAGGTGCGTGACGTGATGATCTTTGGTGACAGCGGGATCTTGCAGTGTTCACCGCAGGATCGCCGACCCACGTGGAAGGCGTCTGAACGCAAGCTGGTCTGGCCCAACGGGGCCGAGGCGCAGGCGTTTTCGGCGCATGATCCCGAAGGTTTGCGCGGGCCGCAGTTCGATGCGGCCTGGGTTGATGAATTGGCCAAGTGGAATAAGGCCGGTGAGACCTGGGATATGCTGCAGTTTGCGTTGCGGTTGGGGGAACGCCCTCGGGTCTGTGTGACGACCACGCCGCGGAATGTGAAAGTTCTGAAGGAATTGCTGGCGTCGCCCTCCACTGTGCAGACCCATGCGCCGACCGAGGCGAACCGGGCCAATCTGGCGGACTCGTTTCTGGACGAGGTGCGGGCGCGCTATGCGGGGACACGGCTGGGGCGGCAAGAGTTGGATGGGATGCTGCTTTCTGATACCGAAGGGGCGCTGTGGACGGGCTCGATGTTGGACGCGGCGCGGGTTGATCAAGTGCCGGAACTGGATCGCATTGTAGTCGCATTGGACCCAGCGGTTACGGCTGGGGCGGATGCGGATGCCTGTGGGATCGTGGTGGTCGGCGCGCAAGTGCAAGGACCGCCCGAGAAGTGGCGGGCGTTTGTTTTGGCAGACCGGACAGTGCAGGGCGTCGGCCCGGCGGGCTGGGCGCAGGCGGCGATAGATGCGATGGATGAATTCGGGGGTGAGCGACTGGTGGCCGAGGTCAACCAGGGCGGGCAACTGGTGGAAGAGGTCGTGCGGCAGGTGGACCCTCTGGTGCCTTATCGGGCGGTGCGGGCCTCACGCGGCAAGGTGGCGCGGGCAGAACCTGTGGCGGCTTTGTACGAGCAAGGGCGGGTGGCGCATGTGGCGGGGCTGGACGCGCTGGAGGAGCAGATGTGCCAGATGACCGCGCGCGGGTTTGAGGGGCAGGGTTCGCCCGACCGGGTCGACGCACTGGTCTGGGCGTTGCATGAGTTGGTGGTGGGGCCTGCAGGGGCGTATCGACGGCCTAGGGTGCGGGTGGTGTGAGATCTAGGACGGACATAAAACCTGATCCTCGGCCAGATCCATCGAATTCAGATAAGACTCTGATCAAGAATAAAAATCCGCTGACCACAGGCTCAGTTCATCCTGCTTTCCCGGTGCCTTGAATGAGGGTAGCCGGGTAAGTCTTTGATGATGTTCGATTGGCAGTTGGCACACAACGTCGTTCGACAGGACGATATCCGCATTGAACATTTTGGCGGCACCTTCGATGCGGGCAGCGGTGTTCATGGGATCACCTAAAAGTGCGATCTCTTTCTTCCAGTCCCCAATCTCACCGGCAGCGACCTCGCCGCAGTGGATTGCCACTCGTATGCGCGCCGCAGCGCTATATCTTTTTTTGTAGAATTCAGCGCGGCTTGCCAGGATCCGGTGCATTTCCAGGGCACATCTCAGGCAAGTGGCGTTCGCGAGCCCATTTGATAGTTTCCATGTCACGATGACCGAGTCCCCGACATATTTGTGTACGTCCCCGCGCGTCATCTCTACCGCATCCGCAAGATCCAGGGCCACATCGCGCAGGAAATCATGAAAGCGGAGCTGACCGATGGTTTCTGCCAGCGCCGTAGACCCGATGACATCGGCGAAAAGAATGACACGCTGCTCTAACCGCGCTTTAGTATAGCGCCCTGTAAAGAGGGCGACAGTAGCCTCTTTTCCGAGTAGGCGCGTGACCTCGATACCGATCGAAAAGGCAAAGGCAATGGCAGCGGATATGGCAAAAAGTCCCGCGAAGGCTGGGCCTTTCCAGGGTTGATCGGTCTCGGTCAACATATCAGGAACAAGCAGGCCGAAGACGATAAAGAGGCTATACGCAGCGCCCCTAAGGATCATCAGAAGAATAGGGCGCAATCGGCGTGTCATTCTGCGTTTCGGGTTCGAGAAAACCTGATATTCGGCAAGCAAACAACACAGAGAAATAACGAAACCGGTCAATGCGCCGGTCCAGATGTCACTCCACAACGTATCGGGTGACGCCCGCACGGCACCGATCACTGCGCCAGTCAACGAGGAAAGAGCGATCACTTTCGCCGAGACATTTATGGATCGGGAGAAGAACGCGCCCATTTGGTGCATATATAGGCCTTCGTGGCTGGAGACTAAAAAGTGAGGTAAGAGCGGCGGATACGCTCGTATCCTAAGGCCAACCTTCTTGGGTGCAAGCGAGATAGGGTTGTTTTTTCCCTCTGTTCAAGGGGGAGTGGTTGTTGCCCAACCCCCGCACGCCCCGTTCCCGAGGCTTAAACTTCTCTCCATCATAACTCCTTTCAACAAGCCGGGCAGAGCGGCGGCTGAAAGGAGCACAGATGGTATTCGATTTCTTGCGTCGTGGATCGACTGGTGAGGCGCCTGAGGCAAAAGCAAGTGCTGCGGGGCCCGTGGTGGCGTGGCAGACGGGTGGGCGTGTGGCGTGGAGCGCCAGAGACACCGTTTCGCTGACGCGGACGGGGTTTTCGGGGAACCCGGTGGGGTTCCGCTCGGTCAAGCTGATTGCTGAGGCGGCGGCTGCCTTACCTTTGGTGCTGCAGGATCAGGGACAGCGCTATGATGTGCATCCGATCATATCCCTGATGCGCCGTCCGAATGCGGCGCAGGGGCGGGCGGAGTTGATGGAGGCTCTTTTTGGTCAGTTGCTGCTGTCGGGCAATGCTTATGTCGAGGCGGTGCAGGCTCAAGAAGGCTTGCCGATTGAGCTGCACGTTTTGCGCTCGGACCGGATGAGCGTGGTGCCGGGGGCGGATGGTTGGCCCAAGGCGTATGATTACGCGGTGGGCTGTAAGAAACACCGGTTTGCGGCTGATGCGATCTGTCATATCAAGTCGTTCCACCCTCAGGATGATCACTATGGGTTCTCGCCGATGCAGGCGGCGGCGATGGCGATTGATGTGCATAACAGCGCGTCGCGGTGGTCGAAATCTCTGCTGGACAATGCCGCGCGGCCTTCGGGCGCGCTGGTGTGGAAGGGCGGCGATGGCCATGGGGTTATGGCTGAGGATCAGTTCCGTCGCCTCTCGGATGAGATCGAGCAGAACTATCGTGGGGCGCGCAATGCAGGCCGTCCGATGGTTCTGGAAGGGGGGCTGGATTGGAAACCGATGGGTTTCTCGCCCTCAGACATGGAGTTTCAAAAGACCAAGGAAGCCGCCGCCCGCGAGATCGCGCTGGCCTTTGGGGTTCCGCCGATGCTGCTGGGGATACAAGGCGACGCGACCTATTCGAACTATCAGGAGGCCAACCGGGCGTTTTATCGCCTGACCGTGTTGCCCCTGGTGACGCGGGTGGCGGCGGCGGTGTCGGAGTGGTTGGCTGGCTTCACTGGTGAGGAGCTGGTGCTGAAGCCCGATCTGGATCAGGTGCCCGCGTTGTCTGCTGAACGCGATGCGCAATGGACGCGGGTGAGCCGTGCCGAGTTCCTAACGGATGCCGAGAAACGTGCGCTGCTTGGGCTGCCGGAGCGTGCCGATGAGTGAGGGATACCCGCCGTTCGACTGCGCGCCGGGCCTGCGTTTGGCTGCGCATGAGCGGGTGGCCGAGATCCAGCACGAACATCTATGTCGGCGGCTGGATCAGATCGAAGAGATGATGGAGCGGTTGGAGAAGCGTTTGTGGCTGGCGGTCTATGGCGTGGCGGCGGTGATCCTAGCGCAGGCGTTCCAGTCTATTCTGGTAGCAACGCCGTGAATTCAGATGGCTATGAGGAGTTGTTCATGGATTTGGAACGCAAGTTTGCGCGGTTTGGCGACGGGCTGTCCGTTTCTGAGGACGCAGTGATCGAAGGCTATGCCAGCCTGTTTGGTCAGGTCGATCAGGGCAGCGATGTGGTACAGCGCGGGGCCTATCGCGGCTCGCTTGACGGGCTGGCCAAGGCGGGTCAGCGGGTCAAGATGCTGTGGCAACACGATCCGGTACAACCCATCGGCGTTTGGGACGAGGTGCGTGAGGATGACCAGGGTCTGTGGGTCAAGGGGCGTTTGCTGGAGAGCACGCAGAAAGGTCGTGAAGCGGCTGAGCTGATCCGGGCGGGTGCCATTGATGGGCTATCGATTGGCTATCGCACCAAGCGGGCCGTGAAGAATGACAAGGGCCAGCGGGTCCTGACGGAACTGGAGCTGTGGGAGGTGTCGCTTGTGACGTTCCCGATGCTGCCCAGTGCGCGGGTGGCGGCAAAGGGGACGATCCCGGATGCCGAAGACATCCTGCGCAGTATTGCCGAGGTGTTCAACACTGCCCGGCTGGAGCTGGCGCGAACCTAGCGCGCCGTAACCTCACCCCCAAAAAGGAAGTGCTGATGAGGAAGACCAAAACCCCGGCCTTGACCGGAGAGGGTGTGCCCCTGGTTCAGGAGGTGAAGCAGGCAATGGCCAGCTTCGTAAACGAACTCAAGGACCTGAAGGCTGAAGTTAAAACCAAAATGCAACAGACAGAAGAGCGACTGACTATGCTGGATCGTAAATCAACCATGGCGGCGCGTCCGCATCTTGCGGCGTCTATTGAGGATGGCGCACCGCACCAGAAGGCCTTTGATGCCTATGTGCGCTCCGGTGAAGATGACGGGCTGCGCGGGCTGGAGATGGAGTCGAAGTCTCTGTCCAGCACGGTGAACAGCGACGGTGGTTATCTGGTCGATCCCCAGACCACCGAGATCATCAAGTCTGTTTTGAAGTCGACCGCTTCGATCCGCTCGGTTGCCGGGGTGGTGAATGTCGAGGCGAACTCGTTCGATGTTCTGGTCGACCATACAGATGTCGGTGCGGGTTGGGCGGATGAAAGCTCGGACACAACCGAGACGGCCACACCGATGATTGATCGCATCTCGATCCCGCTGCATGAGCTGAGCGCCTTGCCCAAGGCGTCGCAACGATTGCTGGATGACAGCGCGTTTGACGTGGAAGGCTGGTTGGCCGGTCGTATTGCAGACAAATTCGCGCGGGCCGAAGCGGCAGCCTTTATCAATGGCGATGGTGTGGACAAGCCTAAGGGCATTCTGACCCACAGAACCACTGCGAACGATGCCTGGATCTGGGGCAACTTGGGGTATGTGCCAACCGGTATCGACAGCGGCGTCGACGCAGATGCGATTGTCGATGTGGTTTACGCGCTGGGCGCGCAGTACCGCGTCAACGGTACCTTTGTGATGAACTCTAAAACCGCCGGTGTTATCCGCAAGCTGAAAGACAGCGATGGCCGCTTCCTGTGGTCGGACGGTCTGGCTGCGGGTGAGCCCGCGCGTCTGATGGGGTATCCGGTACTGATCGCCGAGGATATGCCGGACGCGGCGACCGACAGCTTCTCAATCGCGTTTGGCGACTTCCAGTCCGGTTACACCATTGCTGAGCGTCCCGATCTGCGTGTTCTGCGCGATCCGTTCAGCGCCAAACCGCATGTCTTGTTTTACGCGACCAAGCGCGTGGGCGGCGACGTCAGCGACTTTGCGGCGATCAAGTTGCTGAAATTCGGCACCGCCTAAGCGGTGACGGATCCGGGGGGCCTTGGCCCCTCGGGCGGCGGGCGCGGGCTGGCGTAAGACCCCCCGCGTTGTCTAGCTGCTCCCCTCCGTCCGAGCAACGTGGGGCGGCGCGTGCCCGTCATTTTCCTGAGCGAGGCCCCCGGAGGGGTCCGAGATTGCGGAGTGAATAGATGATGTTGATCGAAGAAACCGCCATCGCGGATGCGGCGCTGCCGGTGGATCAGTTCAAAGCGCATTTGCGGCTGGGCACAGGTTTTGCCGAGGCGAGTCTACAAGACGAGGTCCTGAAGGGTTTTCTACGGGCGGCGATTGCGGCGATTGAGGCGCGTACAGGCAAGGTGTTGATCGGGCATGAATTTTCGTGGCGCCTGAACAACTGGCGTGATCCGGCAGGCGAGGTATTACCGGTGGCGCCGGTCACAGCGATTGATGCTGTAATGGTGACCGACACGGCTGGGGCCGAGACGGTCATAGACCAAGACGCCTACCGTTTGGAGCGGGATAGTCTGCGGCCTCGGATACGACCGGTATCTGGCGCGCTGCCCGCGATTGCGACCGGTGGATCGGTCAAGATCGCCTTCACCGCAGGGATGGCTGTGGACTGGGATGGATTACCAGCCGATTTGGGGCAGGCGGTTCTGTTGTTAGCGGCGCATTACTATGAATACCGGGATGAAACGGCGTTGGGCGACGGCTGCATGCCTTTCGGTGTAACCAGTCTGATCCAGCGCTATCGGATGGTGCGGTTCGGCGCAGGAGTGGCGAAATGAAGACGCCACGTTTGAACCGAAAGCTGGTGCTTGAAGCGCCAGTGCGGGTGGCCGATGGCGCAGGCGGCTATACCGAGATCTGGGCAGCTCAGGGAACGCTTTGGGCTGAGGTCACGGCGCGCAGCGGGGCCGAGCGGCAGATCGCGGGTGTCCCCGTATCGCGTGTTGGCTATCGCATAGTTGTGCGGGGTGCGCCCGAGGGCTCGTCGATGCGGCCTGCGCCGGATCAGCGGTTTCGTGAGGGCAACCGCCGCTTCGTGATCCGGGCGATTGCCGAGCGCGACCCGCTTGGACAGTTTCTGACCTGTTTTGCAGATGAGGAGGTGGCGGCATGAGTTATGGCGTTTCGGCTGCTTTGCAGGCGGCGGTTTACCAGCAGTTGTCGGCGAATTCAGATGTCGTGAGGTTGTCTGGTGGGGCCATTTACGACGCGGTTCCGGCAGGTGCAGTGCCGCAAACCTATGTGACGCTGGGCCCGGAAGATGTGCGCGAGGCCTCAGACAGGTCAGGTGCAGGGGCGGTGCATCGGTTCACGGTATCTGTCGTGTCAGAGGTCGCTGGGTTTGGCGCGGCCAAGACGTTGGCGGGAGCGGTATGTGATGCGCTGGAGAATGCGCCACTGACCTTGGACCGGGGCCGCCTGGTTGGGCTTTGGTTCGAACGGGCCTCAGCCAAGCGCACTGGAACCGGAGGTGCTGTGCGCCAGATCGATCTGAGATTCCGCGCCCGCGTGGAAGACAATTAAGCAATCATTGGAGAGAGCATATGGGTGCCCAGAACGGTAAGGACCTGCTGGTCAAACTGGATATGAACGGCTCGGGGCTGTTCGAAACCATCGCGGGGCTGCGCGCCACACGGGTCAGTTTCAACGCCGAAAGTGTGGATGTCACCAGTCTGGAAAGTCAGGGTGGTTGGCGCGAGTTATTGTCCGGGGCGGGGGTTAAATCTGCTGCGATTTCGGGCTCGGGAGTGTTCAAGGACGAAGGTACTGATGAGCGTACCCGGCAGCTTTTTTTTGACGGCGAGACGCCCGGATTTCAGGTGATCATCCCCGATTTTGGCATTGTCGAGGGGCCGTTTCAGGTGACCGGCATCGAGTATGCAGGATCACACAATGGTGAGGCCACCTATGAGATAAGCATGGCGAGTGCTGGTGCTTTGACCTTCACAGCGCTGTAACCCTGATGGCAAATCCATGGACGGGAGAGGTGGCACTGACCATCGATGGGGAGCGGCGGCTGCTCAAACTGACATTGGGTGCATTGGCGGAATTGGAGCAAGAGCTGGAAACAGTGTCGCTGGTGGATCTGGTACAGCGTTTCGAAGGCGGGGTGTACTCCAGTAGCGATGTTCTGGCGTTGATCGTAGCCGGGCTGCGGGGGGGCGGTGCGAATGTGCGCCGGGACGATCTGTTGAGTGCTGAAATTGAAGGCGGGCCGATGGCTGGCGCACGTGCAGCGGCCGAGTTGCTGGCGCGGGCGTTCATGGTTCCGGGTGACGCATGAACGGGTTGGACTGGCCCGTCCTGATGAGGGCCGGGCTGGTCGGCCTAAGGCTGCCTCCAGATCAATTCTGGCGCCTGACGCCGGCTGAGTTGCGGCTGATGCTGGGTCACGGCGGAGGTTTGCCGGCGATGAACAAGGCTGGTCTGGATGCCTTGCTGGTGGCCTATCCGGACAAGACACAAGGAGAGCGTGATGACGGATCGTGACGGCTTTGACGACTTGCAGGAACGGGGCGAGGCACTGGGTGACTCGCTGGGCGATGCTGCATCAATGGCAGCGGCTTTTGATGGACAGATGAGGCGGATCAGTGCCGCTTTTGAGGAAACCGGCAAGGATGTCGCCACGCTGGAGCGCGGCATGTCTGGTGGGTTGCGCAAGGCTTTTGATGGCGTGGTGCTGGATGGGATGAACTTGTCGGATGCGTTGGATGTACTGAAGAATTCGATGATCCGCACCGCTTATTCGGCGGCGATTAAACCGGTGACGGACCACTTCGGCGGTATGCTGGCGGGTGGCATTGGTGGGCTGGTGCAAGGGCTGTTGCCTTTCGCGGATGGCGGCAGCTTTAGCCAGGGTCGGGTGATGCCATTTGCCAATGGTGGTGTGGTCAGCGGACCAACGACGTTCCCGATGCGTGGCGGAACCGGTTTGATGGGCGAGGCCGGGCCTGAGGCGATCATGCCGCTTGCACGCGGGTCGGACGGAAAACTGGGCGTGCGAAGCGCGGGCGGCGGGCAGCCCGTGAACGTTGTGATGAATATCTCCACCCCGGATGTGCAGGGTTTCCGCCGCTCGCAAGGTCAGATCGCGGCTCAGATGAGCAGGGCGCTCGGCCGTGGCAATCGCAATAGATAAACGAGGGAGCAGGTCATGAGTTTTCATGAGGTAAGGTTTCCGGCGAGTCTGAGTTTTGGCTCGGTCGGTGGTCCGGAACGGCGTACGGATGTCGTGACTTTGGCCAATGGGTTCGAGGAACGCAACACGCCCTGGGCCCATTCGCGGCGGCGCTATGATGCGGGTCTGGGAATGCGGTCCCTTGATGACATTGAAACGCTGATTTCCTTTTTCGAAGCACGCCAAGGTCAGATGTTCGGGTTTCGTTGGAAAGACTGGTCGGACTTCAAGTCCGGCAAGGCGACCGCCGAGGTCACGGGCGAAGACCAGGTCATCGCGCGCGGTGATGGGGTGCAGACCCGGTTTCAACTGGTCAAAACCTATAGCTCGGGCGGGGTCAGCTATGTCCGCCCGATTGTGAAACCGGTGCTGGGAACGGTGCGTTTGGGTTTGGATCAGGACGAAGTTCGGGAGGGGGTCGACTTTGAAGTGGATCTGACAACCGGGACGGTCACATTTGCTGACCCGCCGCCCGAAGAGGTCGACATCACGGCCGGGTTCGAATTTGACGTGCCGGTGCGCTTTGATACCGAGAAGATCCAGACCAGTGTCGCCAGCTTTCAGGCGGGCGATGCACCAAGTGTTCCAGTGGTCGAGGTACGGGTTTGATGGCGGGCGATAAGCAGGGTTTGCACGCTCATCTACAAAGCGGGCTGACTACAGTGTGCCGATGTTGGGCGATCACGCGCACCGATGGGCAGGAGTACGGGTTTACCGATCATGACATGGAACTGCGATTTGACGGGTTGGTCTTCAAGGCCAGTACCGGCCTGACCGCCGCAGCGATTGAGCAGGCAACTGGTCTGTCGATCGACAATTCCGAGGCCATGGGTGCGCTTTCTGACGCCTCAGTGCGGGATGAAGATATTGAAGCGGGGCGTTTTGACGGGGCCGAGGTGCGTGCCTGGCTGGTCAATTGGGCCAACCTGGATCAGCGCATGCTGCAGTTCCGAGGATCGATCGGCGAATTGCGGCGCGCAGGTGGTGCGTTTCACGCCGAGTTGCGCGGGTTGACTGATTTGCTGAATCGGCCATTGGGGCGGGTCTACCAAAAGCCTTGTACGGCTGTGTTGGGGGATCGGGTATGCCGGTTCAACACTGATACACCGGGGTATTCGGTAGAAGCCGAAATTCTTGGGTTTGACGGCGGAACGCTGCTACGCCTGGTTGGTGGAGAAACCGCGGATCAGGCTTGGTTCGAACGCGGCAGGTTGGATGTGGTGTCTGGCCCGGCAAACGGTTTGTGGGCGTCGATAAAGCAGGACAGTCGCATAGACGATGGCCGCGAGATTACGCTGTGGTCCAGCATTGGTGGCGGGCTTGCCATCGGGGACAGGGTTAAGCTCACCGCCGGATGCGACAAGCGTATGGAGACCTGCCGTCTGAAGTTCAACAACACGCTGAATTTTCAGGGTTTTCCTGATCTTCCCGGCGAAGATTGGGTGATGGCCGTGCCTAAGAAAAACAAGCCGAACAAAGGGGGGAGCATCAGGTGAGCGAGCGCAGAGAAGGCATTGTCGCAGAGGCCCGCTCTTGGTTGGGCACGCCATATGTACATCAAGCGGCAACCAAAGGGGCTGGTACGGATTGTCTGCGTCTGCTGCGTGGTGTCTGGCGGGCGCTTGTCGGGCGGGAACCGGAAGCTGTGCCAGCCTATAGCAAGGACTGGTCCGAACCGCAGGGCGAAGAACGCATGTGGGCTGCCGCGCAACGACATCTGATTGAAAAGCCAAAATTCGTGTTGGAAGTGGGTGATGTGCTGCTGTTTCGAATGCGAGATCGAAGCGTCGCCAAGCATCTTGGCATCGTCAGTGAAACCGGCGAAGCGCCGCGTTTTATCCACGCATATTCCGGATACGGCGTTGTCGAAAACGCATTGAGCGATCCCTGGCGCCGCCGGGTGGTCGCCTGTTTTGAATTCCCGTTGGAGGATCTCTGATGGCTACTATTCTTCTTGCTGCCGCAGGGGCTGCGCTGGGCGGTTCAATCGGGGGCACGGTCGCCGGTTTGTCGACCGCGATCATTGGGCGCGCGGTGGGTGCCACGGTGGGTCGGATCATCGACCAAAGGCTGCTGAGTCAATCTGTGATGGGAGATGGCAGTGAGGTCATAGAGACCGGCCGGATGGATCGATTCCGGCTGACCGAGACCGGCGAAGGCGCACCGGTCACGACCGTTTTTGGCCGCATGCGCGTTGGCGGTCAGGTGATCTGGGCGTCGGATTTTCTGGAAACCCAAAGCACCACAACCGAAGGCGGCAGCGGAGGCAAGGGAAAGCCCAAAACACCCGAGGTTACGACGGTCACTTACAGTTACTCTGTTTCTCTGGCGATTGCCGTCGGTGCGGGTGAAATTGCCGACGTTGCGCGCATCTGGGCCGATGGTGAAGAACAGGAACGTGTCGGCCTGAATATGCGCATCTACTATGGCACCGAGGATCAATTGCCTGACCCGTTGATCGAGTCCATCGAGGGTGCAGGAACCGTGCCCGCCTATCGCGGAACGGCTTATGTTGTAATTGAAGACTTCCAATTGGCCGCTTTTGGCAATCGTGTTCCGCAATTCTCATTTGAAGTGGTGCGTCCTGCGCAGCCCGATATGCCGGATCATGACTGCTCGTTGCCTCAAATCGTTCGCGGCGTCGCGCTGATGCCGGGAACCGGCGAATACGCGCTGGCCAGCACGCAGGTGAACTACTCCAATCAGTTTGGTCACCATCGGGCAGCCAATGTGAATTCTGCTTCGGGCCAGCCTGATCTGGTGACATCGACGCAAGCGCTCGAGAAAGAAGTGCCGAGCTGTGACGCCGCATCGTTGATCGTATCCTGGTTCGGAGATGATCTGCGTTGCGGTTCATGCCAGATCCGGCCAAAGGTCGAACAGAAGGAAATCGACGGTCAGGGCATGCCCTGGACGGTGTCGGGACTGAACCGCGACAGTGCTCTGATTGTTAAGCAACTGGATGATCGCCCGATATATGGCGGTACGCCTGCGGATGCGGCGGTGGTGCAGGCTATCCGGCATTTGAAAGCCACCGGAAAACGCGTCATGTTCTATCCGTTTATCCTGATGGAGCAATTGCGGGGAAACAGTTTGCCGGACCCGTGGTCTGATCGGCTCGAACAACCCCATTTACCATGGCGTGGGCGGATCACGCTGGATATCGCACCGGGGCGTGCGGGCTCACCGGATCAGTCAGCAGCGGCCGACGCTCAGGTTGCCGCGTTTTTTGGGCACGCGCGGGCCAGTGACTTCTCTGTTGGAAATGGCACGGTGTCTTATCACGGTCCTGCAGAATGGGGTTTGCGACGGTTCATTCTCCACTATGCGGCGTTGTGCAAGGCAGCAGGTGGCGTGACCTCGTTCTGCATTGCGTCCGAGATGCGCGGTCTAACACAGATCCGTGGCGCATCCGGGTTTCCTGCTGTCGGGCAAATGCGTGCGCTGGCTGCTGAAGTGCGTCAGATACTGGGGCCGAACACGAAGATCGGGTATGCTGCGGATTGGAGCGAGTATTTCGGCTACCAACCGACCGGAAGCGGTGACAGGTTCTTTCATCTCGATCCGCTTTGGGCCGATGACAATATCGACTTCGTCGGTATCGACAATTACATGCCGCTCTCGGATTGGCGTGACGGCGAAAAGCATCTGGATGCCGAGGCCGGTGCGCCCTCCATATACGATCTGGACTATTTGCGCGGAAACATCGAAGGCGGAGAAGGATATGATTGGTATTATGCGTCGCCAGAAGAAGCATTGGCCCAGATCAGAGCGCCAATCGAGGATGATGCGCACAATGAGC
The DNA here is from genome assembly GCF_947489545.1 of uncultured Ruegeria sp. Lineage (NCBI taxonomy): Bacteria > Pseudomonadati > Pseudomonadota > Alphaproteobacteria > Rhodobacterales > Roseobacteraceae > Ruegeria > uncultured Ruegeria sp. The sequence continues at coordinate 229,628 of NZ_CANLDZ010000002.1, read as the reverse complement.
CGTGGATCTGGCGTTACAAGGATTTGCGCAATTGGTGGTCGAACCCGCATCACGAGCGGATAGGCGGTGCCCGGCAGGCAAACCCAACCGATTGGGTGCCGGGATCAAAGCCGATCTGGTTCACCGAACTGGGATGCGCCGCGATCGACAAAGGCACGAACCAGCCGAACAAGTTTCTGGACCCAAAGTCGTCGGAATCCTTCTTGCCCAAGTACTCCAATGGGCTGCGCGATGATTTCATTCAGGTGCAGTACCTTAGGGCGACGCTGGGCTATTGGAATGATTCGCAGGTCAATCCGGTATCAAGCGTTTACGGCGGACCCATGCTGGATCTGTCAAACGCCTATGTCTGGGCCTGGGATGCTCGTCCATTCCCAACGTTTCCGAATTTGCGAAGTCAGTGGAGTGACGGTGAGAACTATGCGCGTGGCCATTGGTTGAATGGGCGTTCTGGATCGCGAACTCTGGCATCGGTTGTGACCGAGATCTGTCATGGGGCCGGCGTTAAGGACATTGATGTGTCTGGGCTCTACGGCATTGTCCGCGGCTACGTGATCGAGGACGTGACAAATGCGCGTTCGGCCTTGCAACCGCTGATGCTGCGCTATGGTTTTGATGCCATCGAGCGCGACGGGGTGCTACGGTTTCAGATGCGAGATGGCTATGGGGCGGTGCAACTGGATCCTGATCATCTGGCCGTCAGTTCTGATCTAGACGGCACGGTCGAATATCGCCGGGAAGCCGAAGCCGAAATGACTGGCCGCGTGCGCCTTCGGTTTGTGCAATCGGACGCAGATCATGATGTGGTCGCGGAAGAAGCGGTTTTGCCCGATACCAGCACGCATTCGGTTTCGGTCAATGAAATGCCATTGTCGATGACACGCGCCGAGGGACGGCAGACTGCAGAACGCTGGTTGAGCGAGGCACGGGTGTCCCGCGATACGTCCCGTTTCGCATTGCCGCCCTCGATGATGCATTTGGGTGCCGGTGATCTGGTGCGCCTGTCGGATGAGGATGGTGGAGCGGTTTATCGGATCGACCGTCTGGAAACAGCTGATTTGCAATTGGCAGACGCTGTTCGGATAGAACAGGGGGTCTACAAGGCCGCTGAACTGCAAGAGGATGCAGTAACCGTAAAGCCTTATGTGGCTCCTGTTCCCGTTCTGCCAGTCTTCCTGGACCTGCCGCTGATCACCGGTGCTGAAGTGCCCCACGCGCCATACCTGGCGGTTTCAGCCGACCCATGGCCCGGCAGCGCGGCGGTTTATTCGTCCGCCGCTGACGAGGGGTACATTCTGAGCGATGTGATCACCGGTCAGGCCATCATTGGCCGTACCGAAACGCCTCTAAGGCGGGCGAGTGCCGGGATTTGGGACGAAGGTCCGGCCTTGCGGGTCAATTTGATCGGGGGGGTATTGGAATCCCGCCCACGCGACCTATTGCTGAACGGTGTTAACCTTGCCGCAATTGGCGATGGCACGCCCGATAACTGGGAAGTGTTCCAGTTCTCCGATGCAGCGTTAGAGGCGTCGGGCACCTATGCCCTGTCTGGCCGGCTGAGGGGGCAACTAGGCACTGACGCATTGATGCCAGATATGTGGCCCGAAGGATCGTTGTTCGTGCTGCTGAACGACCGGGTCTATCAGACCAGCCTGTTGCGGACCGAGCGGCGCATCGCCAAGCACTACCGTATCGGCCCGGCGACGCGCGGATACGATGACCCGTCATACCAGCATCTGGTCCAAGCGTTCGGCGGCAACGGTTTGCGACCCTACGCACCTGTGCATCTAAGGGCAAATTCGACCACCGTAGGGTTCGAGATGTCGTGGATACGGCGCACCCGGCTGGACGGTGATGATTGGTCTGGCCTGGATGTGCCCTTGGGTGAAGAAAGCGAGTCTTACCTGCTGCGCCTATTGGAAGGCGGCACGGTGGTGCGTGAGGTCGTCACGACCGAGCCCAATTGGCTCTATTCAACGGCGATGCAAGCAACCGATGCGCTGACGGGGCCATTCGAGGTGGAAGTTGCGCAAGTCTCCGCCATTTACGGGCCGGGCGCTGCGTCCCGTCTGATTGTCGGGTAGGCTGTTTGATGCGCCTGTTCTTCATGGTGATGTCAGTTCTGCGGCACGGGCTTTGTTGTCTGTGCCGCAGATTGACCGAGAGCGTCTTTGCATTCGGATGATTGCTGAGGCTGAATTGGCCGACGCGCATGTCCTTAGAACCGGTCGGCTTCATCCGATCTATGGTAATGGCTCGCTCATGGCGGTTGCGCGAAACAGGTCCTTGCCGGATGAGCCTGATTTTGACGACGTGCGATATTGTCAATGTTTTGAAACGGTTCTGCGCCATCTTGTCCGATTTCAAATCAGCCAGCGGCACAGCTGACGCATTTGCTCGCCGCCAGATCCAAGTTCAGCCGCCCATCCGGAATGTCATCACCGCAATCCTCGCAATACCCATACTCGTCCTGTTGAATGCGGACTAACGCAGCCCTGAGGCGAAAGGTTTCGAGGTCACGGTTGGCCTGTTGTGCCTTCGCCATCGCCTGATTTTGTAATGCATCCATGCGGCTGAGGCGGCCAACGGCCTGCTGGTCTAGTTCTACCACGGCCTGCGCCGTCTGGCCTGACGCGGACAGTTGTACCAGTTCCGCCAAACGCGCGCGGATTTTTGTTTCGAAACGGGCGCGTTTTAACTCATTCATTCTTGTTGCATCGTCATTCACAGGTTTGCGTTTGGTGTTTTTGTCACTAAATGGCATTCTAGGCGCAGCAAAGGATCAAAAGCTATGTTTGAAACGCGCAGACAAGTGACGAATGTTGACCCGGTCTGGGATCGTATCACTTCTGAGGCCCACGCAGCGGTCGAGAAAGAGCCCCTGATGGGTGGTTTGGTGCACGCCTGTATATTGCATCACCGGAGTTTGGAGCGTGCCCTTTCCTACAGGGTGGCGGCAAAGCTATGCTCGAACGAGATGTCGATGATGGTTCTGCGCGAGATTGTCGATGAAGCCTATGTCGACGACCACAGCTTGCTTGAAGCCGCCCGTGCCGACCTGATGGCCGTCTATGAGCGCGATCCGGCCTGCCATCGACTGCTACAGCCGATCCTGTATTTCAAAGGCTATCAGGCCATGCAGGCCTATCGTGTCGCGCATTGGCTGTGGCGCAAAGGGCGTTATGACCTAGCGTATTTCTTCCAGATGCGGTCCTCCGAAATCTTCGGGATCGACATTCATCCGGCCGCGAAAATTGGCAAGGGCATCATGATCGACCATGCTCATTCCATCGTCATTGGCGAGACTGCAGTGGTGGGCGACAATGTCTCGATGTTGCATTCGGTCACGCTGGGCGGAACCGGCAAGGAAGAGGAACAGCGCCATCCGACGATAGGTGACGGTGTTCTGATCGGGGCCGGGGCCAAGGTTTTGGGCAATATCGAAGTGGGTCACTGCAGCCGTATTGCGGCCGGATCAGTGGTGTTGCAAGAGGTTCCGGCCTGCAAGACGGTGGCCGGTATCCCTGCCAAGATCGTGGGGGAAGCGGGGTGCGATCAGCCATCCATTTCTATGGATCATATGCTGGGCAAGGACCAATAGCCTGGGTTGAATGAACAAAAAAAGTCGCCTCGAAATTTGAGGCGGCTTTTTTTGTGTGTGTTCGCCGGGTTAGGCCAGCATGACCATCGGGTTTTCCAGATTGTCGACTATGGCCTGCAAAAGCTGCGCGCCAAGCGCGCCGTCGATGACCCTGTGATCGACCGACATTGTCACGGACATGATGGTTGCAACAGTCAATTCTCCATCGTCGCCGACAACGGGTTTCTTTGCGCCAGTACCGACCGCCAGAATCCCCGCATGTGGTGGGTTCACAATGGCGTCGAAATTGTCGATGCCGAACATGCCCAGGTTTGAGACCGCGAAAGTGCCGCCCTGATATTCATGCGGCGCCAGTTTGCGTTCGCGCGCGCGACCTGCGAGGTCTTTCATCTCGGTTGAGAGTGCAGACAGCGATTTTGTGTCGGCGTCCTGCAAGACCGGAGTGAACAGACCGCCCTCGATTGCTACAGCGACGGCCACATCCGAGGGCTTCAGTTGCAGCACGCGGTCACCTGCCCAAACGGCATTGCATTCGGGCACCTGTTGCAGCGCGTTGGCGACGGCCTTGATGATGAAGTCATTGACGCTCAGCTTCACGCCGCGGGCTTCGAGTTGTTTGTTCAACTGGCTGCGGAACTTCAGCAGCGCGTCCAGCTTGATATCGCGGCGCAGGTAGAAGTGTGGGATGGTTTGCTTGGCTTCGGCCAGACGGGCGGCGATGGTTTTGCGCATCCCGTCCAGCTTGACCTCTTCGTACTCTCGGCCTTCGTACATCCGCGCGACCATATCCGCCGAAGGACCAGTCGGGGCCGCGGCCGCGGCGGGTGCTGCTGCCACGGGTGTAGGCGTGGCAACAGGTGTCGTTGCTGTTGCACCCTCTACATCGGCCTTGACGATCCGGCCATGTGGGCCCGAACCTGCAATCTGAGCAAGGTCGAGACCTTTCTGGGCAGCAATTCGGCGCGCCAGAGGCGATGCAAAGATACGGCCGCCATCGGCTTTGACCGGAGCGGCGGGGGCAGGGGCGGGCGCCTCGGACACCGCTGGCGCGGCAGCCTCGTTGCCCGCGGCGGCTGCGGGTGCAGCCGCTGGGGCTTTGGCAGGTGCGGCGCCAATATCATCAGCGCTTTCGCCGTCTTCCAGAAGGATTGCGATGGCAGTGTTGACCTTGACCCCTTCAGAACCTTCGGGGATCAGGATCTTGCCGACGACGCCTTCGTCAACCGCCTCGAACTCCATCGTGGCCTTGTCGGTTTCGATCTCGGCCAGAAGGTCACCGGACGAGACGGTGTCGCCCTCCTTGACCAGCCATTTGGCAAGCGTGCCTTCTTCCATTGTCGGTGACAGTGCGGGCATCAGAATTTCAGTAGGCATCTGTCTGTCGCTCCTTACCGGTAGGTCACTTGTTTGACTGCGGCGATCACCTCATCAGTGGTCACCAGAGCCAGTTTTTCCAGGTTTGCGGCATAGGGCATTGGCACGTCCTTGCCGGTGCAGTTGATGACGGGGGCATCGAGATAGTCAAACGCTTCCTGCATCACCACGGATGAGATATAACTACCGACCGAGCCTTGCGGCCAGCCTTCTTCGACCGTCACCAGACGGTTGGTTTTCATGACCGAATTGATGATCGCGCCGGTATCCATCGGACGGATGGTGCGCAGGTCGATCACCTCGGCACTGATCCCGTCTTCGGCCAGTTTGTCGGCAGCCTCAAGCGCGAACTGCATGCCGATGCCAAAGCTGACAACGGTCACGTCCGACCCTTCGCGCCAGATGCGGGCCTTGCCCAGCGGGACCGTCAAGTCATCCACCTGTGGCATGTCGAAAGACCGGCCATATAGGATTTCATTTTCCAGGAAGATGACCGGGTTGGGGTCACGAATGGCAGATTTCAAAAGGCCTTTGGCATCCGCCGCCGAATAGGGCGCGACCACCTTGAGGCCTGGCACCTGCATATACCATGCGGTGTAATCCTGAGAATGCTGGGCCGCCACGCGCGCCGCTGCACCGTTGGGGCCACGGAAAACGATCGGGCAGCCCATCTGACCACCGGACATATACAATGTTTTGGCGGCTGAGTTGATGATCTGGTCCATCGCCTGCATGGCGAAGTTGAAGGTCATAAACTCGACAATCGGTTTCAGCCCCGCCATTGCGGATCCAACTGCGATGCCGGTAAAGCCGTGCTCGGTAATCGGGGTGTCGATCACGCGCTTTGCACCGAATTCGTCCAGCAAGCCTTGCGAGATTTTATAAGCACCTTGATATTCGGCGACTTCTTCACCCATCAGGTAGACATCTTCGTCACTGCGCATTTCCTCGGCCATGGCGTCGCGCAGGGCTTCGCGGACGGTCTGCTGAGCCATCTCGGCATCTGCAGGCCAATCGGGCGACAGATCAACGACCGGCGCGGCAGGGGCCGCCACAGGGGCGGCATCGGCAACCGCTGCGGCTGCGGGTGCAGCCGCGGGCAGGGCCGAGGCGTCTTCGCCTTCTTCAACCAGAACCGCGATGGGCGTATTGACCTTGACCCCTTCGGTGCCTTCGGTGATCAGGATTTTGCCAACGATGCCTTCATCGACCGCTTCGAACTCCATCGTGGCTTTGTCGGTTTCGATCTCGGCCATGATGTCGCCCGAGGATACGGTGTCGCCCTCTTTGACCAGCCATTTGGCCAATGTTCCCTCTTCCATAGTGGGTGAGAGTGCGGGCATGAGAATTTCGGTTGCCATGTCTTATTCGTCCTCTCAGGCGTAGATATCTGTCCAGAGCTCATCCAATGACGGCTCGGGGCTTTCTTTCGAGAATTCGGCGGCCTGGTTCACGACCTCTTTGATCTCTTTGTCGATTGCCTTCAGATCATCCTCGGTCGCATGTTTGCCGGACAGCAGCAGTTCGCGCACATGTTCGATCGGGTCGCTGTGTTCGCGGACCTTCTGAACCTCTTCGCGGGTGCGATACTTGGCCGGGTCAGACATTGAATGACCGCGATAACGGTAGGTTTTGATTTCCAGAATGTAAGGGCCCTTGCCAGAGCGGCAATGTGCAACGGCCTTTTGGCCCGCTTCTTTGACGGCCAGCACATCCATACCATTGACGATTTCACCCGGGATGCCGAACGCCTCGCCACGGTGATAGATGTCTTTGGTCGAAGTTGATCGTTCCTGCGACGTGCCCATTGCGTATTGGTTGTTTTCGATCACGAAGACCACGGGCAGGTGCCAAAGGGCGGCCATGTTGAATGTCTCATAGACCTGACCCTGGTTGGCGGCGCCATCACCGAAATAGGTGAAGGTAACGCCACCGTTTTCTTTATATTTGTCGGCAAAGGCCAGACCCGCACCCAAGGGGACCTGCGCACCGACGATGCCGTGGCCACCGTAGAAATGCTTCTCTTTCGAGAACATGTGCATCGAGCCGCCCTTGCCCTTGGACAGACCGCCAATGCGCCCGGTCAATTCGGCCATAACGCCGCCCGGCTCCATCCCGCAGGCCAACATGTGACCATGATCGCGATAAGACGTAATGCGCTTGTCGCCTTCCTGGGCGGCAGCCTCGAGGCCAACAACAACTGCCTCCTGTCCGATGTACAGGTGGCAGAACCCGCCGATCAAACCCATCCCATATAGCTGACCTGCCTTCTCCTCGAATCGGCGGATCAGTAGCATTTCGCGGTAATAGGTTTTTAGATCTTCCGCAGAAACATTTGGTTTCTTTGTGGTTTTTCGCGCAGCCATCGTGGCGATCTCCCCCTTCCGGACAGATAGTTTAGCTTTAAACTATCTCATAGAGCATTTGAGACAATCTGGCGAGTGGAAATGTGACGCAGCGTCGAAGCCCGCGGTTTCCGGCAGAGCTTAAGGCGTTGGAAGTCTTGAAGGATGTGTCTTTAGATCAAGAGGCGGGACGAGGCTATTGGATAACGATCTCGTCCGCGCGGATCATACCCAGGATCGACCGGGCTTGCTGATCGAGCAGGTCGAGATCCAGATAAGTGTCAGACAAGCGACGCGTCAGGTTTTCCATTTCGGCGATCTCGGCATCAAGCTGAGCCAGGTTGCGCGACAGGGCATCCCGCTCCGCAGCAATCTCGACCCGTCTGAACAGGCCATAGTCGCCTTGCACGGCGGCAAAGGTGAAATACACACCCAGCATGAAAGCCACCGAGAAAAAGACAACTGCGCCCAAACCGGGCCGATGGGAACGGGACACTCTGTTTACCGCCGTATGAAATCTGCCTCAAAAACGTGCCCTTTGCGGGCATCTGTCGGCACTATGTCACAGGTGATTCGCTATGTGAATCCCCTGATTCGCAAAAAGCGCCGAAATGCGTCTTGGCGCTTTGTTGTGATGTGCAAGCATCAGTAAGCCGGGTTAGTGCTCAAGTGCTGCAACGCCCGGCAGTGTCTTGCCTTCCATCCATTCCAGAAACGCGCCACCGGCGGTTGAGATGTAGGAAAAATCATGCGCAGCGCCCGAGGCATTCAGGGCAGCGACCGTGTCGCCTCCGCCAGCGACCGAGACAAGTTGACCGGACCGGGTCAGCGCCGCAGCTTTCAGGGCAGCGGCATTGGTGGCGGTGTCAAACGGCTCCAACTCGAACGCGCCCAGCGGGCCGTTCCAAATCAGCGTTTGGCTTTGGGCAAAAACCTCGGTGATCTCGGCAACGCTGTCTGGGCCGGCGTCCAGGATCATGCCGTTATCTGGACATTGGTCGGCAGGCAGTACTTGATGCGGGGCGTTGGCCTCGAATTTTTCTGCGACCACGATGTCACTTGGCAGAACGATTTTGCATCCGGTTTTGTCGGCTTTGGTCAGAATATCTGCCGCCGTATCTTTCATCGCGGTCTCGGCCAGCGAGTTGCCGACGTTGATGCCCTTGGCGACCAGAAAGGTGTTTGCCATGCCGCCGCCGATCACCAGATAGTCGACCTTGTCGATCAGGTTGCCCAGCAGTTCCAGCTTGGTTGAAACCTTGGCCCCACCAACCACCGCTGTCACCGGACGTTTAGGGGCACTCAGCGCACCTTCCAGCGCCTCCAACTCGGCCTGCATCAAACGGCCTGCACAGGATGGCAACAGGCGCGCAATGGCTTCGGTCGAACTGTGGGCGCGGTGCGCGGCCGAGAAGGCGTCGTTGCAGTAGATATCGCCCAACCGGGCCATGCCAGCGGCAAGATCAGGATCGTTTTTCGTCTCGGCTGCGTGAAAGCGGGTGTTTTCCAGCAGCAAAACCTGACCCGGTTGAAGTTCTTCTGCTGCCAGTTCCGCTTCGACGCCGACACAATCAGCGGCAAACAGAACCTGGGCGTTGAAGGCGTTTTCCAGCGTGGGCACCAGTTGCTTCAATGACAGGCTCTCGCGCCGCTCGCCGCCGGGGCGTCCAAAATGGGCCAGCAGGATCGGTTTGCCGTCCGCCGCAAGAATGTCGCGCACGGTTGGCACGATGCGCTGAATGCGGGTGGCGTCCGTCACAGCCCCATCCACGACCGGCACATTAATGTCGACGCGCACCAGCACGCGTTTGCCGTTCAGGTCGATATCGTCCAGCGTTTTCCAGCTCATCGCGTGATCCTTAAGTGTTGAAACTGATTTAGGCGGTTCTTTTCCTGCATTTTGCCCTCAGGTCAATGCGTCACTTGGCATTCGTGCGCGTGCGTCATAGGTATTTGCGCAAGATAAAACGACAGGAGGGCCTCATGGCCGAGATCAAGGATCCCGAAAACACAATCATCGTCGAACTGAGTGGTGGCAATGTCATCATCGAACTGTTGCCGGATGTAGCACCGCAGCACAGTGCACGGATGAAAGAGCTGGCACGTGCAGGTGAATATGACAACGTGGCGTTTCACCGTGTGATTGACGGGTTCATGGCGCAGACCGGTGACGTACAGCACGGCAACATGGAAGACGGGTTCAATCTGCGCATGGCTGGCACCGGTGGATCGTCACTGCCAAACGTTCCGGCCGAGTTCTCGAAGCTGCCACATGACCGGGGCACATTGGGCGCCGCACGCTCGCAAAACCCGGATTCGGCCAATTCGCAGTTCTTTATCAACTTCAAGGACAACCATTTCCTGAATGGTCAGTACACGGTCTATGGTCGTGTGATCGACGGGATGGAGCATGTGGATGCCATCGTTAAGGGTGAGCCACCAGCGAACCCGGATCGTATGATTAGCGTCAAGGTGGCCGCAGATGCATAAGCTGGCCGCTGTTTTTGCCCTGCTGGCCAGCCCCGCGCTGGCCACGGGTCTACAAATCGAGGTCGAGGGTGAGGGCGCCAACGGCACGATCACAATCGACCTGTTTGATGACGTTGCCCCGAAACATGTCGAGCAAATCTCGGCATTGGCAACCGAAGGTCAGTATGATGGCGTCGTCTTTCACCGCGTGATCGAAGGCTTCATGGCCCAGACCGGGGATGTGGAATTCGGCGATCAATCCGCTGAGAACTTTAATATTAACAACGCTGGTCGCGGCGGATCCGCTCGTGCAGATTTGCCGGCTGAATTCTCGGACGTCACCTTTGATCGTGGCGTTGTCGGGATGGCGCGGTCGCAAGATCCCAACAGCGCCAATTCGCAGTTCTTCATCATGTTCGAACCAGGCCCGTTCTTGGACGGCCAATACACGGTTGTTGGTCAGGTCACCGAGGGAATGGATGTCGTTGATGCAATCAAACGTGGCGAAGGTCAGAACGGCGCGGTTGTCGGTCAGCCGGATGTGATGAAAAAGGTCACCGTCACAGAATAAACTTTAAGAACCCGGCGCCAATGGATGCGGCGGGTTCTAACTTGTCTGCCTGCTTGATGGTCACCGCACTTTTCCGGCAGAATTGATCCGCCCAAAGCCAGCGACGTGGACCAAAGCCCGGCGTCAGTTCACCTTCTCTGATGTCCGAGGTTCTGATCTGGACACGCTGTTTTTGATCCGTGCCAGCAATCCATTTTCGTTAATGTAGCGCTGATAGGCGCGGTAGGATGGTGCTTGTGACAGGCATCGTTCCTCGTGCCATGCGCGCAGGAAATAGATGGCATTCACACCCAGCAAAGCGATGCAATTGGCAACGCCCGCCCAGAAATCCACCGCGATGAAGGGGATCGAAACCAGCCACCAGCTGATGTTCTTGCTGATGTAAGATGGATGTTTGCTGATATTGTAGGGGAAGTCACAGGCGAGCCCCCGATATGTGAGGTTCGAAAACCTTAGACCCATACGGGCTGCCGTCAGGCAATACATCCCCAAAAAGAAAAGGATTGTGCTGCCCCAGATCGTATAGGCGACCGGGTAATTCCAAAGCCATGCGCCCCAGGCGAAATCGTCCTGAACATAGTTGAAGTAGTCTCGGGACAGGACTTGCCAGAATGGGGAATAGCAGATTATGCAAACCAGCCACCCTGAAACCGTGGTTTCGGTCCAGCGGATATGGGAAATCAATAGGCGCGTAGCAGTTGCATATCCTATGACAACAACGGTCAGGTCCAGGAAGAACGAAAACCTGAAAAGATACTCGTAGACTTCAGGAAACCCCGAGGCATCCCAAAGCGATCTGGACTGGAAAAACGTCCAGTCATAGACCAGATAACAGAACATCAGCGGCAGAAAGAACCCTTTGACGCCAAGGCCCAGCAGATAGACTTTCAAACCCCGCGCCTTGGTGGATTGGCGGCCCATGGTCAGGACAACCTGCCCAAGATGCCACATCCCGTCACGTGGGTCACGCATCATGAAATGAACCGATGTCACAACGGCCAAAACGACGCCCAGGATAAGCCCCCAATAGTCTGCCAATAGCGAGAAGAAAGGCGTGTACCAGTCGCCCCGGTACAGATCAGCCGACCAGTAGAGCAGCGCCAACAGGGCAGCGCTTGTGATCAATCCAACCAGCTTGATCTGAAAATCCCGAATATAGGTGGGGTCAGAAAAATTACGCAGCCTGTAGACCAGACCGCTGCCCGGCAATCTATGCAGTTTGGCAAAATAGAATTCGGACAACGCCATCAGCCCGAAGACGGACAAGGCAAATAACACGGTTTGATCCCGGTCCGAAACACTCGGCATATCCGGCCACAGGTAGTGAAGAACCGGGATGCTGATCACTGCCACCAGACCGGTTGTTGCCGGGATCGCGGACGCGGGGCGTTTGAAACCGGTGCGGGATTTCATGAATTCGAACTCGTATACATATGGCCTGATTTTCGTGGCTTTTTACTGGAATTCAACCGGCCAATTCAGCAGTGCCGGAATCTTACACGATGTGTGACCTGCGAATTTCGAACGTTGCAACCTTGGTCGCACAAGGACCGGCCGGATCGACGCAATACAAACACGGTAGTCGACGCAACCGACATAGTTGCGCCTTTGAGTGGCTGTTTTACTTGTCTGCCGACATGATTTTCCAGATCACCGCGCCCAAGGCGCCACCGATTAGCGGAGCGACCCAGAACAGCCAAAGCTGCGACAGAGCAGGTCCATCGGCAAACAATGCCACGCCAGTCGATCGCGCCGGGTTGACCGAGGTGTTCGTCACTGGAATCGATACCAGATGGATCAGCGTTAACCCAAGTCCGATGGCGATTGGGGCGAACCCGGCCGGTGCTTTGTCCGATGTTGCACCCAGAATGATGAGAATAAAGAACGCGGTCATCACGATTTCGATCACCAGCGCAGACAGCATCGAATAGCCCTCGGGCGATGCGTCCCCATACCCGTTTGAGGCGAAACTGCCGACCCCGATAAAGTCCGGTGCACCGCTAACGATCAGGTACAGAACCGCCGCTGCTGCCATAGAGCCAAATACCTGAGCCGCCCAGTAGGGGATCAAATCCTTGGCTGGAAACCGTCCACCGATCATCAGGCCAAGGCTGACCGCCGGGTTGAAGTGACCGCCCGAGATATGACCGACTGTGTACGCCATAGTCAGAACCGTCAGGCCAAATGCCAAGGACACACCCAGCCATCCGATCCCGACATCAGCGACGCCCGCCGCAAGTACCGCACTGCCACAGCCCCCAAGGACCAGCCAGAAAGTGCCGAAGAACTCGGCCATGAGTTTGGAAGACATGAAAACTCCTAAGTCAAAACAGTCTTATGAAATTGTGCAACAAGACTTATCTTATGTCAGATCGGTGCGAATGGGGAATTTCAAATGATGTTTTGTCACATGCCAACTGGCTCGATGATCAATATCGGTCACCAGCTGACCGTCTTTCGCGGGGCTGGCGCCGTTATGCGAAGTTTCTTCGGACGGGCTAAACCCAGGCCGCGGGATCAAGGTGAAAGAGCTTCTCCAGTTGTTCGTAGACTTCCGGGTTCTCTTGTTTTAACGCCTGCGGTTTCTCAAAAAACACTTCGACGGCTACGGCAAAGAACTCTTCATGACCCTCTGCGCCATAGGGGTCGATAACAACTGGTTGCCCGGTTTCAACAGCGCGTACATGGGCATTGTAAGCTGTCAGAAAGACACTCTCCCATTCATCAAAGCTCTGTCCGCGGCTTAGAACGGGGACGCCATTTGTGCTGCCAGATAGATCGTCGATTTGATGCGCAAACTCATGAAAGACAACATTTTGGCCATCATGGTCATTCATCGCGCCTTGCTGACTGTGCGCCCAGGACAGGATCACCGGTCCGCGATTCCAGCTTTCACCGGTCCTTATGACTTCCTTCTCGGTCACGACATAGCCGCTGTGTTTGCTTTGCCGGGATTTGAAGGCATTGGGATAAATCAAAATGGTCGTCAGGTTGTCGTACCACATATCATTGTTGGCCACGAGTAGACTCGCCTGTGCAGCAACCGACAGCTGCATCTCTTCTGTGACCTCCAGACCGTCACAACCGAAAAAGTTCACTTGATCCAGAAACAGGTTCACCTTTCCATCCAGCTTGGCGCGCAGGTCCGGCGGTAACCGTCGCACGATGGGAACGTGGCTTTCGATGAGGTCGCTTTGATACGTCGTCAGCGGAGCAGCCAGCAACGACTTACGCGCTTGCGACTTGGACCATTGGTGAAAGATCAGGGCCCCGGCGATCAGTGCGACAATTGTAAGAAAAATCAACATAGGGGAATTCTATCTGTATCAGGCCCGAGTTGGAACTCTGATCACGTATCGACCTGCTCGTGGCAGCTTACCCCAACAAGAAACGCCGCAGGCTGACCTGCGGCGTTTGAATTTCTGTTGTTATGAAAGAACTTACTGTTTGACTTCGGCCGCCGGGTTGGCACCCGGTTTCGAGCTGCGGCCGGGGTTCAGCGGATCATCCTGACGCTGGACGGAGCCTTCAAAATGCGCGCCGCTTTCGATGGCGATGGTCTTGTGGATGATGTCGCCTTCCACACGTGCGGTAGAGGTCAGGCGCACTTTCAGGCCACGTACCCGGCCCACGATACGGCCGTTTACAACAACGTCATCCGCGGTGACTTCGCCTTTGATGGTTGCGGTTTCACCGATTGTCAGCAGGTGGGCGCGGATATCGCCTTCAACCGTGCCTTCAACCTGAATGTCGCCGGTTGTCTTTAGGTTGCCTGTGATGTGCAGGTCCGAGGACAAAACCGATGCGGGGGGCTTTGGCTTGGGCGCGGTGCTGGCCTTCGGTTCTGCCGGTGCTGGTGCCGCCGGAGTCGCCGGGGCAGCCGGTTTTGTTGCCTCAGCCTCTTTGGATCCGGGCTCGTTGATTTTGCTCTTAGAAAACATTTCTCGCAGCCTTGATGTAAGTCATTGGGTTAACAGGTTTTCCGTTCACGCGCACCTCATAGTGAAGATGCGTGCCGGTAGACCGTCCGGTGCTACCCATATCAGCAATATGATCCCCGCGCGAGACCCTTTGACCGACCTTTACGTTGATCTTGGTGTTATGAGCGTAAAGTGTCTCAATTCCAAACGCGTGCTTGATCTTGACCAGCCGTCCGAAGCCCGATTGCCAGCCTGCATGTGACACTACACCATCAGCGGTCGCGAAGATGTCGGTGCCCTGCGCACCGGCGAAATCTGCGCCGTTATGCATGCGCCGTCCGCCAGTTTTGGGGTCGCGGCGTGTGCCATATCCGCTGGTAAAGCGAACGGCGGCCCGAACGGGGCTCGCAAAAGGCGCTTTTTCTGCTGCGAGACGATAGAGGTTCAACTGATCCATCTGCTGCAGCAGTGTGTTGGCGCGGATCTCATCTGCGGACAGCTCTTCTCCGCGTGTGCTGAACGTTAAAGGGGTTAACGGACCGCCAATACCGCTATATCCGCGCCGGACCTCTTCGATGATACGATCTGTGGGCATGCCAGCCTGCCGGAACATTTTGTCCAGTGGTTCGACCGAGATAACCATGGCCTCTTCCAGCTGACGGAAAATCTCGTCGCTGCGTTCCTGCATCAGTTGGATTTCAAGCTCGAGATCGTCGCGCTGATCCAAGGCGTTCTGCGCGTTTGCGGCGATCTGGTCACGCTCTTCAGCAGTGCGCGCCAGCGCTTTGGTTATGAATTCCATCTGGACAGGATTGGCGACGGCAGCCTGATACAAGTCCACGCCTTCAGCGTCTTGTTGCAACTCTGCCAGTTCGGTCCGAACTGCCTCACGCTGCTTCATTGTCGCGCGCAACGTGGTTTGGATCACTTCGATTCCGGTTTCCAGCTCGCGGCGGCGGTTTTCCGATGCCAGAAGTTCTGACTGCATCACTGAGATCTGGTCCAGCGCGGCGTTGAACCGATCTTGTGCGGCCAGTGCCTCATGCGCTCGTGCATCGCGTTCTGTCGACAACACATTCAGGCGCTCTTGATAGGTCGCTTGATCCCGTTTCGCTTGTTCGCGGAAATTTCCCGACCCGATACTGTCCATCAGCAGGATCGCTGTTGCGACTGCAGTCCAACCCACGATCACGGCGACACCTGCCACCGCAAAAAACTGAGTTTCCGAACTGAGACGTATAAACCGCGTGTCCTGATCCGATTTCAGGAACACACGACGTTCTGGAAATTGCCGTTCTAGTAGTGAGTGTAGTTTTATTGCCAGACGTGTTCTCACGCGCCTCACCTTTCATCCCCAAGATCGGGACCGGTCGTGAGTGGTTCGCCGCCCCTTGGGCGGACTGCATAAAGGGGCAGCCGCGTTCGGGCAAGTTTGTTGACCAATATGGGTCTGAGAACAGGCAATTCCCGCGCGTCATCGGCGAGAAGTTGCCGAAATTAACCTAAAAGGGATCACTTTGAGACTGAGCCGGGCATGGGCACATCTTCGGTCAGAGGCCAGTAAAAATCTGGCGGCAGACCCGCCTCGGCGCGTTTCTCTTCGTTGAAAGGCGGTTTCAGTTGCCCGTGAAAGTAGCGGCGGACCAGTTGATGAAACACATCTTTCGGGTCCAGATTTTCGCGCCCGCACAGGAAATGAAACCATTTCGATCCATAGGCAACATGCCCGACCTCTTCGGCGTAGATCACTTCCAGCGCGGCGATCGCGTTATCGGCCTGTGCTTTGCGAAATATGTCGATCATGCCAGGTGTTACGTCCAAGCCCCGAGCTTCAAGAACCATAGGTACTACGGCAAGCCGCCCCATAAGATCTTCGGCAGTATCTTCTGCGGCGCGCCACATTCCGGCATGGGCGGGCAGGGCGCCATAGTGGCTACCCATCTGATCCAGGCACTCGCACACCATCTCAAAATGGCGCGATTCCTCTTCGGCGCATTTGACCCAATCGTCATAGAACCCGATGGGCATCGGGACATGACCAAAGCGGGCGATGATATCCCAATGCAGATCGACAGCATTCAGCTCGATGTGTGCCACGGCGTGCAGCAGCGCGATACGCCCGGCGTCGGTACCGGGGCGGCGTCTCGGGACATCACGTGGGGACAGCAATTCAGGTTTGTCTGGGCGCGCCGGATTCAACGGTGGTGCTGCAGTGCCAACCTCAATCTCGGGCGCGTCGCCCTTGCGCGCCGCAAACCATGCAGCGGCGTGGCGTTTGGACAGGGCGGTCTTGGCCTGACCATCCGCGGTTGTCAGGACCTCAGTTGCCATCTCGGTCAGTGTTAAAGCCACGGGTTTGCTCCGCCTGTCATTGGTCTGGGTGCGGCATAAACCGGATGGCAACCCAGGTCGAGGGCGTTACAGCGCTTTAACCGCCTCCAGCACCGCGTCCACATGACCAGGCACTTTCACTTTGCGCCAGACATTTGCAATGCGGCCCTCGCTGTTGATGACGAAGGTCGACCGTTCGATCCCCATCGACTTGCGGCCATACATATTCTTTTCGACCCACACGCCGTAATCCTCGCAGACGGTCGAGTTCTCGTCCGATAGCAACGGCGTGGTCAGCCCATGTTTGGCGACGAATTTGTCATGTTTGGTCACGCTATCGCGTGAGATGCCAAAGACCTTGGCACCTGCATCGGCAAAGGCTTGAAGTTGCTCTGAGAAACCGATGGATTCCTTGGTGCAGCCCGGCGTATCATCGCGGGGATAAAAGAACAAAACGACGGTACCGCCGCGCAGGTCCGATAAGGTCACTTCGCCGCCGCCGTCGCGGGGCAGTGTGAAATCAGGGGCGATGTCTGAAACGTCAGGCATTGGAAACTCCGGTAAAGATTCTTAAAAGCTGCCCGATATCATAGGGCGGCACGGGCAGGTTGAAAGGCGTGGACACCAAATTGGCGCAGCAGGAACATGACGGGGGCGAACAGCCGGGTAAATCCCCGCGTCGTCGGTCGCGCCGTCGCACTGCGGGAATTTGGACCATGCGCGGCGTGTTGTTGCTGGTTTTTCTGGCACTATTCGCGGGTTTCATGGTCATTGGCCAGCGCATGCACGCGCCTGCCTGGCTGCGGGACCGGGTCGAAGCGCGGCTGGAGCAAACGCTTGGCGGTCTGCAGATCCGTTTCGGCGATGTCAGCTTTGTCATTCACGAAGGGTGGCGGCCCCGTCTGAGGTTAACGGATGTCAGCATCAGCGACGCAGCAGGACAGCAGATTGCGCAAGTGTCCGATATGCGGGCCAGCCTTGCCATGCGTCCCTTGCTGCGGGGTCACGTCAGGCCGAAGCGCATTATCCTTAGCGGGGCACAGGTTGCCCTGACGCGCGGAAAAGACGGCGCGCTGACGCTGACCGTCGGCGCCGGAAGTGCGCCGGTGCGAGAAGCGCCAAACTTGGCGCAGCTGATCGAGACCTCGGATCAGGTCTTTCTGTCCGAAAATCTGTCCGCACTGACATCGGTGGAACTGGATGCGATTACCCTGGACTATCGCGACCTTCGGCTGGAAAGATCCTGGGTTCTGGATGGCGGGCATATATTGGTAACCCGCAGCGCCAGCGAAATGCGGTTGGCGACGGGGTTTTCCGTTCTGGCTGGGCGTGATTACGTCAGCACGATCGAGGCAAATTACACCAGCGTTCTGGGGTCCCCCGCCGCGCGGTTCGGGGTTTCAATCACGGATCTGCCGGCAGAAGACATTGCCGGTCAAAGCCCTGCGCTGGGTTGGTTGCAGGTGCTGCGAACGCCGATTTCAGGCGCGTTGCGCGGCAGTATTGATGGCGAAGGCGCCGTCGGGCCATTGTTTGCCACGTTGAATCTGGGCGCCGGCGCAGTACAACCAAATCCGGAAACCCGTCCCGTCCCCTTTGAATCTGCGCGCACATATTTCACGTATGATCCGCGCCGTCAGGCGCTCGATTTTAACGAGGTTTCCGTAAAGTCCGCTTGGGGGTCGGTGCAGGCCGAAGGCACTGCGTTCCTGGCTGGGGTCGAGGACGGCATCCTTGACAGTTTGGCGGCACAGCTGCGTTTAACCGGCATTAATGTAAACCCGGCAAAACTGTTTCCCGAGACCCTTCAGCTGTCTCAGGCGGATCTCGACTTCAAGATGGAGTTTGCGCCCTTTCAACTGCACCTTGGGCAAATGACCGTCTACGACACGGATCACACCGTGCGTGCGTCGGGTAATCTGACGGGGCGGCCAGACGGCTGGGCTGTTCAGCTGGATGCCCATCTGGATGGCATGTCATCGGAACAGGTTTTGGGATATTGGCCCGAGCGTCTGGCCCCAAAGCCACGCGAATGGGTTACAGAAAACCTGTACGAAGGCGACCTCTCGGACATGGATTTCGCCTTGCGGCTAGAGCCCGGAGGCAAACCAGATATCTATCTGGATTTCGGGTTCGAAAAAGCCAAGATCCGATTTGCCAAAACGCTGCCTCCGATCGTTGGGGCACAGGGGCAGGCCAGCCTGATCAACGGCAGATTTACCGCAACAGCCGAAAACGGGGTGGTTCAGGCCGATCGGGGCGGTGGGGTAGATGCGTCGGGGACGTCTTTTATTATTCCAGATACCGATATCAAAAAATCCGCACCAGCGATTGCGCGGATTAGGGCAAAAGGCAGCGTAACGGCTGCGTTGTCGTTGCTGGACAGGCCTCCGCTGGAACTGCTGAGCAAAGCCAACTTGCCGGTCGATCTAGCTGATGGGTCGGTGTCCTTGTCCGGAACACTGTCACTACCGTTGAAAAAGGGCCTGAAGTTTCAGGACACAGAGTTCCACTTCGATGGCGATCTGGGGAATTTGAACAGCGGCCGACTGGTGCCAGGGTTTACGGTCAGTGCCGACATGCTTGATCTTAGCGGGGATCAGACAGGTGTTCAGATTGAAGGTGAAGGACTGTTCGATGGCGTTCCCATTCAGGCGAAATGGCGGCAACCTATTGATGGAGAGACCGCACAACGCAGCGAACTGACTGGCCAGATCGAGCTATCCCCGCGGTTGATGCAGGCGATTAACGCCGGCTTGCCGCAAGGTATGCTAACCGGGCAGGGCACTGCGGATATCGCCTTGGGGATCGGCGCAGGCGAACCACCCAAGCTATCCGCGTCCTCAGACTTGGAAGGGGTCGCGCTTGCCATTCCTGAATTGGGCTGGCGCAAGACCAACGGCAGCAAAGGAAACCTAACGGCCGAGGCGACACTGGGACAAAGGTTGAGTGTCGACTCGTTGCGGCTGGACGCTGCAGGTCTGCGCACGGCCGCATCTATCTCGTTTCGGGAAGATGGCGGTTTTGACCGCGTCCGTTTCAGCTCGTTCGAGATTGGCGATTGGCTGGCTGTACCGGCAGAGCTGGTGGGACGTGGCGCTGCAGTGCCAGACATTCGGATTCTGGGTGGTGTTATAAATCTGGGCCGTGCAACGTTTGGCGAAGGTGGAGGGGCCGGGGACAGCTCGGCAACCGCCGGGCCAAAATTGGATGTAGCGCTGGATCGATTACAGGTCACTGAAACAGTCGCCTTAACTGGGTTCAAAGGCTCGTTTGCGACCACCGGGGGCATCAATGGCGGGTTTACGGCACAGGTCAACAGCGGAGCCTCTGTTCGCGGGCAGGTTATCCCGCGTGGCGGTCGCAGCGCAGTCACCCTTACGTCCGAGAACGCAGGCGCCGTTCTGCGATCAGCCGGTCTGCTGACGCAAGCACGGGGCGGCGGTCTTGATTTGCAGTTAGAGCCGGTCGGCGCGCCGGGCAGCTATGACGTGATCCTGAAAATCATCAACACGCGCATTCAGGACGCACCGGCCATGGCTGCATTGCTCAACGCCATCAGCCTGATCGGGCTGCTGGATGAGATGGCAGGGCAGGGTATATTCTTCTCGACGATCGAAAGCCGGATGCGGCTCACGCCGACGGAAATCAAGGTGTTGAGCGGCAGCGCCGTTGGCCCCTCCATGGGGTTGTCTTTTGACGGTACCATTGATCCCGTCGCAGGGATGTTGAATTTGCGTGGGGCCATTTCTCCGATCTATCTGGTGAATGCGATTGGCAGCGTGTTCAC
The DNA here is from genome assembly GCF_947489545.1 of uncultured Ruegeria sp. Classification (NCBI taxonomy): domain Bacteria; kingdom Pseudomonadati; phylum Pseudomonadota; class Alphaproteobacteria; order Rhodobacterales; family Roseobacteraceae; genus Ruegeria; species uncultured Ruegeria sp. Next base: position 209,227 of record NZ_CANLDZ010000002.1, on the reverse strand, counting down.
CCGCAAAGGCGAGGGTATTATCGGTTTCAACTATACTCTGACCGGACCGCTGGATTCGCCGCAAGTGTCCGTGAACCCATTGTCTGGCCTTGCCCCATTGTTCTTGCGAAATCTGTTGCGGGCGCCAGCCCCCACCGTTTCGGACGGACCCAATGCGCAGCCGCAGAAACCTGATGAACCGAAGCGTACTTTTGGATCCCCCCCCAGAGACAACTGACCGGGGATATGGCCGAATCTTTTCCCGCCTAGTATGGCGCATCCATGAAACTCAGCGATTTTGATTTCCAACTTCCCGAAGACCTGATTGCAACGCGGCCCGTCAGCCCGCGCTCGTCCGCACGCCTTTTGGTGACGCATGGGGGTGCGATCGCAGATCGTCACGTGTTTGACCTGCCGGATTGGCTGCAGTCCGGCGACCGGTTGGTGTTGAATGACACGCGGGTGATCCCGGCGCGTCTTAGCGGGCGGCGCCATCGGCACAGCGTGCAAGGCGCGGTTTCAGCGGCGATAGAGGCGACTTTGCTGGACCCACAGGCTGATGGGACATGGTCCGCACTGATCAAGCCTTTGAAAAAGGTAAAGCTGGGCGAAGAGATCTTGTTTTCGGACCAGCTCAGCGCGACGCTGGAGCAGGTCAGCGACGGTCAGGCCTCTCTGCGCTTCAACCTGACAGGTGATGATTTCGACGCCGCGCTGGAACAAGCAGGGGCCATGCCACTGCCACCTTACATTGCTGCCAAACGCCCTGCAGACGACAAAGACAAGACCGACTACCAGACGATCTGGGCGCGCAATTCCGGAGCGGTTGCCGCGCCAACGGCGTCGCTGCATTTCGACGATCCGCTTATGAGCGCTCTGGCCGAGCGCGGTGTCGAATTCAGCCATGTCACATTACATGTGGGGGCGGGCACGTTTTTACCGGTCAAGGTCGAGGACGTGACCACTCATAAAATGCATGCCGAATGGGGATGTGTCAGCGCAGCGGCAGCCGAAGAAATCCGCGCGACCAAGGCCGCCGGAGGGCGGGTCATTCCGGTCGGTACAACGGCCCTGCGCCTGATCGAAAGCGCGGCGCGCGGTGGCGTGATCCAAGACTGGGAAGGCGAAACGGATATCTTTATCTATCCGGGCTTCAAGTTCGCTGTGACCGACGCTTTGATGACCAATTTCCACCTGCCGAAGTCTACTTTGCTGATGCTGGTCTCTGCCCTGATGGGTCAAGAGAGAATGCAAACCGTCTATGCCCATGCGATTGAGAAGAACTATCGTTTCTTTTCTTATGGGGATGCGTCGCTTTTGATCCCCTGAAGGGCGTGTTCACGGGATCGACATTTGGGAATGTCGTAGACAAGCGCGACCAGAGCGTTTTTTGATCGCAAAACGATTCCAAAACTCAGGTTGATTTAGTTCGGAGGCCCCAATGCTTCAGGTCCTTTCCAGCGCGTGGGCGCTATTGCTCGGTATGGGGCTGCTTATGGTCGGGAACGGCCTGCAGGGTACTCTGTTGGGCGTGCGCGGAGACATTGAAGGGTTCTCGACGCTAGAGATGTCGTTTGTGATGTCCGCCTACTTTGTTGGCTTTCTGGGGGGGTCGCGCCTGGCCCCCGAGATGATACGGCGGGTAGGCCATGTGCGTGTATTCGCCGCTTTAGCCTCGTTTATTTCCGCCGTCATGATTATGTACCCCATGCTCACGGACCCGATTGCATGGTCGCTGGGCCGCGTCGTGATCGGGTTCTGTTTTTCAGGAGTGTATGTCACAGCAGAGAGTTGGCTGAACAACGCGGCGAGCAACGAAAATCGTGGCCAGGCCCTGTCACTGTACATGATCGTGCAGATGACGGGCGTTGTTACCGCGCAGGCGCTTTTGCTTGTGGGTGATCCAGCAGGCTATGAAACCTTTGTAATTGCATCCATTCTTGTGTCTGTATCGTTCGCGCCCATCTTGCTCTCGATCTCACCGACGCCCGCCTTTGATACAACCAAACCAATGACACTGCGCAAGCTTATGGAAACGTCGCCGCTGGGTTGCGTTGGCATGTTCCTGCTGGGTGGCGTGTTTTCGGCCCAGTTCGGGATGAGCGCTGTTTACGGAGCACAGGCAGGGCTGTCGCTGATCGAGATTTCGTCATTTGTGGCGGCTTTCTACATTGGCGCTGTTTTACTGCAATTTCCCCTGGGATGGGTATCAGACAGGGTTGATCGACGTATTTTGATCCTTCTGGTGTCAGCGGTTGGAGGGGGAGGCGCATTGATTGGCATGATGTTCGGCACCACTTTCACAACCTTGTTGTCTGCGGCTTTTATCATCGGCGGCATGACAAGCCCACTGTATTCACTGCTGGTTGCCTACACAAACGACTATCTGGAATATGATGATATGTCGGCGGCCTCTGGTGGGTTGGTCTTTATCAACGGTCTTGGTGCGATTGCCGGGCCAGTGATCACAGGGTGGTTGATGGGTAGTGAAGTTGTCGGACCACCGGGATTTTTCCTGTTTATTGCTAGCTTGATGTTTGCGATGGCGGTTTATGCGCTCTATCGGATGACACAGCGTGCCTACGTGCCTGTTGATGAAACCGGAGCCATCGCCCCGATCTACCCAACCTCGTCACCGATCGCGATGGAGGTTGCGCAAGAGGTTGTCATCGAAGCTGCGCAGGAAGAGCAGGACGCGCAGGATACCGCCTAGGACACGAAAATATGTCGTAAGTGTTGCAATATGTTACTGTAACACTTCTGTAAAACCGACTTAAATGACGTTACGTCCCTGGGGAGGGCAAAAGACGGAGTTTAAGGCAATGGTTGGGCCTGAAGACGTATTGAGTTTTTGGTTAGACAAGGTTGGTCCCGAAGGGTGGTATCTGCAGGATGACGCGTTAGACGCTGAAATCCGTGACCGTTTCCAAGAGTCCTGGAAGGCAGCGAGTGAGGGCAAGTTTTCGCTCTGGCTGACCTATCCAAGTGGGGCATTGGCGTACATCGTTTTGATGGATCAGTTCCCTCGAAACATGTTCCGCGGAGAGGCGAGGGCCTTTGCATCAGATCGCGCAGCACTCGCAGCCGCGAAATGTGCGGTCGACAGAGGCTGGGACCTTAAGATTGATGAACCGGCGCGGCAGTTTTTCTATCTGCCGATGATGCATTCTGAGAATTTGTGTGATCAGGAACGCTGCGTGCGCCTGATGTGCCAGAATCTGAGCAGTGACGATCCGAGCAATCTTTTGCACGCCCGGGCGCATCGTGAAGTGATCCGCAAGTTCGGCCGCTTCCCGTATCGCAATGAAGCCCTGTCTCGGCCAACAACCGAGCCAGAGGCGGCCTATGTGAATATGGGCGGCTATGGTTCGACGGTTCGTGAATTGCAAGCTGCGGGTTAAGTCTCCGGCACACATCCTCGAATGTCTTTGACCCGGTCGGCCACTGCGTCGGCCGAAAGGTCTATGGCCTGTTCGATCAGCATCTCAGGAGACTCTGCCATTTCCGCGAACCGGGCTTGGGTGGATTGAAGTTTATCTTCCACTGCGTTCAGTTTATCCAGAGCCTCCGCGATACGCGCCGCAGTTGCGCTGTCGAGAGTGCCTCCGTCCACAGGAATCGCGGCCAAATCACTCCGCATGGCAGCCAACTCACCGCGAATTCCCTGGGCTTCTTCCCTCAGCGGGGTGACGATCTTCAGGTTCTCAGAGAAACTTGTGGTGATGTTGTCCACTGAAGATGCCAGTTTCCATCCCAGGAACAAGCATAATGCAATCAGTACAAGCGTGGCGTTCAGCAGGGCGAGCACTAAATCTTTGAGCGTCTTGGCCATGGTAAGCCTTTCGAATGACTTGTGAAAAGGAACGTCCAAGGGGCATTTGTTCTTCTTTTCTAGCCTTTGTAACGTCCCGGGTATAGGCTGAAAGCAGCACAACCTGAACATGCCGATCTTGCGTCGCATATGTCGCGCAGGCAGCGTGTTGATGCGTCGCGGAATTTAGTTTAATGGTAAACTAAATTTGAACCGACCTGCGCCGAGAGGGACATATGGCTGCACAATCTTTTGATCTGATCGTAATCGGCGCTGGTCCTGGGGGCTATGTGGCTGCAATCCGCGCCGCTCAGCTGGGTCTGAAAGTGGCCGTGGTCGAGCGCGAGCATTTGGGCGGAATCTGCCTGAACTGGGGATGCATTCCGACCAAGGCGCTTTTGCGCTCGTCCGAAGTGTTCCACCTAATGGAGCGCGCCAAGGATTTCGGCTTGAAGGCGGACAAGGTCGGCTACGATCTGGACGCCGTTGTAAAGCGGTCGCGCGGCGTCGCCGGGCAGCTTTCCGGTGGTATCGGTCACTTGCTGAAGAAAAATAAAGTGACCGTAGTGATGGGAGAGGCAACGATCCCGGCCAAGGGTAAAGTCAGCGTCAAAACCGACAAAGGCACTGAGGAGCTGACTGCCAAGAACATCGTTCTGGCCACCGGTGCGCGGGCACGAGAATTGCCGGGGCTTGAGGCCGATGGCGATCTGGTCTGGACCTATAAGCACGCACTTCAGCCGCCTCGGATGCCTAAGAAGCTGTTGGTGATCGGTTCGGGCGCTATCGGTATCGAATTCGCCAGCTTCTACAATACGCTTGGCTCCGATACGACGGTCGTCGAAGTCATGGACCGCGTGCTGCCGGTCGAAGATGCCGAAATCAGCGGACTGGCCAAAAAAGCCTTCACCAAGCAAGGCATGACCATCATGGAAAAGGCGATGGTCAAGCAGCTTGATCGCGCCAAGGGCAAAGTGACCGCGCATATCGAGGTGAAAGGTAAGGTTGAGAAACACGACTTTGACACCGTGATTTCTGCAGTTGGGATTGTCGGTAACGTCGAAGGCCTCGGGCTCGAGGCTTTGGGCGTCAAGATTGATCGCACGCATGTGGTGACAGATGAATTCTGCCGCACGGGCGTCGAGGGTCTCTATGCTATCGGCGACATCGCAGGGGCGCCGTGGTTGGCGCACAAAGCCAGCCATGAAGGCGTTATGGTCGCAGACCTGATCGCCGGGAAACACGCGCATCCGGTGAAACCTGAAAGCATTGCCGGCTGCACCTATTGCCAGCCCCAAGTGGCATCTGTGGGCTACAGCGAAGCAAAAGCCAAGGAGCTTGGCTATGACATCAAGGTCGGTCGCTTCCCGTTCATCGGCAACGGCAAGGCCATTGCTTTGGGCGAACCCGAAGGTCTGATCAAGACCGTTTTCGACGCAAAAACCGGAGAGCTTCTTGGAGCCCACATGATTGGTGCCGAGGTGACCGAGTTGATTCAGGGGTATGTTGTCGGGCGTCAGCTGGAGACAACGGAAGAGGACCTGATGAATACAGTCTTCCCGCATCCGACATTGTCAGAAATGATGCATGAAAGCGTTCTGGATGCCTATGGCCGCGTGATCCATATGTAAATCTGCTTAGACCCAATCAAAAAAGGCACCGTCAATCTGGCGGTGCCTTTTTTAATTTATTTGGTCAATGCATCCAGAATACGCGCCCATGAGCGGATGCCCTTGTGAAAGCTTTTGACATCGTATTTCTCGTTCGGCGAATGAATGGCGTCATCATCATTGGCATATCCAACGAGCATGGAATCAAGCCCAAGCTCTGTGTTGAAGTAACCAACCACAGGAATTGATCCGCCCATACCGGTGAATACAGCCTCGCGATTCCATTCGTCCGACAACGCGCCGCGCGCGGCTTCGAATTCAGGACGGTCCAGGTTCATGACCGAGGCAGGGGCACCTTCCAGATCGTTGTCCCAGATGACTTTGGCATCCACGGACAAGCGGTCCTCGACATGTTTGCGAATTTTGTCGCGCAGCGCGTCGGGATCCATGTCGCCAACCAGGCGGCACGTTATTTTACAATGAGCCTCTGACGGGATGACGGTTTTTGATCCGGCGCCGTTATAGCCGCCCCACAGACCGTTCACCTCAAGGGTCGGGCGTGCCCATTGTTGCTCCAGGGTTGAATACTTCTTTTCACCATGGGGTTGGCTGTACCCGACCGAGTTCAGATACTCGGCCTCATCAAATCCGCAGCTTTGCCATTGGCGCAGCTGCTCGTCAGACACCTCATGAACACCTTCATAGAAGCCTTCTACCGCGACGCGCCCGGTTTCGTCGTCGTAGAAAGAGGCGACAATTTTCGAAAGTTCGCGCAACGGGTTCAGGCCGGGACCACCGTAGTGACCGGAATGCAAATCGATCCGGGGGCCGACAATGGTGAATTCATCCTTCAGCATCCCGCGCAGTTGGGACGCAATCGACGGCACGCCGCGCGACACCATCGACGTGTCGCAGACCAGCGCCAGATCCGCCTTCAACTCTGCCGCGTTTTCGCGAAGGAACGGCACCAGGGACGGGGACCCTGATTCTTCTTCCCCTTCGAAGAAAAAGGTGATGTGACAGGGCAGGGACCCATGCACCGCTTTCCACGCTCGGCAGGCTTCGACAAATGTCATCAGCTGCCCTTTGTCATCTGACGAACCTCGCCCCCGAATGACCGGGCCATGGACTGTATCTTCGATGGCCGGGTCAAATGGTTCACGATTCCAAAGCTCCAAAGGGTCCACCGGCTGGACGTCGTAATGGCCATAAAACAGGACATGCGGCCCGTCGCTGCCCTCGCCAACATGTCCGACAACCATCGGGTGGCCGGGTGTTTCCCGTTTCTCGGCCGAAATGCCGATGCTTTGCAGGTCGGCAACCAGCCAGTCTGCGGCCTGACTGACCTGTTCGTTGAAGGCAGGATCGGTTGAGATGGACGGAATGCGCAGCAGCTCCATCAGGCGGTCGATCGAAGTTTGCAGATCTGCATCGATCTGGTTCAGCACGGCGTCTAGCGACATGGGTGGCTCCTGCTTTTGGGTGTTTTCAGGCGCGAACCTATCAGCGCTATCGCCGCCGTCCAGTGCGGTTCAGGCGGAAATTGGTTTAGTATCGGAAACCTGCCGATCCCGGATAGTTTGCCTGCGTCGTTTCCTCGCGTCTGATGGACGTAACTTTACTTGTCGGAGCAAGCGCAAACTTATATTTGATGCAAATCAAAGTTGGGTTCACTGGTTCGGCTGTAGGCAGTTAGGTCAGAGGAACGCAAAAACCGCGAAAACAGTGTATACTGTGCGTCGTGGTGGAATACATTGTCCGGGGTCGGAATGATCGCCAGGCATTCAAGGAGGGTCCGTTGGACTATACTGCTCAGCTCGATTCAGCGATTGCCAGGCTGCATGACGAAGGACGCTACCGGACCTTCATCGACATCGAACGTCGTAACGGACATTTTCCGCACGCGGTGCGCACGCGCCCTGATGGGTCACATCAGAACATCACCGTCTGGTGCGGCAATGATTATCTCGGCATGGGTCAACACCCAGTTGTTCTTGATGCTATGCATGACGCTGTTGATGCGGCCGGGGCAGGATCCGGCGGCACGCGCAATATCTCGGGAACCACTGTCTATCACAAGCGCCTCGAGGCAGAACTGGCCGACCTGCACGGGAAAGAGGCATCGCTGCTGTTCACCAGCGCCTATATAGCCAATGACGCCACGCTCAGCACGCTGCCGAAGCTGTTTCCTGGCCTGATCATTTATTCCGATGCGCTGAACCATGCCTCGATGATCGAAGGCGTGCGCCGCAATGGCGGGGACAAGCGTATCTTCCGTCATAATGATGTCGCTCATCTGCGTGAGCTGCTTGAGGCTGACGATCCCGCTACGCCCAAGCTGATCGCGTTTGAATCTGTCTACTCGATGGATGGCGATTTCGGTCCGATCGAAGAAATTTGCGATCTGGCTGATGAATTCGGCGCGCTGACTTACATCGATGAAGTGCACGCCGTTGGCATGTACGGTCCGCGCGGCGGTGGCGTGACCGAGCGTGACCGGCTGGCCCACCGTATCGACATCATCAACGGGACACTGGCCAAAGCGTATGGCGTCATGGGTGGCTATATCGCGGCAAGCGCCAAGATGTGTGACGCTGTGCGCTCTTATGCGCCGGGCTTCATCTTTACGACATCCTTGCCACCCGCTGTCGCAGCGGGGGCAGCGGCTTCGGTCGCGTATCTGAAACATGCGCCCGAGCTGCGCGCGCAGCATCAGACACAGGCCAGTATCCTCAAGCTGCGTTTAAAAGGGCTGGGCATGCCGCTGATCGATCACGGCAGCCACATCGTACCGGTGATCGTTGGCAACCCGGTGCATACAAAGAAGCTCAGCGACATGCTGCTGGATGATCATGGCATCTACGTGCAGCCAATCAATTTCCCAACTGTCCCACGCGGAACCGAGCGTCTGCGCTTTACCCCGTCTCCGGTGCATGGACCCGACGAAATGAACCGTCTAGTGCACGCGATGGACGAACTTTGGTCACATTGTGCGCTAAATCGCGCCGAACTTGCCGGATAACCTAACGCCAAAGTGTGCAACTAGTTTGTCGCGTGTTAAGATTACGCTAACAAAAGTAGCGGACGAATCGTTATGGGGACGATTCGCTGCGAGCGCGACACACGCGGCGGGCAGAATGGGGCAGTAGGAATGATTGGGCGCAGATCACAGCGCGATTCCGAAGAAGACATGGAAGTCAGGCCAAAAGGCTATGACGACTATGAGGTGCGGCTTGGCGATACGATGCGCGGCGAACGCGCGACGATGGGTAAGTCTCTTCTGGATGTACAACGCGAACTGCGGATAAAAGCCAACTACATCGCCGCCATTGAAAATGCTGATCCTGACGCATTTGACACACCCGGCTTCATCGCCGGGTATGTGCGTTCTTATGCGCGATATCTGGGAATGAACCCTGACGAGACATTTTCTTCCTTCTGTCAAGAAAGCGGGTTTGAAGTCGCACACGGGATGTCTGCAGAGGCGTCGGTCGTGCGCAAGCCCACCGGCGATTTGCCTTCGCGCGGGCCGATGGGGCGAGATCCGTTCATCTCACCCAACACGCCGTACATTCCGGGCAAAGAATCTTTGGTGAGCCAGATCGAACCGCGCGCTGTTGGTTCCTCACTGGTCTTGCTCGCATTGATTGGCGGCATCGGCTATGGCGGCTGGGCTGTTTTGAACAAGATCCAGCAAGTCCAGGTGAGCCCTGTTGAACAGGCCCCTGTGGTTTTGTCCGATCTTGATCCGCTGGACGCAGCGCGCAACAACAGCAATGTTGATGAAACTACGTTGGCGTCAAACTCCGAAGCGCTGGATCGTCTTTACCGTCCTCAGGCGCTTGACGTGCCGGTGTTGGTGGCGCGTGATGCTCCGATCTCAACGCTCGATCCACGGGACGTGGGCACCTTCCGCCCGCCTGAGCTGCCACAGATTCAAGTCGCTGAGATACACACAGTCGAAAGACCTTCGCTGCCACAAGTTGTCGAGCAGGTTGATACGACCCTGAAAATCGTGGCTGTTGATCCGTCTTGGATGCGTGTAACCGCAGCCGATGGCAGTGTGATCTTTGAGGGTACGCTAGGTACAGTCGAGCAAGGCAGCACCTTCGAGGTGCCGTTGACCGAGGAACCACCGCAACTTCGCGCCGGTGCATCAGGCTCAGTCTATTTTTCGATGAATGGTGAACACTATGGACCTGCTGGCGCGCCGGGCACGGTTGCCAAAGGTGTCGTCCTGTCCAAGGATGCTGTCTCGGAAGTCTATAGCGTTGCCGATCTGAACTCTGAACAGAACAGCGCGCTCAAGCAATTGGTGGCCGAACTGCAGACCGAGGCGACAGAACAGCCCGCCGAGTGATCTAGCCATTGCGGAGACCTGGTTGCCGAACTATCTAAAGACGCAACCTAGGCAGACGCGGATCCGTCCATATGTCCCTCAATCACATACGTCCCTGGCGCGATATCTATCGCCGTAAATCCCGTCAGATCATGGTTGGCAACGTGCCGGTCGGGGGAGATGCCCCCATCGCCGTGCAAACCATGACCAATACGCTGACCACCGACGTTGCAGCGACGGTTGCGCAGGTTCAGGCCGCCGCCGAAGCGGGCGCGGATATCGTGCGGATTTCAGTTCCGGATGAGGCATCTTCGAAGGCGTTGAAAGAAATCGTGCGTGAAAGCCCGGTTCCGATCGTGGCGGACATTCACTTTCACTACAAGCGCGGCATCGAAGCGGCCGAAGCCGGTGCTGCCTGTCTGCGGATCAATCCCGGGAATATCGGGGATGAAACTCGGGTCAAGGAAGTCATCAAGGCAGCGCGTGACCACAATTGTTCGATCCGGATTGGCGTGAATGCAGGCAGTCTGGAAAAGCATCTGCTTGAGAAGTACGGCGAGCCGTGCCCCGAGGCGATGGTCGAAAGTGGGCTGGAACATATCCGCATCCTGCAAGACAATGATTTCCATGAGTTCAAGATCAGCGTAAAGGCCAGCGATGTCTTCCTGTCGGCGGCCGCCTATCAGGGTATTGCTGAGGCGACTGACGCGCCAATCCATCTGGGCATCACCGAGGCGGGCGGGCTGGTCTCTGGCACCATCAAATCCGCCATCGGTTTGGGAAACCTTTTATGGATGGGGATCGGCGACACGATCCGCGTCAGCCTGTCGGCCGATCCGGTGGAAGAGATCAAGGTCGGGTTCGAAATCTTGAAGTCACTTGGCCTGCGGCATCGCGGCGTCAACATCATCTCATGCCCGTCTTGCGCGCGGCAGGGGTTTGACGTGATCAAAACGGTCGAGGCGTTGGAACACCGCCTGGAGCACATCAAGACGCCGATGTCGCTGTCGATTATCGGCTGCGTCGTGAACGGTCCGGGTGAAGCGTTGATGACTGATGTCGGTTTTACGGGCGGCGGGGCTGGGTCTGGCATGGTCTATCTGGCCGGCAAGGCCAGCCACAAGATGTCGAACGATCAGATGATCGACCACATCGTCGAAGAGGTCGAGAAAAAAGCGGCCGCGCTTGACGCTATTCAGGAAGCGGCAGAGTAGCTTAGTTCCTTGATATTGTGTTGAATGTCAGCGCTGAGTGGACGGTGCAGGAGAGAGCAATCGGCTTTCATTGACCGTCAATGATGTCCGGGCTGTATGCGAGAATGCCAAAGGTTCTTTACCAGCCAATTCGGGAAAAAGTTCAAAGATTTCGTCGCGGGCGCTTTGACACAACGCTCCAAGACTTTGACCTGCCGGAAACAGGCTTTCTGTCGGCACGCCATCCGAATAGATGATCTCATGTGTGTCGAACAGGATGTGGTAGTAGTCTACATATCCGCCGCGTTCGAAGAAAATGGATCTGTCATTGACCAGGGCTTTCGCGGGAACCAAAACCTCGTCCTCGCCGAACAGCAATTCAGCCCGCCAGCCAGAGATCAACAGCCTGTGCTGCGGCGATAGTTTAAGAACGCGGGTGTTGCCAACTGCGCCCTTCTCGAAAACGACCGGGGCGAGTTCGCCAGCTGCAAACCTTCGGGCAGAACCGATCCAACGAATGGGTTGTAGGCCGTTATCTTTGGTGACGATCTGAGCGTCGACCGCCAGATCTTCGACCGCAACCTCGCCATCCGCAGTTTTTATCTTTGTCCCGGCTACAAAGCAGACAACCACTTCGGACGGAACGTTTACAATTCCAGAAGCAGTGTAGGTGGTTCCGGTGACAATCGGCGTACCGCCGGGATACTGAACAAGATGTGTCGAGATGAAGTTGGATCCACCGCCTATCACCATGCCCAAAGCATCCGGACCGCCGGTTCCGTCGATCTGCTGCTGCCAACCAAAGGCAAGGGTTTGTCCAACCCAGCCTGCGGGCAAAGTGCCTGTTACGCCCGTGATTACCGGAAGCGCGGCCGTTTCTGTATCGGGGTTGTTGTCACCAATGCCAAATGAGTCATCGTCCGAAAACGTGATCGTGCCAACAACGCCCAAGGACGTAAAAGTTCCCCAAGCCGTACCGGTTACACCGATAACGTCGATACTGAACGTGGGCATCCGACCCCCCTGAAAAACTAAACGCGCAATAAATCTCTCGGTTAGGTATCATGTGAAACGTTCTTAAAAAGGGTGAAAAAGCGCAATTAAGTTGCAATTTTCCAGTTTTTCGCGCGTCTTGCATCACCAAGACGAGCCTTAGTGTTCACTGAATTTCTGATCATATTGTGGCAGATCTGCGTTCTTTGGAACGCAGGGCGGGGAAAAGCTCGTACATTTTTCTATACGAATGGCATCTGCTGCGTGGCGCAGTGAATGCCCCCGCCGAGCTCTCCCAACACGTCTACATTCAAGGACACGATCTCTCGCCCCGGATAATGTCGCGCCAGTGTTTCACTCGCGATGGAATCTGTTTCCGGATCACCAAACTGCGCCATAACGACCGCACCATTGCAAACATAATAATTCGCGTAGGAGGCAACAAATTCGGGGTCGTTGGTGCGTACGGAATGCGGTTCCGGAATGACCTCAACTTGCGGGCCGTTGGCCACCAAACGATCATATGTCTCCAGTGCGGCAACGTGGAACCGATCAGACATGTCAGGATCGTCGGGCAGGTTTATCAAAACACGCTTTGGACTTGTGAACCGAGCAAGACTGTCGATGTGATAGTCTGTGATGTCTTCACCGTACACGCCCTCTGACCAGATCATGTGGCGCGCGCCGTATGCGGTAGCAACCGCTCTTCGATTTCGTCCCGGGACAGGCCAGGATTGCGGTTGTCATTCAACCACGAGCTTTCGTGCGCCATAAGCAGGCCATGACCGTCTTGTTCAACGCCTCCTGCCTCGCCCTTCAGACCGGTTGGCAGCAAGGGCAGCCTTAGGCGTTCCGCTACTCGTCCGGCGACCCGGGCGTCGTTTGTGTGCACCTGCTTTTGACCCCACCCGTTGAACTGAACATGGCTGACGGCCAATTCCTTTTTGCCGTTGATCGCGAAAATTGGCCCAGAATCCCGGCACCAAAGGTCCTCGGTGGGTATGTCCCAAAGCTGGACTTTGGCCGATAGTTTACGGCGAGCCTCAGCGTGACGTTCGGCCGCCGCCAACATAATCACGGGCTCAAAATCTGAGATCGCATTGGCGATGTCTGCGATGGTTTGCTGGACCATCTCCAAAAAAACCGGATCCCGATAAACCTTACGGCTAACCGGCCACTGCATGAATGTCTGCTGATGCGGGACCTCTTCTGCAGGAACAACAAAGCCGGTATCAGTCTGGCCGTATGATTTGCCGGGTAAACTCATCAATCCCACCGCTCCTCCGGCGAGAACAAAATCTCGCCGGTTTATCACAGACCGCCGCGCCATCATCAGATCATTTGTTCCCGCTTAGCCCCGATCAGCGCGCACGCCTTCGGCGATTTGCAGCATCTGATCCGCCGATAGATACCCGCGCAACATTTCAGTGCCCAAAACAAATGACGGGGTTCCTGAAATCTGCATGCGCTGCGCCAGCGCGCGGGTCTGCGAGATTTCATCGGTGACCTGCTCGCTGTCCATGGCCGCTATGATCGCATCGCTGTCCAGTCCAAGGCCATCTGATATCCGGCGCAGAGTTACTTCGGAGGGGTCGCCGCTAAACTCCAACAAGGCATCATGGACTTGCTTATAGGCGTCGTCACCCGCGACGTGCTTGGTCGCCACGGCAAAGCGTGACGACAGCACCGATGCATCGCCCAGGATCGGGAATTCCTTGATCACCAGGCGAATATTGCCGTCCTCAGACAGCAGGCTGGCCACTTCGGGCACGGCACGACGGCAATAGCCACACCGGTAGTCCATGAATTCGACCAGAGTGATATCGCCCTCGGGGTTGCCGCCAACCCAGCTATAACCATCATTGAACAGCTCATCCACATTGGCCGCGACAAGTTCCTTATCCGTCTCGGCCTCGGCAGCGGCGTTGCGCTGTTCAAGGATATTGATCGCCTCGATGATGACGTCTGGGTTTTCCAGCAGATATTCTCGGACCTGCGCGCCGAACTCGGCCTTTTCGGTCTCGGTCATCGCGTTCAGATCCAACGCCTGTGCTGGGCTGGTGAGCAGAGAAAGCCCCAGAAGGGCGGGTGCAGCATGTCTGAGGATCATTTCCGTTTCCTTTTCGATTTCTTTGCGCGTTCTGAGGCAATCAACACATCCTGCGCTCTTTGCCAACCCGGAGACCCTTCGGGCAATTGCCCGACGGCCCGTCTTGCGTGGATACCTGCATCGGCCAAGCGGCCTTGCAGAGCATACCGTTCGGCGGTGACAGCTGACGCCATCCCGTTGTTGCCAACCTGCGCATAGGCCGCGCCCAGATCCCGCATCAACCGGGCATTCCGATAGTCACGTGCGCGCGCCTTTTCAAGGACTTGCAGGGCTTTCTTCGTCCGGCCCTGACCCAGCAACGCACGGCCATACCCGGCCAGAATCAACGCGTTGTTCGGAGCCATTTCAACGGCCTGACCATAAGCTGTGATTGCGTCCTGAAACTGCCGGTTTTCCAGCAGAATTTGCCCCTTCAACTCGTAATAGAACGGATCATCCGGGCGAATGGCCAGCGCCGCATCAATTGCCGCGCGGGCGCGGGCAAGATCGCGATTCTGGTGATGGGCCGAGGCTTCGCGCATCAGGCGGATATCGCGGTCAGTTTCTTCCTTGGCACGGCGTAGTGTCCATGTCGGTGATCTTAGGAACGCCGACAGCTTGCCCTTAACGCGAGCAAACCAGTAGTCGGCATTGGCATTTGGCTCTGCCTTGTCCCCAAATTCGTCCAAAAACGTCTCGGCCGCGCGCAGGCGTTCGCGGCTGGTGGGGTGGGACCGCATATATGGGTCTTGATTGGCGGTGCTCAGCAATTCCTGACCGGCGAATTTGCGGTGCAGTTTGACCATGCCACTGGGCGAAATACCTGCCCATCGCAAATAGCTGGCTGCGCTGCGATCGGCCGAGGATTCTTCAGCCCGCGTATGACCCAAAAAACTGCGCAGGGCCGAGGCAGATGTTCCGGCGGCGATGCCGGCTGCGGCCTCTCCGCCGCCCGCAGCCGCAGCGATTATGGCCAGCGCGGTGCCGAGACCTGCGTTTCGCTGCGCGGCACGCAAGTTTTCAGCGCGGCGCGCCAGGTGGCCATTGGCGATATGGGCGGCCTCATGCGCGATGACGGCTTGCAGCATTTCGGGGCTGTCCACGGTCAGAATCAGGCCATAGTTCAAGTAGATGGCGTTGTAGTCGATGACAAAGGCATTGAACGTGTTGTCATTGACCACAAAAATTCGAACGCGGTTGGTATTCAGCCCGGCGGCGCGCAGGACCGGAAAGGCCAGTTCACGCAGCCCATGTTCGATATCCGGATCCCGGATCAGGCTTTGCGCGTTGCTGGATGCCGCGGCTGTCAGCCAAAAGGCAACCGCCAGCATCAGGGCCGGGATTGACGCCAGACGGGATACGCGTTCAAAAGCCATGGTTGCAACATGGGAGATGGGCATGAGAAACTCAACCCGATCCGGGGTCGATCCCTTCATCGTGATGGATGTGATGGAGGCCGCACGCAAGGCGGAAGAAGCCGGGCGTCACGTCATCCACATGGAGGTCGGCCAGCCCGGAACCGGAGCGCCAAAAGGGGCGGTAAAAGCCCTTGCCCAAGCCATGGAACAGGGCCCGCTGGGCTATACAGTGGCGTTGGGTCTGCCCGCGTTGCGACAGCGGATCGCGCGACTTTACGGAGAGTGGTACAATGTCGACCTGAACCCGGAACGTGTGGTGATTACACCCGGGTCTTCCGGTGGGTTTCTGCTGGCCTTCACAGCACTTTTTGACAGCGGCGATCGTGTTGGCATCGGTGCGCCCGGCTATCCATCTTACCGGCAGATTCTGAAAGCTCTGGGACTGGTTCCGGTCGACCTGCCCACAGCTCCGGAAAACCGTTTGCAGCCGGTGCCCGCAGATTTCGCAGGAATAGATCTGCAAGGTCTGATGGTCGCATCCCCCGCGAACCCGACCGGCACCATGCTGGATCACGCTGCGATGCACGCACTGATCGGTGCGGCTCAGGAGCAGGGAGCCTCGTTCATCAGTGACGAGATTTATCACGGTCTGGAATATGAGGCCAAAGCCGTCACTGCGCTTGAACTGACCAACGAATGCTATGTGATCAACTCATTCTCCAAATACTTCTCGATGACCGGGTGGCGTGTGGGTTGGATGGTGGTGCCTGAAGATCAGGTGCGAGTGGTGGAGCGTATTGCCCAGAACATGTTCATCTGTGCGCCGCACGCCAGTCAGGTGGCTGCACTGGCCGCAATGGATTGTGAGGACGAGTTGCAGGCCAATCTGGATGTCTATCGGCAGAACCGCGCACTTATGCTGGACGGGCTTCCCAAATCAGGCTTCACCAATATCGCACCGCCAGATGGGGCGTTTTATGTCTATGCCGATGTCTCGGACCTGACCAATGACAGCCGGGCCTTCGCGTCAGAGATTCTGGAAAAGGCCGGTGTTGCCGTGACGCCGGGGTTGGACTTCGACCCGCAGCGGGGCCATACCACCCTGCGGTTTTCCTATGCGCGCGCAACGGCTGACATTCAGGACGGGTTGGACAGGTTGCGTCGCTTCATGTTCGAAAAGGGTGCGATCACCGAACAGGTCTGAAGCGTTCACAAAGCTCCTCGGTTGGTATAGGGTGCGTTCCAAACGATCTCGGGAAAACTTGAGGCCATGAGCAGGATCATCTTTTGCATTGCGCTGCTCTGGGCGCTGGCCGGTACGGCCGTCGCGCAGGACTTCAGCGCGCTTGCCCGTGTGCAACCGGACCAAAGCCGGATTGTCGATACCGGGCGCGCGGGTATTCGCGTGGACATTGGCCTTAGCCAAGGTGTGCCATATCGCATTTTCACATTGCGCGATCCCTACCGGATGGTGCTGGATTTTCAAGAGGTTGACTGGACCGGTTTGACCCGAAAGCAGTTCCTGAAATCCAAACGCGTCAGCGACGTGCAATTCGGCGCCTATGTGCCCGGATGGTCCAGACTGGTTCTGGATCTCGGCGCCCCGATGGCTGTGGAATCGGCGAACCTGAAGATTGACGAAGGATCCGGTTCAGCGCTGTTATCGCTTTCCCTGAAAGGTACGGATTTCGACGCATTCAATGCGACTGCGGGTGCGCCGCGCAATCCGGGCTGGGATTTGCCCGAACCGGCGGTGACCAAGCAGGTCCGGCCGCGTGATGGAGACCGTCCGCTGCGCGTGATGCTGGACCCTGGCCACGGCGGGATCGATCCGGGGGCCGAATTTGGCGGGATCGACGAAAAAACAATGATGCTGACTTTTGCCCGGGAACTGCGAGAGCTTTTGTTGCGATCAGGTGGGTATGAGATCGTGTTGACGCGTGTCGAGGACCAGTTTGTTTCGCTCGAACGACGCATCGCATTGGCCCATCGGGCCGGGGCGGATTTATTCATTTCACTTCATGCCGACTCGTTGTCCGAAGGGCAGGCGCATGGCGCTGCGGTTTATACTCTGTCCGAGGATGCCTCGGACGTGGCCAGTTCAAAACTTGCTGAGCGACACGATCGGGGCGACTTGATTTCGGGGATCGACCTGAACGGCGCGGATGATCAGGTGGCCGATGTACTGTTGGATATTGCGCGCCAGGAAACCAAGCCACGCACGGATGCGCTTGCCCGGGCGCTGGCCAATGGCATGGCGCAACAGGGCGGGCCAATGAACCGCCGCCCCCTGCGCAAAGCCTCGTTTTCTGTGCTAAAAGCGGCCGATATCCCGTCGGTTCTGGTTGAACTTGGGTTTCTGTCCAGCCCTCGCGATCTGAACAACCTCAAAGATCCTGAATGGCGTGCGAAGATGGCATTGGGGATTTATCAGGGGTTGGAAGACTGGCGTCAGCAGGACCTGATCCGGCAATCCCTGATTGGTCAGTGACCTGACGACGCAAACCAGCTAGAATATGCTTGTTGTTTTGACCCTTGAGCAGCGCGACACTATATAGGCGGCAGCGCGAGAAAAAGGCAGTAACGTGATCCGGTTCATTCTTTCGATTTTTGGGGCTATTTTCAGCCTTGTTACCTTGGGTATCTTCATGGCTGCGTTGGTTGTTGGCGCGGTGTTCTGGATGTACGGGCGCGATCTGCCCAGCCACGAGTCGCTGGCACAATACAAGCCGCCGACAATCAGCCGTATCTATTCCGGCGAGGGGCAACTGATCGACGAATTTGCGCAGGAACGCCGCTTGTTCACGCCGTCCGAAGAAATCCCGGACCTGGTGAAACAGGCATTCATTTCTGCCGAAGACAAGAATTTCTACACCCATCAGGGCTACGACCCGCGTGGCATTATTGCGGCCGGTGTCGAAGCTGTCCGGTCTAAAGGCGAAACTGTTCGTGGTGCATCGACAATTACCCAGCAGGTGATGAAGAACTTCCTGCTGTCTGGAGACCGCCGGGCCGAACGCAAGATCAAGGAAATCATCCTCGCCACGCGGCTTGAGGATACGCTGGACAAAGAACAAATCCTCGAACTTTATATGAACGAGATTTTTCTGGGCCAGAACTCCTATGGTGTAACGGCTGCGGCACAGACATACTTTAACAAAACTCTGCAAGAGCTGGACCCGCATGAGGCCGCAACGCTGGCCGCGATGCCCAAAGCGCCTTCTGATTACCATCCGGTTCGGCAAAAACAGCGCCTTCTGGATCGCCGAAATTATGTTCTGCGCGAGATGCGCCAGAATGGCCATATCGATCAGGCGACCTTCGAAGTTGAGGTCGAGCAGCCCTTGCGCTCGGTTCAGAATGGTGACTTCGAAAGCTTCCGCACTGCACTGCCGCCTCGGGATTACTTTACCGACGAAATCCGCCGCCAGCTGAGCGAGGATTTTGGCGAAGGTGAATTCTTCACTGGTGGATTCACAGTACGTGCTTCGGTCGATGAAGAAATGCAGATCGAAGCCGCCCGTTCTCTGCGTGAAGCCTTGCAGAAATACGACCGCTCTCGCGGTAAGTGGCGCGGAACTGGCGAAGTGATCGCCGAAGAAACCTTGGCAGACGAAGCGCAATGGCGAGAAGCACTGTCCATTATGGAGATCCCGCGCGATGTGGTTCTGCCGACCAAGTGGTATCCGGCGGTTGTGATGGATGTTGCGGAACAATCCCTGACGGTCGGGATTGAAAATGGTCCGGCAGATGGCGTCATCCCGCGTTCCGACATCAAGTGGATGCAGGGCGATTTCGCAGCGAATTTCAAACGTGGTGACGTGATACTCGTCGTCGCCGGGGAAGAGGGCCAATGGTCCGCCCGACAGGTACCCGAAGTGCAGGGCGGCTTTGTCGCGATGGACGTGAACTCGGGCCGTGTTCTGGCGATGCAAGGCGGGTTCTCTTATCAGGACACGGTGTTCAACCGGGCCACACAGGCGCAACGCCAGCCGGGGTCAAGCTTTAAGCCCTTTGTCTACGCGGCTGCGTTGGATAGCGGATACAGCCCCGCGACCATTGTGGTGGACGCTCCGATTGAAGTGAACACGCCGCAAGGCCTGTGGCGGCCCAAGAACTCTTCCAACAAATTCTACGGCCCGACGCCACTGCGCACCGGGATCGAACAATCGCGAAACCTAATGACCATTCGACTGGCGCAAGAGGTGACGATGCCCGTTGTCGCCGGGTATGCGGAACGGTTCGGTGTCTATGACCGTATGGGCGCGTTTCTGGCCAACTCGTTGGGGGCAGAAGAAACCACCTTGTACAAGATGGTGGCTGCCTATGCGATGTTCGCGAATGGTGGCGAGAGGGTTGAGCCCACATTGGTTGACCGTATTCAGGATCGGTTTGGCAAGACAATCTATCGGCACGATGATCGTCAGTGCCTGGACTGCAATTCTAACTGGCTGGAACCGGATGAAGCCCCGACGATTGAGACCAACCGTAGCCAGGTTATGGATGCCGTCACTGCGTATCAGTTGACGTCCATGATGAAGGGCGTCGTGGATCGCGGAACAGCCTCGAGTGTTGTCAATCTGCCGGTTCCTACCGCCGGCAAGACAGGCACGACAAATGAATCGAAGGACGCCTGGTTTATCGGATTTACGTCAAACATCGTGGCGGGTTGCTACATCGGGTATGACCGCCCGCGCCCGATGGGGCGTGGCGCATACGGTGGTACATTGTGCGGACCAGTCTTCCAGAGCTTTATGGAACAAGCCGTGGAAAAATACGGCGGCGGTCCCTTCGACGTACCGCCGGGCGGGCGTTTCATAAAGATCGACCGATTCAGCGGCGCGCGTCTGCCTGACAACGCCAGTGGCGACTATGTTGTGGCCGAGTATTTCCGCGATGGCGTCGATGGCTTCATTGACCGGATCTACGATGGTGGTTTTGCCATCGGATCTGACCTGCCGCTGTTCGAAGAGGTGCAGCGCGCGGGCGTTGAGGTGCAGACATCTACCGGTGAGACTGTGACCGTCGGCCCCAAAGCTACGCAAGGCGATCTGTCGACTGGCGGGCTTTATTGATCGGCAGCCTTTAACAGCAGGCGCAACAGATCGGCTTCGGCATCTTCGGTGACGAGGCCGCTCGCTCGCCAGAACATCGACAAAGCGCATTTTGCAGCTGCCCATTTTGCTAGGCGCTGGCGCGGTACAGCCATCGCATCAGCATAGAGTGTCAGACACTGTTCTATTTGCTGAGTTTGGCGAACAAGGCCTTTCATGCCTTTGGGATGACGCAGCGCATTTGCCAGCTCAAACGCGGAATCTCCCACATATCCCTTGGCATCTATCGCGCGCGGTCCGGTTTGGGTCTGAATGACGTTGTCATGATGCAGGTCCCCGTGCAGCGGAACTTGCACGGTTTGCTTATCCAATAGATCGCGGGCCAAGCTGATCGCTCGTTTCATATCCTTTGCCAAAGAGGCGGGGCACGTCTTGGCAAATCGGCACTCAAACAGCGGGGCAAATACTTGGGCCAGAGGCTTCAATCCAGCGCAGTCAATCATTGGACGGTGATGCAGACGGCGCGCCGTATCCGCCAAGCTTTGAACCGCTTTGTCCGGCTGCCCGGATCGTGCAATATCGCCAAGGGTCGGCCCGGACAACCATTCCATCAGCACTGCGTTTTCGGCAACTTCAAGAATTCTGACAGCCCCGCGATCCCGCCACGCGGATAACAATTGCGTCCCAGGCGCCTCGTTCCCGCGATCCAGTCGGCGATACAGTTTGAGCGCCGCGTGAGTTCCATCGGCTTGCTGCACCTTCCAAACCCGTGCAGCGCCGGTATCTGCAATGGCGCCAAGCGGGATAAGTGCCCATCTGTCCAGAAACTCTTGTGGTGCGCCTTGCATTCACGCCTCGCCTGTCTTGTGGTGCCTCGCACCTCTTGCTATCACGCAGGCCTGATTGAGCAAGTTGGGACCATACCATGCGCGCCGAAACCCAGAATATCGTGGCGGAAATCGAAAAGTCGCTAGAGCTGTTGGCGCAGCGCATGGACTATGAAACCGCACCGCACCGGTTGGAGGAATTCAACGCGCGTGTTGAAGATCCCAATTTGTGGGACAGCCCTGAAAAGGCGCAAAAACTGATGCGCGAGCGCCAGATGCTTGTGGATGCAATTGAGACCTACGAGTCGATCAAAACAGATCTCGGTGACAATATCGAGCTGATCGAACTGGGCGAAATCGAAGAAGATGAAGAGGTCGTCCAAGACGCCGAAGGGGCCATCAAAAGCCTACAGCGAAAAGCGGCCAAGAAAGAGCTTGAGGCTCTGTTGGACGGCGAAGCAGACGGAAACGATACCTTCCTTGAAATCAATTCAGGCGCGGGCGGTACTGAAAGCTGCGACTGGGCCTCGATGCTGGCGCGCATGTATGTACGTTGGGCCGAGAAAAAGGGATACACGGTCGAGCTGCAGTCCGAGACCTCGGGCGAAGAGGCGGGGATCAAATCGGCAGCTTACAAAATTTCGGGCCACAACGCGTATGGCTGGTTGAAATCCGAAAGCGGTGTGCACCGCCTGGTGCGCATCTCGCCCTTCGACTCGGCGGCCAAACGGCACACGTCGTTTAGTTCTGTCTGGGTCTATCCCGTCGTGGACGACAATATCGAGATTGACGTGAACCCGTCTGACATTCGTATCGATACCTACAGGTCCTCTGGCGCGGGTGGTCAGCACGTCAACACCACAGACTCGGCGGTGCGGATCACGCACATTCCGACAGGGATCGTGGTGACCAGCTCTGTCAAATCGCAGCACCAGAACCGTGACATCGCCATGAAGGCCTTGAAATCGCGCCTGTATCAGCAAGAGCTGGATCGCAGACACGCCGATATCAACGCAGCCCACGAGGCCAAGGGTGACGCGGGCTGGGGCAACCAGATCCGGTCTTACGTTTTGCAGCCCTATCAGATGGTCAAAGATCTACGGACCAACCACGAAACGTCGGACACCAAGGGCGTGCTGGACGGAGATCTGGATGAGTTCATGGCGGCGACACTAGCGCTAAATGTGGCTGGCAAAAGTCGCTCCGAGGCGCAGGGCGAAGGCTAATTGCGCCAGCGTCTGACCTTTGCCGCAAACCTGATCACAGGGCATTGGCAGTTGATCGCCATTGTCGCAACCGTGTTCTTGTTGTGGAACACGCCGTTCATTCTTCCACTGAAGATCCTTGTTGTCTTCCTGCATGAGCTTTCGCACGCTTTAGCTATTGTTCTGACCGGCGGCTCTGTCGAAAGCTTCTCGGTTTCGCCCCAGCAGGGTGGTCTTGTGATCGGGCGGGGCGGCAACCGGTTTGTAAGTCTTTCTGCTGGATATCTGGGATCGCTCTTACTTGGAATGGGCCTACTGATCATCGCCTTGCGCACAGATATGGACAGGGCCGTGCTTGGCGTGTTCGGCGGGGTCATGTTGCTTGTGACGCTTCTTTATGTCCGCGATCCCTTTGCCACGGCGTTCTGCGCGGGTTTTGGTGCAGTTATGCTGGGTGCTGCTTGGTATCTGAGCCGCAAGCTCTGTGATCTGGTACTACGAGTTATCGGGTTGACCAGCATGATCTACGTTCCGTTTGATATCTTTGACGACACCATAAGGCGCGCCGGTTTACGCTCGGATGCGTACATGCTGGCCGAAGAGTTTGGCGGAACAACGTTGATGTGGGGCGGGTTATGGTTGGTCCTCAGCTTTGTCATGATCATCTATTGTCTACGCTATATGCTGGGCCGCGATAGCAATCTGCGGTTTGACATCCGCGCCAGGTAGCCAAAACTCGCAGAACAGTGTGTTCGATTGGCAGGGTGAAAGATACATCCAAACTACGGGTTTAATTGGGTTAAAGCCCCGGCTAGGTTGATCGCGACAACAGAAAAGCCATAGCCGCTGAGGCCCCAATGACCCTAACCCAGACCTCTGCAACTGCATTGCTGTCGGAGATATGCGCCAGTCGATTGTCGGCATCGGAATTGATGCGCGCGACGTTGGACCGGATCCAAGCCATCAACGGTGAAGTTAATGCGATCGTGGCATTGCGCAATGAAGATGACCTGATGGCCGAGGCCAAAGCTATGGATGCCGCGCCAATCAAAGGCGCATTACACGGGCTGCCGATTGCGGTCAAAGATCTGGTCAATGTCGCAGGGGTTGTGTCATCGCAAGGGTCCCCGGTTTTTCGCGACTTCGTACCGCAAAAAGACGATCTGATAGCAGCCCGAATGCGACAGGCCGGGGCGATCCTGATCGGCAAGACAAACACGCCTGAATTTGGACTTGGGTCGCACACGTTTAACCCGGTCTACGGTGCCACACGAAATCCATATAATAGCGCACGGACCTGCGGCGGGTCGTCCGGTGGGGCAGCGGTTGCGTTGGCGACCGGCATGGTCGCTCTGGCCGATGGGTCTGACATGATGGGCAGCCTGCGCAACCCAGCAGCCTGGAACAACGTCTATGGATTTCGTCCAAGCTGGGGGCGGGTCCCGCCCGAGCCTGTGGGCGATGCGTTTCTGCATCAACTGTCAACGCTTGGTCCGATGGCGCGTAGCCCCGAAGACCTGGGCGTGCTTCTGGATGTGAATTCAGGCCCCGATCCACGTCTTCCTCACGTTCATCACAGCGACGCTGTCTCGCCCGTCCAGGCAGCCGATTTGAAGGGGATGCGAATTGGATGGCTTGGGGATTGGACGGGCGCATTCCCGACCGAGGCGGGCATTTTGGATGTTTGCGAAACTGCGTTGGACGTTTTCGAAAACCTGGGCGCATATGTTGACCCGATAGCGGCGCCATTTGATGCCGAACAGATCTGGGACAGCTGGATCACGCTGCGATCCTGGAGTGTCGCGGCGGGGCTGGAGCCATTGCTGGAACAACGGGCATCCTTGAAAGACACCGCAATATGGGAGCTGGACCGAGGCCTCGCCATGACAGCGATGGATGTTCACCGCGCCAGTGCCATCCGATCCGATTGGTTCAGGCGGGCAGAAGAGTTGTTTCGCGACTATGATGCATTGGTGCTACCTTCGGCTCAGGTGTGGCCATTTGAGATCGAGGTGCCTTACCCCACCCAGATTGCGGCGCAGTCGATGGACACTTACCACCGGTGGATGCATGTGACTTTGCCGGTCAGCTTGCTGGGCCTGCCCTGTCTAGCGGCACCTGCTGGCTTCGGATCCAACGGGTTGCCAATGGGCCTGCAAGTGTTTGGCCCGCGCGGTGCGGATGCAAAACTGCTTGCGATTGGCGCAGCCTATCATGCCGAAACCCAGTGGCCGCAAAAGCATCCGGCAGCGATTTAGCGCTATAAGGGAGGAGGAACAGAACATGGAAAAGCCGTTTGGTGCTCCACAGATGCGGCCGGTAGATGCCCAGATGCTGCGTGTATCCCTGCGGCGGGCCTGGGCTGACTTTCTGCGTGCGCCACAGTTTGGTTTGATCTTTGCTGGCTTCTATGTGCTGGCCGGTTGGGCAATCGCGTGGATCACGATTCAGACAGGAACGACCTATTGGTTGGTTCTCGCTGCTATCGGGTTTCCGCTGATCGGTCCGTTTGCAGCCGTGGGCCTATACGAGGTGTCGCACCGGTTGGAGCAGGGCGAACCGCTTGATCTAAAGTCGATTTTCGGTATCGTTTTCCAGCAAAGCCGCCGCCAGTTGCCCTCGATCTGTGCCATCATAGTGGTGATGTTTCTGTTCTGGTTCTTTCTCGGTCACATGATTTTCGCATTGTTCATGGGGCTGTCGACAATGACGAACGTGTCCTCGTCGATTGATGTGTTTCTGACGCCCAACGGGTTGACGATGTTGGCAGTGGGAAGCGTTGTTGGGGCGGTGTTTGCGACCGTGCTTTACATGCTCACTGTTCTGTCGATCCCAATGCTATTGGATCGGGAACTAGATTTCGTCACTGCGATGATCTCAAGCTTTTCGTACGTCTCGGCCAATGCGCCCATTATGCTGGTCTGGGGGGCGTTCATTGCTTTGCTGACATTCGCGGCAATGGTGCCGTGGTTTTTGGGGTTGCTGGTCATTCTGCCCCTTTTGGGACACGCTAGCTGGCACTTGTACCGTCAGATTACGCAAGGCAGCGACGAGGATTCACAATAACGGGTGATCAGGTGGTACGAGCCTCGGCGAATAGCGAACTGGTTTTCTAGGCACCGCAGTTTGATTTCCGCGCGGTGTCGAGCACCGCAGCCGTGTCCGCGTCAAGATGCTTGAGAACAACAGGCATAGGGCTATGTGCCGAGGAAGGTTTGGTCACTGTGCCGAACCATCGGGTGGCATCACCTTCCAGGTCACGGGTCACCAAATAGACACGGCTGTCTTCCCCGTTGCGGCGCGATATCAGCATGTAAATGTGATCGTCGGCGCACACGGCAAACCCTTGTCTCTCGCGCGCCAAAGGCGGGGCATCGGGCATATCTCTGCGCGCGGTAAATCCGCGCAAAAGCGTGCATTGCGGCAGATTTCGCGCGTAAAGAAGACTAAGCTGTCGGTTGGATGATTCACCCTCAGTGACTGCATAGAAGCCCGGCGAAAGCGTATTTCTGTCATTTGCCTGAACACCCGACGTCAGAAAACTGGTCAGGGTGGTTAAAGTGCGGTTTTGATCCAGCGCCGGGATATCATCTATAGGCTTCAGCAGAATTCGGGCATCTACATTAAAGAACCTGCAAATCCGGTCGAGAACTTCAGCTCGAGGCACGCTTTCGCCAAACAGATACCTGTTGAACTGGGTGCGATTGACACCCAACTGACGACACAAAGCCGCGACAGACGGGTAGTCCTGTGTCAGCTGCCTGAGGTTGGCGCCAAACATGGCGCGCAATTCAGCAGGGCTGCGAGTGTTGTTCGTCATAGTCGTCCCGGGCATTGGTCAATGCATAGTGCAAAAACGACAGCGTTGACCCGCAGGCCGTACGCATATCAAGAAATCGTACAGATGACCCCAAGCAACGTTTCCCCACGTCGCGTTGCGGCATCGAAGCTAGCGACCCGGATGGCAAACGCAATAGGCTCGACGTGAAAATGTGCGATCTTTTGGATGAAGAAGTCGGGTTATTGAAAGTCTAACGCGCAAAACCGATGGATTGCGTTGGAATTCCAGGTGCAATGCCACCCGGAGTTATCCCCGCCCCAGTCTTTTATGCAATCTAGGGCAGGGACGACTTTCGATCAGTCGCCACGCAGCAGGGCGGCGACTCCGGTGCGGGCAATTTCTGCAAGGCCTAAAGGGCGCATCAGGTCGGCAAAAGCATCGATCTTGTCCGGCGCGCCGGTGATCTCAAAAATGAATGAGTTCAGCGTGCTGTCTACTACGTTCGCACGGAAGATATCGGCCAGTCGCAGCGCCTCGACCCGCTTGTCGCCGTCACCCACCACTTTGATGATGGCCAATTCGCGTTCGACCGACGAACCCTCGACCGTCAGATCATGTACATCGCGTACCGAAACAATGCGGCCAAGTTGAGCCTTGATCTGTTCTATCACCTGCGGCGTGCCGGTAGTGACGATGGTAATGCGGCTCAGGTGGCCGGTATGATCCACCTCGGCCACCGTCAGGCTCTCGATGTTGTAACCACGGCCCGAGAACAAGCCGATAACACGGGCCAGGACACCCGGTTCGTTCTCGACAAGAACCGCAATGGTATGGCGTTCCTGTACGTCCGAGAAGGTTGGCCGTAGATTATAGGCCGAATGGCGTGTGGAGCCTTTTTTGATATGTAGGGCAGACATTAGACATCGTCCTTCTTTAGAGTATCCTCAGGAAATGGGCCGCGTACCATCATGACATCCAGTGCTTCTTTCGCTGCATCCCTCAGCTCCTGCCATGCAGAAAGCTCAAACACTTCCTGCAAGGAAGGCAGCGAAGCAGGTGATTTTTGGCAAACATCATTGAATACGCAAGAGTATTTCCGAAGCGCGATTTCCTCAGATTGTGAATACAGAGGCCCTGAGAGCTGCGATTGGTCACCATGGAAGACGTCATCAAATTGATTGATGACCTCACGTGGAACCGAAACCTCGGGAGCCTCATTTTGGTATTTCAGTTGAGCAGGCCACGAAGACGCCAGTTCCAACGCCTCAATTTGACGATTTCGAAGGCGTTGCCTGACAAGCATATTCTCTTGGTACGCCATCAGTCTCAAACTAAAACCGATCCCTTGCTATCGATCACGCCTTGCGTTTCGGCCTCGCCCAGCAGCATCTCGTTGTGGGCTTTGCCTGACGGGATCATGGGAAAGCAGTTCTCGTGCTTTTCGACGAGGCAGTCAAAGATCACCGGGCCGTCGTAATTGATCATCTCCATGATCGCATCGTCCAGATCAGCAGGGTCGGAACACAGGATACCCTTGGCTCCGAACGCCTCGGCCAACTTGACGAAATCGGGCAGGGCTTCGGACCAGCTGTGCGAATAACGCTCGCCATGCAGCAGTTCCTGCCACTGGCGCACCATGCCCAGACGTTCGTTGTTCAGGATGAATTGTTTTACCGGCAGACGATATTGAGCTGCAGTGCCCATTTCCTGCATGTTCATCAGCCACGACGCCTCACCAGCCACATTGATCACCAGAGCATCCGGGTGGGCCATCTGCACCCCGATTGAGGCGGGGAAGCCATAGCCCATGGTGCCCAGCCCTCCAGATGTCATCCAACGGTTGGGATCTTCGAAGCCAAGGTACTGCGCGGCCCACATCTGATGCTGACCAACTTCGGTGGTGATGTACCGATCGTGCTTTTTGGTCAGTTCCTCAAGCCGTTCCAACGCATATTGCGGTTTGATGGTCTTTTCGCTGTTGGTGTACGCAAGGCAATTCACCTTGCGCCATTCAGCAATTTGACCCTGCCACTGCTTAACGTTCGCGGCATCCGTTTTGCGGCCGCGCGCTTTCCAGACCTTCAGAATATCCTCAAGCACATGACCCACATCGCCGACAATCGGGATGTCCACACGGATCACCTTGTTGATCGAGCTTGGGTCGATATCAATATGCGCCTTTTTCGAATTGGGCGAGAACGCATCGATCCGTCCGGTGATACGGTCATCAAACCGCGCCCCGATATTGATCATCAGGTCGCAGTCATGCATCGCCAGATTGGCTTCATAAAGACCATGCATGCCCAGCATGCCCAGCCAGTTCTTGCCTGAGGCCGGATAGGCGCCCAGACCCATCAGGGTCGAGGTGATCGGGAATCCGGTTGCATCCACCAACTCGCGCAGCAATTGGCTGGCCGCGGGGCCGGAGTTGATGACGCCCCCGCCGGTGTAGAAGACGGGTTTCTTTGCGGTTTCAATTGCGGCAACCAACTCGGTGATCTCTTCAAGATCACCTTTCAGAACAGGTTGGTAGTGTGAGCTTGACGGTTTTGGTGCGCTGTATTCACCATTTGCAAACTGCACGTCCTTTGGAATGTCGACAAGAACCGGGCCGGGGCGGCCCGAGGTTGCGACATGGAATGCCTCATGCATCGTTGTGGCCAGCGAATCCGTGTCCTTCACCAACCAGTTGTGCTTGGTGCAGGGGCGGGTGATGCCAACGGTGTCTGCCTCCTGAAAGGCGTCCGAGCCGATCATGAAGGTGGGCACCTGTCCGGTCAGAACGATAATCGGGATCGAATCCAGCAAAGCATCTGTCAGGCCGGTCACCGCGTTTGTGGCACCGGGACCAGAAGTCACAAGCGCGACACCCGGCTTGCCGGTCGAACGGGCATAGCCTTCGGCGGCATGAACCGCGCCCTGTTCGTGACGCACCAGAATGTGACGGATGTCATTTTGCAGAAAGATCTCGTCATAGATCGGTAGCACGGCGCCACCGGGGTATCCGAATACCGTGTCCACGCCCTGATCCTTGAGGGCCTGAACTACCATCTTTGCGCCGGTCATCTCACGTGTCATCTGCTTTGCTCCGTTCGCGACATGTGTCTTGCGTTTGACAAAAAAAAGCCCCCGATCATTCGGAGGCGCATGGGTTCGATTATGGTTTACCGTTACCGGCCCATGCGCGTGTTTCCTACGATTACGACTAGCGTTCTCATCGCCAGAGGCTCCTTTTTGCTTGGAAGGGACATTATGGGCGAGCGAAAGGGGCGTCAACAGGCAATTGCGCCAATTTTCTAACTTGAGGGCGGGATTTTGCGACATTTTATTGCGCAAATTGCCGCATGATCGGAACATCCGGGAAAATTTAGGAAAAAATAGCCCCGTGTGCGGTTTTTCTGACTTGTCCGAAAGCGTCAGGCCGGTGTCCAAAACTGGCATGATTTGAGATCTCTGCTGCGTCACGCTGACCCTGAGAGCGCAAACACGGGAGGCGGCGTATGCTACACGATTTAGTGGATCTTGGACGGTATCCGATCGATCGCCCGGATTCGCCGGCGTATGACCGGATGATCGAGGATTTGCAGCGCGAGCTGGGTCAGGATGGATGTGCTGTGATGCCTGGCTTTGTACATCCGCAGGGGATTGAACTGTTGGTCAGCGAAGCAGAAGCCGTTGCGCCCATGGTGCATCGCTCATTCAATCGCACCAATGCTTACTTCACCAAGGACGATCCGAGATTTGGCGCGGGTCATCCGATCCGGCGGTTTTTTGACCGTTCTAACGCTTTTGTCCCCGCTGATAATTTTACCAAGTCCGGTCCCTTGCGGCGGATCTATGAATTCAAAGGATTTCTTCCCTTTATCCGAGCGGCATTGGGGGAACCGGCTGATCGGTTTTTTCGATATGATGACCCGCTTGCGGATGTGATTGTCAACGTGGTTGAAGAAGGGCAGGGGTTTCCCTGGCATTTTGACACCAACAATTACACCGTGACGCTGGCCATCCAGAACGGTGAGGCAGGCGGGGCGTTTGAATATGCGCCCAATTTGCGCACATCCGAGGATGAGAATTTCGACAAGGTCGCATCGGTTTTGGATGGCAATGGGGCCTTGGTTCGTCGCCTTGAACTGCAACCGGGGGATCTGCAGATATTCAGGGGCCGGTATTCTCTGCACCGGGTTGCGCCGGTGACGGGTAAGCGCCGTCGATATGTCGGCATATTCTCGTTTGTTGAAGCTGAAGGGATGTGCGGTGGCATTGAACGGACCCGGCAACTTTATGGGCGTGTCTTGCCGCACCATCATGCCCGTGAAGGGATGCGTAAGGATCAGTTGCTGGATTGAGAGGCGTCGGCATGTAACGGCGTTTTCAAGCGGCGGGGCTCGGATGCCAGGGCTATTGCAGCTCACGCCGTTTATATATTGCAGTTCATTGAAGGCGCAGATCGATTTTTACTTCGGTCGCCGTGGGTTACGTGCGGGCTTACTCAAGAGAACTATGCGTTTTTTGCGAAATGGTTCGGTAGCGATCAGGTTGCTGGAATGCCCGAACTGATGCCAAGCCGTTGGGGGATGACCAATCCTTTTACATTGATGTTGAGGGAATAGGCGCGCTTTTTCAGATCTTGCGTCCCGGGCTCGAGGATTGCCGGACGGGCGTGTCCGACCACCGTTCGATCAACCTTATCAACAGCGTGAGTTCGATGAGTTGGATGAAAAGAGCACGTTGGTGTTTTCGGGGAAGGCATTCAAAGCGGGGCGTAAATGCTCCCGCCCATCGTCAACGCGCTTTCAGCGCATGTCCTCTGGTTGGGCTGCGCAGCGCTGCGCGCTGCGGGTACGCATAAGTTAGAAGCCGACCCCGGTGCCTTGCAGCACGCCATGTTCAAGCGCGTAGCGGGTCAGGCCGGCTGTTGAAGAGATACCCAGTTTGCGTTTGATATTCTTGCGGTGTGTCTCGACCGTGCGCACTGAGATATCAAGCGTCTGGGCAACCTGTTTGTTGGATTTTCCCTGTGCCAGCTCCAGCAGAATTGTTTGTTCCCGACCGGTAAGCGCCTCGCGTGTGCTGTCACCTTTGGGCTGCAGGGACAGGCTGGCACCGGTGCACAGATATTGCTCGCCGCGCATAACCGCATCGATGGCCTGTTTGATCTCTTCCGTCGGAACATCCTTAAGAATATACCCCTTCGCGCCATGGTTGAGCGCGGTCGAGATGTATTCCGGGCTGTCATGCATTGACAGGATCAGAACGCGGGTTTCGGGCAATTGTTCGAGAATGATCTCGGTTGCGCTCAGCCCGCCAAGGCCGGGCATGTTCAAATCCATCAACACCACATCCGGCGCCAGTTGCGTGGCCTGATCCACCGCCGCCTGCCCACTGCCCAATGTTCCAACCACCGCGATCTCCTCATAGGATTCGAGGATGGATTGAATACCTTCGGCGACCATTGGATGGTCATCAACGATCAGAACTCGGATCTTTTCGGCGCTCATGTACCGGCCTTTCGGTTCGGAGTTGCGTCAGTCTGTGGCGGCAGCAAATGGCTCAGCGGCAGGCTGGCTTCGATCACTGTGCCGCCGCGCGGCCCGCGTGATGACAGAATGCGCAGTGATCCGTCAAGCTGCTCAATGCGTTCCTGCATGTTGCGCAAACCGATACCCGTGCCAGTTTGTCCCGGCTCTGAACGCAATCCTCGGCCATTGTCGGTGATGCGCATGGTCGCCCCCTTTTTGTGCCCGCGCAGGTCAATTGTAACACGAGATGCATCTGCGTGGCGTTCAATGTTTGTAAGGGCTTCCTGCGCAATCCGATAGAGCGCGATCTTGCTGTCTTGATCCAGCCGGTTGCGGAAGACCACGGTTGAGAAATCCGTTTCGATCCCCGTGCGGTCGCGGAAATCATCGGTCAGAGCCTTCAGGGCAGGGCCAAGACCAAGGTCATCCAGCACGCCGGGTCTTAAATCACGGCTGATGCGGCGCACCTCGGTGATCGCCGATCCCAGATGATCGATACCCTTGTCCAGTGGCGCACGTGCCCCCTCATCATCGCCGCGGGAAAGCCGCCGTCGGGCGTTGTCCAACGCATAGCGGACACCCACAAGGATCTGGCTGATGCCGTCATGCAATTCGCGGGCGACCCGGCCGCGCTCTTCTTCCTGCGCGTCGAAAACGCGCTGCGTCAGCTCTTTCAACTTGGCGTCTGCGAGACGTCTTTCGCGGATGTTCAGTAGCATTCCCGAGGCGAACACGATCAAAACTGCAGCAGTCACAATTGCGCCGATATACATAAAGGTGCGCTGTACCCGTGCCTCAACCTCGGCTCGGGCATTGGCGACAGTGGCTACGATATCGTCAATGAACACGCCGGTGCCCACAACCCAACGCCAGTCTTGCAACCCAACCACATAGGCGATCATCCGCGCCTCTTCCCCGGTTGACGGCTTTTGCCACATGAAACTGTGCCACCCCGCACCTTGTCGCGCGAGGCGAATGAACTCATCCACAATCGGAGTGCCGTCGCTGTCGGTCAGGCCTTCCCAGTTGCGATTGATGAATTGAGTCTGCCGGGGGCTCACCAGATTTTTGCCGTCGTAATCATAGACAAAAAAGAACCCATCCTGACCATAGATCATGGCCGACAAGATTTGCGAAACAAGATTCTTTGAAACTTCGTCATCCGGTTCAGCCCGGCCATAAATATATGCAAACCCGTTTCTGGCCTGGGTTACATAGTTTCGCAGTTCTTCCTTCTTGGCCTCGATCAGGCTGCGCTCCAGCGCCCGGATTTCCCGCTCGGCGGTTGCGCGCGCCTCATAGGCGACCAGCACGGCAATCGCCGCAACGGCGAGGACCAAGGGAATTGCCGCTACCAACGACAGTTTCTGGGCGTAGTTCAGCGAGACCATGTTTCGAAATCTTTGCATGGTCGAATCGATACGCAAGCGGCGGCGAAAATGCAAAAAGATTGGGCGTGCGCGGGTGATATTGCCCCAGTTGCCCGTCTTAGGCTGGAAAATCGCCCATATTTTTTGGCGAAAACCGGAAAGAAAGCCGGATCTCTACGCAGTAATAGGTATTCCTTTTCAGGTCGCGGACACTAGTCTGACGCTCACTGAATGCGACAGGCCCAAAGTTTCTTGGGTCAGGACTATTAAGGGGAGGAATACTCATATGGATCGTCGTTCATTTCTGAAAAAATCCGCGCTGGGCGGCTCGGCTGCTGCGGCAACCACTTTGGCAGCACCGGCATATGCGCAGGGCAAGCGCACTCTGACCATGGTCACCTCGTGGGGTCGTGGCCTTGCGGGCGTCTTTGACAGCGCTCAGCGTTGTGCCGACAGCATCACGACTATGTCGGATGGCAATCTGAACGTTGAAATCAAAGCAGCTGGTGAACTGGTTGGCGCTTTCGAGGTGTTCGATGCCGTGTCGTCGGGTCAGGCCGACATGTACCACGCGGCGGATTACTACTTTGTCGGTCAGCATCCGGGCTATGCCTTCTTTACCGCAGTTCCATTCGGAATGACCGCGCAGGAACTGGTGAACTGGTACTACCACGCCGGTGGCATGCAGCTGCATGACGAATTGGGCGAGATCTTTGGCCTGAAATCCTTCTTGGCCGGCAACACTGGTGCCCAGGCAGGCGGCTGGTTCTCGAAAGAGATCAACAGCCCTGAAGATTTCAACGGTCTGAAATTCCGTATGCCAGGTCTGGGTGGCGAGGCGCTGGGTAAACTGGGTGCATCTGTTCAGAACATTCCGGGTTCAGAAGTGTATCAGGCCCTGTCATCCGGCGCGCTTGACGGAACCGAGTGGATCGGTCCATGGGCCGACGAAAAGGCGGGTTTCCAGGAAATCACCAAGACCTACTACACCGCAGGCTTCCACGAACCGGGCGCGGGACTGTCGCTGGCGACAAACCGCGAGGTTTATGACAGCCTGTCAGCAGCGCAGCAGAAGATCATCGAGATCGCCGCAGGTGAATGCCACCAGTGGAACCTGGCGCAATTCCTGGCCAATAACGGCGCGGCGCTGCAGCGTCTGCAGGCCGCTGGCGTCAAGGTCTTGGAATTCCCTCAGCCTGTTTGGGATGCCTTTGGTCAGGCAAGCCAGGAAGTGCTGGATCAGTATATGGGTGATGACCTGTTCAAGCGTATCCACGACAGCGCAATGACGTCGATGGCGGCGTCCTCGGCTTGGAACAACCTGTCATCGGGTGTCTATACCGCAGAGCGTGACCGCGTTCGCGGCTAACATACACCGCTGAGATCAAACGGTTTCCCCGCGACTGTGGGGAAACCTTTCCTGTTGCAATTGCGTGGGTTGGACAAGCCCAATAATCAGCAAGGCAACTGACGCGACCTGGGGACAACATGCAGGACGAAAACGGTATCTCGTTCTTCGGCGCCCTGTGGAACGGACTGGTCTGGTTCGTTCAGAACATTGCCGAAGCCTTCTATAATTTCGGATACGCCATCACGCATCCGCATCTCTGGCTGAACTGGTCGGACAAAGAAGCGATCATGCGCTTTGTCTATTACGGCGGGTCGGTCGAGTTCTTCTTTGTGATCTTTGCCCTGTTTTTGGTTTTGACGGCTATCGGCCTGTACTACCGGAATTTCATGTGGGGCATCGTGCGGGGCCTTGAGGGCTTTGCCAACACAACCGGGCGGTTCTTTGCCTGGGCGGGTTTGCTGATGGTGATCCAGCAGATCGTGATCGTTTTCATGCAGCGGGTTTTTACACGACCGGATATGGCCTTTGGCTTGGGTATTCCGTTCCAGATGGATATCAGTTGGTTCGCGGAAGAGCTCAAACTCTACAACGCTATGGTCGTCTGCCTGTGTTGCACCTACACCTTCGTGCAGGGCGGACATGTGCGGGTTGATCTGATCTATGCAGGGATAAGCCACCGTGCCAAACGTGTTGTGGATATGCTGGGCGCGGTTCTGTTCATGATGCCTATGGCTGTGCTGACCTGGATGTATGGTTGGTATTTCATGTGGCGCCACCTGATCGTACCGAAACCATCAGCCAGCGATACACTGGATCGCTTGGTCATGAAATCCCGCGCGATGCGCTGGAATGTCGAAACCATCGGGTTCAGCCCCAACGGATTCAACGCTTACTTCCTGTTCAAAATCCTGCTGGTGGCCTTTGCGGCGATGGTGTTCCTGCATGCGATCGCGTTCCTGTACCGCTCGTATCTGGAATATGTCGAAGGACCGGAAAGCGCTGGAAAATACCTCGACAAGGACAGCCTTGGTGAGGGTGAAGAAGCCTACGAAGGCGCACATTAGGGACGGAGACCCAGACAATGTTATTCGGACTTGATGGCGTCGAGATAGGCCTCATTATCGTATTTTTCTGCCTTTTCGGAGGCATCCTTTCCGGTTTTCCTGTGGCCTTTGCCATCGGCGGGGCCGGGGTAATCTCATTCGGAATTATTGCTGCGCTGGACAGTTCCGGCCTGCTGATACATCAGGCGATTGATACTAGCTCGCAGATGTATCGGGATCTGGTTGCGACAGGCGTTAAACCCGACGCGGTATCCGTTTTCCGATATCCGGACTTGCCGAGGATAGGCGAGCCAGTGTTCCCCGCGGGCTGGGAAACTGCGCTGGACCGCAACGTATCTTTCATCGTCAACCGGATGAACGAACGCGTTCTTGCGGGGCAGTCCATCGAAACGCTGCTGGCAGTTTTGATGTTCGTTCTGATGGGCATCACGCTGGAACGGTCGAAAATCGCGAATGATCTGCTAACCACAATGGCCCGGGTGTTTGGCCCGCTGCCGGGTGGTCTGGCTGTATCCATTGTGGTTGTGGGCGCGTTTCTTGCGGCCTCGACCGGGATCGTCGGCGCAACCGTGGTGACGATGGGTCTGTTGGCCCTGCCGACTATGTTGCGCAACAACTATTCGCCGGAACTGGCGACGGGTGTGATAGCGGCTTCGGGGACATTGGGACAGATCATTCCACCTTCGATTGTGATCGTTCTGTTGGGGACGCTGGCCGGAGACCTGTATTCAACGGCGCAGGAAGCCCGTGCAGTTGAGGCAGGTTGTAGCGATGCGTTGACCTATCTTGGTGAGCCCGCGGTTGTGTCGGTCGGCACGTTGTTTCAGGCAGCCTTGCTGCCGGGGATCATGTTGGCGTTGCTTTATGCGCTTTATGCATTTGGCTATGCGCTTTTGAACCCCGACAAGGCACCCGCTGTGCCGATGTCCGGTGGAAGTGGCGAACCGATTACCCGCGCGGAAGGCCTGACGTGGTTGCTGGCAGCCCCGGTGGGTCTGATCGTTGGCGCCGTGTTGCTGGGCAGTGTTGGACTGATCGGCAGCCAGAACGTCACGGTATCAGCATTCTCGGATGTCGGGCAGGGTGCATCACTGCGCACCAATGTGCCTGAAGAGTGCAAGATTTCGATGATTGATCTGCATGGTCAGGCAGCGTGGGATCAAGCGATTGCCGAGCAGGAAGAGATCGATGCGGCCGGTGGTGTTTCGAATGCGGAACGCCTGAGTGAGGAGGATCTTGTCGCAGCGCGTGACGCGAAGATTGCGGCAGCAGCTCCGATCGGGAATGGCGTGGCGGTTATTGCAGTTCTACTAGGGCTGACGTTGGTTTTGGGGCGGGGCATCGCGCCGTCGCGGTCACCGCAGCCTCTGATCGTTGGTGCGATTGGTCTGTTGTTGATGCTGTTTGTCGATGTCTTGCTGATAAAACCAACCACGTCTTCGGGTGCCACTTTCCTGTTGTTGGCTGTGCCTTTCGCCCTTGCGATCTACGGTTGCAAGGAAGCGGCAGCGCGCTGCGCGACAAATGATCTGATCCGGGTGGTGTTCCCACCTTTGGTTCTGATCATAGCGGTGCTGGGCTCGATCCTTGGCGGTGTGACCAATCCGACCCCAGCCGCTGCTTTGGGTGCGGGCGGTGCGATCATGCTGGCGGCCTATCGGAAGCTTCAGGATCAGGGTCGGTCCGGCAATGTGATCATCTGGTCGACCTTTGCCGTCATCATCTGCCTGCTTCTCGGCGTGAATTTCGATTTGCGCGTCAATCAGGGCGGGGTGTCGTTCGAAAGCTGGGTCGCGTTCTTCCTTGCGTATGCCGCCTACATCTATGCCTTGTTTGGCTTGGTCTATGGATGCTGGGTCTTGTTCACCGGTGGCGTCCTGACGCCTGTGGTGCGCGAGACGGCTAAGGTGACGTCGATGGTGTTCACCATCCTGATCGGGTCGCAATTGCTGAACCTGGTGGTGATCTCGTTTGGTGGAGAGCACTATATCCAGCAATTCCTCAAGAGCTTTGACAATGAGTTCACCGTATTCCTGATCGTGATGCTGGTGTTGTTCATCCTTGGCTTTGTGCTGGATTTCCTAGAGATCATCTACATCGTCATCCCCATCGTGGGTCCGGTGATCTATGGCGGATCGTTTGATCCGAAATGGGTCACGATCATGGTGGCTGTGAACCTGCAAACCTCGTTCCTGACGCCTCCGTTTGGGTTCGCGCTGTTCTACTTGCGAGGGGTGGCACCAAAAGAGGTGACGACCGGGCATATCTATCGAGGGATCATCCCATTCGTGATCATTCAGGTGGTGGGTATCGCTATCTTGTGGTTCTTCCCAACGATCGTGACCATCGTGCCGGATCTGATCCCGAATTGAGGATCGGCGAAGCTAATGATTATCGGAAAAGGGGGGCCAGTCGGCCCCCTTTGCTTTGTGCCGGATATTAAGGGGCTCCGCCCCTTCTTGGCCTTTGGCCAATTCAACCCCGGGATATTTTCAGCCAGATGAAGATTTGGATCAGGTGAATTGAATCAGATCCCATCGGTTGCCGAATGGGTCGCGCCAAACTGCAACGGAGCCATAGGGTTCTTGGCGGGGGGCTTCTTCGAAGGTGACGCCTTTGGCCAGCATGGCAGCGTGGTCGCGGGTGAAATCGTCTGTTTGCAGAAAGAAGCCGACGCGCCCTCCGGTCTGATTGCCGATTGCAGCGTGTTGTTCCGACCCGACCGCTTCTGCCAGCAAAAGCGATGCGTCGCCCGACCCCGGAGGCGTTACGCGGACCCAGCGTTTCCCTCCCCCAAGATCGATGTCCTGTACCAGTTCGAAATCCAGCGTTTCGGTATAGAACGCGATGGCATCATCATAGTCAGGCACCACAAGGGTGACTGCATGGAGGGATTGCTGCATTTGGCGTCTAGCCTTTGGTCGGGTGACGATCCGGCAACTGAATGTTGGCGACCTGCTCGGCGATCGGGGCGGATGAGAGTGGATGATGTGACGGATCCTGATACGCGGTCGGGTCGTCGATCTTCTGCCATTGGCCCTGAACATAGGCTTCCAACCCCGCGAACTTGGCTTTGTAGCCCATCTTGGGGCTACCTGGGACCCAGTAGCCCAGATAGATGTAGGGCAGGCCAGCCTCGCGGGCGATATCGATGTGGTCGAGAATCATATAGGTACCAAGGGAATTCTGCGGCTGCACAGGGTTATAAAACGAATAGACCATGCTAAGCCCATCATCGAGGACATCGGTCAGGCTGACGGCGATCAAATCGCCGTTTTCGGGATCCGTGTATTCGACGATACGGCTGCGGATCGGGGTCTCTTCGATCATCGCCGCAAATTCAAACACGTCCATGTCCGCCATACCACCGTCGGCATGTCGGTTGTCGAGATATCCGCGAAACAGATCGTACTGCTCGTCGGTTGCCCAAGGAGATTTCGCGCTGCGTCGCAGGTAAGAATTGCGCTTGATTGCGCGCTTCTGACTTTTTGAGGGTTGGAAGGCTGAAACGTCGATCCTTGCGGACAGACACGCAGAGCAGTCCGTGCAGGAGGGTCGATACAAGACGTTTTGTGACCGGCGAAACCCTTGTTGCGACAGCGAGTTGTTTAGCTGATCCGCGCCTTCGCCCTGCAGGGCGGTAAACAACTTCCGCTCCATCCTGCCCTCAAGATAAGGGCAGGGCTGAGGGGCTGTCACATAGAATTGTGGCGCAATGGGCAGCGTGTGTCGCATGAAGGTCCTGTGTAGCCTCAAACCGGATGATAGCAACGGTTTTTCTGGCCGCCAAGTGATTCACACGAAGGATTTTCAGGCGCGTTGATTGATCATTACAGTGCCGAGGAACGCATCTGTCAGTCCCTGACAGCGCGCGCTGGTCATCATCATGATAACCGAGATGATCTGGATCACCGGAAACATCATGCTGACAAAGTAGCCGGCAGTGTGGGCAACCGCCTTGCCTGTGTCCATCTTTTCACCGAATGCATCGCGCAGCTCGATCCCCATGAAGCGCATGCCCAATGTGGCCGATCCGTTCGCGATCGTTACGACGCGGTAGACAAAACTGACGACCGCGTAAATCAGCGCGAGGATGAAAAACCCAAGTCCGAAAGTCAGCAGGATTGCGACGGTGCACAGCAGTGAAATAAAGGCGATATCGAACAGCCAGGCGACAAAGCGTTTTGTCGTCACAGACCTGTAGAATTCAGGTTGGCGATCGGGATCGGGCAGGTTTGTCATAATCGGAATATCCAGGTGATGGTGTCAGATAACCCTGTCCCGAACAATCGGAACAGGGCAAGCGGGATCAGGCAGGTTCACCTTTGTCAGTTTCTTCATGGTTCTCGCGAGCGCGATCATTCATGAACTGGTCGAATTCTGCCTTGTCTTTGG
Organism: uncultured Ruegeria sp.; assembly: GCF_947489545.1. Lineage (NCBI taxonomy): Bacteria > Pseudomonadati > Pseudomonadota > Alphaproteobacteria > Rhodobacterales > Roseobacteraceae > Ruegeria > uncultured Ruegeria sp. The sequence goes on along the minus strand of NZ_CANLDZ010000002.1, from coordinate 169,289 downwards.
CTTCACGCAGTCGGCGCAGGAAGGCTTCGAAATCCTGTTGTTCGCGTTCCAGACGAGCCAGGGTGTCCGATTTGTAAGCGTCAAACGCACTGTTGCCGGACGGCTTCATTGTGCTCATGTGGCTTTGCCAGGATTTGCGGCGACTGCAGGACTTGCTGAACATTCGTTTGCTCCAGATCATATAGGCCAGAAAGGCAAGGCCGATCGGCCAGAAGAAGATGAATCCAAGGACCATAGCAGCGATCCAGGCGCCTTTGCCTTTGTCGTCAAGCCAGGCCTCGGCACGATAGAACCATCCCGGGTTTTGCGGGGCGACGGGTTCAGTTAGTGCAGTCATTTGGGCTCTCCAGGGTTGATGTAAATTCCTTTCACATTGTCTAGATGGGGTCCATTTAGCTGGATGCAAGAGGTCGATGTGAAAAAGATTTACATTTTGCGATTTGGTTGACGCGGCATGGGATCACGCGCAGTTTGCAGATATGAGTATGACTGAAAACAAGGCCGCCCCGACGGTTGACGCGATCCTTGATCTGGAAAAGCAGGTCTGGGCCGCGCTGGTCTCGGGCAACGCGCAGGCAGATCGAGCTTTGCTGAGCCCGGATTTTCTGGGGGTCTATCCTTCTGGATTCGCCAACAGGGATGATCACGTTGGCCAATTCGCCGATGCGCCTACCATGGCGACATTCGAGCTGAGCGAGGCCAAGCTGATGGTTTTGACGCCAGACATTGTCCTGCTGTCTTATCGTGCCGACTACCAAAGGCCGGATGCCGATAGGTGGGAGACGATGTTGATTTCTTCGCTCTGGGAAAGGCGGCACGAGGTTTGGGTAAACAGTTTCAGTCAGGACACCCCACTGGAGACAACCTGACGGGTTTGTCCCATTGACGACCCGACACGGCAATGCGCAGGTTGCGCTTATGACTGATGTTCTTACCATCTCCCGCCTGCCGCGCGCTTTTGATCCAGCTCTGGGGGATGAAACCCGTGCATTGGTGCCGGAGTTGTCTGCTGAACATGGCGAGTTGATTGCAGGGACGGCCGGATCAAGCCCGTACCTGAAGGGCCTGATCGAACATGAGAAGGCATGGCTACCTCAGGCGTTGCAGCACCCGGATCAGGCGATGACAGATGTGATGGCCGCAGCGCGGGCCTTGCCGCCAGATCAGCTAAAGCCGGGTTTGAGGAAAGCCAAACGCCGCATGGCCTTGCTGACTGCCCTTGCAGATATTGCCGGGGCTTGGCCCCTGGAAAAGGTCACGTCAGCGCTCACGGATTTTGGCGCATTGGCGGCGGATGTCGCGGCTAAGGCTGAAATTGCGGCCTTGGTGCGGCGCGGCAAGCTACCGGGGATGACAGAAGACGACGTCCAATCGGCCGCTGGGATGGTCATCCTGGCGATGGGTAAAATGGGCGCGCATGAGCTGAACTATAGCTCGGATATCGACCTGATCGTGTTGTTCGATGAGACGCGCTTTGATCCCGATGATTTCTACGACGCTCGGCAAGGCATGGTGCGAGCCACGCGCAATTTCTGCGCAACGTTAAGCGAAAAGACAGCCGATGGCTATGTGTTCCGCACCGATCTTAGGTTGCGCCCGGATCCTGCTGTCACACCGGTCTGCATGGCGATGGAGGCGGCCGAGCGGTATTATGAAAGCCTTGGACGCACGTGGGAACGTGCCGCCTACATCAAGGCACGCGCCTGCGCAGGCGATTTAGCGGCCGGAGAGCGGTTTCTGGATGGCCTGCGCCCCTTTGTTTGGCGGCGCCATCTGGACTTTGCGGCCATTCAGGACGCCCATGACATGCGCCTGCGTATCCGAGAGAACAAAGGGACCGGCGGGGCATTGTCGATCCCGGGCCATGATATGAAACTGGGACAAGGCGGCATCCGCGAGATCGAGTTTTTCACCCAGACACGCCAACTGATCGCCGGAGGGCGCGATCCTGATCTGCGGGTGCGGGGTACGGTGCAGGGCCTTGCTGCGCTGGCCTCAAAAGGATGGGTGCCAACGGACGTCGCAGATAAACTGACCGACCATTACCGCGCCCATCGCGACGTCGAGCACCGCATTCAGATGGTGCATGATGCCCAGACCCATAAGGTGCCTCAATCCCCGGACGGGATCGAACGCGTTGCCTGCCTGATGGGGATCAGCAGTGCGGCGTTGACCTCGGATCTGACTCGACGCCTGGCTGAAGTTCATGAATTGACCGAAGGTTTTTTTGCGCCGGGTCAATCAGCGGCCTCAGTTCAAGTGCAAGAGGTCGCATTCGACAAGAGCATTCTGGCCCGCTGGACCACCTATCCGGCGTTGCGCTCACAACGGGGGCGGCGCATTTTTGAACGCCTCAAACCGGAACTCCTGTCGCGGCTTGCGAAATCCGCGCAGCCGGATGAGGCGTTGCTGGCTTTGGATGGGTTTCTCGCAGGGCTGCCAGCAGGTGTGCAGCTGTTTTCGCTGTTCGAAGCCAATCCGCAGTTGATCGACTTGCTGATCGATATCGTCGGGACCTCTCATGCATTGGCCACGCACTTGTCCCGCAACGCCGCTGTTTTTGATGCGGTGATCGGCGGAAGCTTTTTTGCCGACTGGCCCGGGCAGGCGGCGTTGCAGGCAGAGCTGGCAGGTGCCTTGGCTGAAGAAACTGACTACGAAACGCAGTTGGATTTTGCCCGTCGCTGGTGCAAGGAATGGCATTTCCGGATCGGTGTGCATCACCTCCGTGGGTTGATCGATGGGGCGCAGGCGGGTCGCCATTACGCCGAACTAGCGCAGGCGGTTATCGCGGCGATCCTGCCCCACGTGGCCGCAAGTTTTGCCCAAAAACATGGGCCTGCACCGGGACGCGGGGCCGCAGTCCTGGGAATGGGCTCAATCGGGGCAGGGCGGATCAACTCGCAATCTGATCTGGACATGATCGTGATCTATGACCCGCAGGATCAGGACATGTCCGACGGTCCACGACCGCTTGCAACGCGCACATACTACGCCCGTTTCACGCAGGCCCTGATTACGGCATTGTCTGCGCCGATGTCGCAAGGGCGTCTTTATGAGGTCGACATGCGCTTGCGCCCGTCAGGTAATCAGGGGCCAGTCGCGACCAGTTGGGCCAGTTTTACCAACTATCAGCAAAAAGACGCATGGGTTTGGGAACATCTCGCCCTAACACGTGCCCGTGTGGTGGCTGGGGATGCCGGCCTGGCGGAAGATATCGAAACGTTTCGCGCTGACTTTCTGTCGAGTTCGCGCAACCGCGATCAGGTCCTTCATGAAGTGGCCGAGATGCGCGCGCGCCTGGCAGCGGCAAAATCACCTGCGGGGATCTGGGATGCCAAGAACGGGCCGGGTCGCTTGTTGGACATCGAATTAATGGCCGAAACCGGGGCGCTGTTATCAGGCAGCCCGCAACGCGATGTGCATACCGGACTAGACGGGGCGGTCGCTGCAGGCTTGTTGGATGTCGCGCAGGCACAAACGCTGAAAGACAGCTATGACTTATGCTGGTCGGTGCAATGTGCGGCGCGGCTGCTTTCGGGTAAGGTCATCGAGGCTGACAAAATCGGTGACGGCGGCACGGCGTTTCTGTGCCGCGCCACCGGTTATGAACAGGTCGAACAGCTGCAATCCGCATTGCAGGACAGTTACATCACCGCCGCCGGTCTGATCGGCAGCGTGATCAAGGAGGGCGAAGATGGCGCGCAGCACTGATCCGAACGATCCCAAGGGGCTGATCCGCGAGGCTTATCGCATCGATGGCATCGCTTTGCCCGAATGCCGCAGCATCTTTCTGGATTGGGCTTTGAGCTTACCGGATAATCTGGATCAGAAACAGGCGCTGACCGATCTGCACGCCGCTTATTACGCGCAGGATTCTGAACACCCGATGACACAGGTGCTGGCCGAAGGGTTGCAAACTGCCCAAGCCCCGAAACGGCGTGGCGGATGGCGCGCCCGTGACCGAGGGACATAGGGGCTTTTCCATCAGCGCCTTCGCGACTATGAGGGCGTCATGACGCAAAATGCCGTGACAGACCGCCCTCGTATCCGCCTGAAACCCAAAGCCAACGCGCGCGGACTGCGCCATGGCTTCCCATGGATTTATGCCAACGACATCGTAACCGACCGCCGCACCCGCAAGATCGCCGCCGGGGCACTGGCTGTTCTCGAGGATGACAAACGCACGCCCATCGCTTTGGTTGCGGTTAACCCGGAGTCAAAGATCATGTGCCGGGTCTTGGACCATGATATCGACGCGCAATTGACGGTCGACTGGTTCGAAACCCGTTTAAGCCGCGCCTTGGCCTTGCGCGCGCGCCTGTTTGACACGCCTTATTACCGGCTGGTCCATGCCGAAGCAGATGGCTTTCCTGGCGTGATCATCGATCGGTTCGGCGATGCCTGCGTGATCCAGCCCAACGCCGCCTGGGCCGAGGCACATCTGGACGTTTTGATCGATGCTTTGGTCAAAGTTACTGGTGTGACAACTGTGCTCAAGAACGCCTCCGGCCGTACGCGCGGTCTGGAAGGTCTAGACGACCTGAGCTTGACCCTGCGCGGCGCAGCACCCGATGCACCTCTGCCCGTGCCGATGAACAGCGCGACCTATATGGCAGACCTGACCGCGGGGCAAAAAACCGGCCTGTTCTATGATCAGCGCCCGAACCATGCCTTCGCCGCAGGGTTGGTCCATTCCGGCGCGCATGTGCTGGACATGTTCAGCCATGTCGGCGGTTTTGGTTTGGCGATGCTGGCAGGTGGCGCAAAGCACGCCTTGTGCGTAGACGGGTCCGCCCCGGCATTAGAACTTGCAACGCAGGGTGCCGACGCTTCCGGGTTTGCTGACCGGTTCCAAACCCGACGAGGCGACGCTTTCGACGTTTTGACCCAGTTGGGCGAAGAGGGCGCGCAGTTCGATGTCGTCATCTGCGATCCACCAGCCTTTGCACCGTCAAGACAAGCGCTGGATGCCGGATTACGGGCCTATGAACGCATTGCCCGCTTGGCCGCGCCACTGGTTAAACCGGGCGGCTACCTCGGCCTGTGCTCTTGCTCGCACGCCGCAGACCTTGGACGGTTCCGCGATGCCTCATCTCGTGGTATTGGGCGTGCCGGACGACAGGCGCAATTGATCCACACAGGCTTTGCCGGGCCAGATCATCCGCAGCTGCCACAACTGGCCGAAAGCGGGTATCTCAAAGCGGTGTTCTACCGGTTGTGAAGGCGGTTCTGGATACCTGCATCATCTACCCGACGGTGATGCGTGAGATGTTGTTGGGTGCGGCTCAACTGGGCCATTTTACCCCAATCTGGTCTGCACGGATCCTCGAAGAATGGGCGCGTGCCGCCCGAAAGCTGGGCCCTGAGGGTGAGATGCAGGCGCGTGCCGAAATCGCACTGACACAAGCACAATGGCCCAACGCCGAACAAGGCGCTGCTCCGGGGCTCGAACAACGGCTGTGGTTGCCGGACGCCGCTGACATCCATGTTCTGGCCACCGCCATCGCCAGTTCTGCGGATGTCATCATCACCGTCAATGCAAGAGACTTTCCCAAAAACATCCTGGCCGAGGAAGGTCTGGAACGACACGATCCCGACAGCCTCTTACTGGGGTTCTGGCTCACTGATCCTGAGGGCCTCGAACGGGTCGCAAGCCGTGTGTTGGCCGAAGCCAATCGGCTTTCCGGAGCGCAGTGGGACTTGCGGGCTCTGATGAAAAAAGCCCGCCTGCCGCGTCTGGCGAAAGCGCTCAGCCAAAACCCTTAATCCCTTCATCTGGCTAGAAATATCCCGGAGAGCGCGAGAGGCTGGCCTCTCGCTGCCGGTCGATCAGCCACGCCCCCAACGCTGCTCAAGCGTCTCAAGCGCTGCAATACGCTCATCCGTCTTCGGGTGGCTCATCAACCACGCAGGCACCACGCCCGAGCGTTGTTCGGTCAGCGCTTCAAGCTTATGAAACAGGGACTTCTGCGGCCCGATCCCAATCCCGGCCTTGGTCAGCAGGGCGGCCGCATACTCATCCGCCTCATACTCATCCGCACGGGACAGGCGCGACGCCAGTAGGCTCGTCAGCGCATTGGCAATGATGGCACCAATAAAGGGAATGAACCGGTTCAGAACCATCATCAGCGCTGTGCGCATGGCATTTTGCCCGGAAAAATCGATCATCCGCCGCCGGGCATGGCCGAGTGCCACATGACCCAACTCATGCGCAATGACGCTGGCCATTTCTTCTGCTGAAACCTCACCATTCCGGAACTTGCGATAGAACCCACGCGTGATGAATATCCGCCCATCCGGTGCAGCCAATCCGTTCACAGGATCGATCTCATAAATATAGACGGGAACACGGTCCACATCCAACGCCGCCGCCAGCCGGTCTGTCAGGCGTTTTAGTGCAGGGTCAGCCAACTCCGTCGATTTTGCATCCAACTCGCGATGTGTGCGCCAGACAGAAATCCGGTACATCACAACGGCATAGGCAATGGCCAGTAGGATCGGCGTTAAGCGGAGCATGGGTTAGATATGGGATTTCAACCCCGCAAGAGCAAATGGAAAGTTGCGTTCTGGCCGGAGAACGCCTCCAAATTCAACTTAGATCAGGCTAACTCTTTGATTTTGAACAACAGCGAAGCCTAGTCCTGCCGGGGTGACGGAAGGGTTAATCCGATGTTATAGCTTCGCTCCAAAAGCGCTTGCCGCCGTTTTGCTGATCCGGTAGACCCGTGGAGCACTTCGATCTTACGGGGCGAAAGGCCAAAATAGCCGAACGTTCCTTTGGTCCAAGCGGTCTCAAGTGCATGATGATATCCGGCGGCTTCCATTTCGTCTGAACGCGCCCCGGCAGGGATCAGCAACACCCCGGATCGAGGTTTTTGCAGTGACTTTTCCGTATCCTGCAACTGGTCGTAGGCCCAGCCCCACGTCCAGACCCGATCCACCCAGCCTTTCATCATTGAAGGCATACCCCACCAGAACAAAGGAAACACAAGGCAGATGGCATCGGCATGAGCGATCCGCTTTTGCTCGGCTGCGATGTCCGGCGGCGGCGTTGAGCTTGCATCCCCTTCAATATCCGCCATAGACCAGCGCGGATCAAAACCTTCGGTATGTAGATCGGCAAGCTCGACGGTGTGGCCAGCTGTTGTGGCACCCTTCATGAATTGTGCAGCGCTGGCCGCCGTAAACGAGTTCGGGTCCGGATGATCCAGAATTGTCAGTACGTGCACAGGCAAGCTCTAGGTTGTTGTCAAATGAACTTTGATCACTGTGGAAGCTCAACGTAGCTTTAGGTCAAGAGGAGATGTTCGCCGTGTATTCGGCAATAAACTGGTTAGAGACTACTACCGTGTCAGCTCCCGCATTCCTTGCTCAAGCCCGGCCAATGTCATCGGGACCATCCGATCCTCGAAAAGCTCTCGGATCATGCCGATGGAATGGGTGTATTCCCAGTATTTCTCGGGCAACGGGTTGATCCACAGGTTTGAGGACCATTGTTCACGTGCGCGCTGCAACCAGACCTGACCGGCCTCCTGGTTCCAGTGCTCATTGGCGCCACCGGGATAGGCGATTTCATAGGGGCTCATCGAGGCGTCGCCGACGAAGATGCATTTATAGTCCGGCCCATAAGTGCGCAGAATTTCGTGGGTAGGCGTTTGCTGATCCCAGCGACGGTGATTGTCGCGCCAGACCCCTTCATAAAGGCAGTTGTGGAAGTAGAAATACTCCAAATGCTTGAACTCGGTGCGGGCAGCGGAAAACAGTTCCTCGACCACCTTGATATGCGGGTCCATGGATCCGCCCACGTCCAGAAACAGCAGCACTTTGACGGCGTTGTGACGCTCGGGCCGGGTTTTGACATCCAGATATCCGTGCTCGGCCGTGGCGCGGATCGTGCCGTCCAGATCCAGTTCCTCGGCCGCACCTTCGCGCGCCCAACGGCGCAGGCGTTTCAGGGCGACTTTGATGTTGCGGGTGCCCAGTTCAACTGTGTCATCTAAGTTCTTGAATTCGCGCTTATCCCAGACTTTCACAGCGCGCTGGTGACGGCTTTCTTTCTGACCGATCCGCACGCCTTCGGGGTTATAGCCATACGCCCCGAACGGAGAGGTGCCAGCGGTGCCGATCCACTTGTTGCCGCCCTGATGGCGGCCCTGTTGGTCCTTGAGCCTTTCGCGCAAAGTGTCCATCAACTTGTCAAATCCGCCAAGGGCGTCGATCTCGGCCTTTTCTTCTTCTGACAGGTGCTTTTCGGCCATTTTGGCCAACCATTCGGCGGGGATATCAACCGCATCAAGCACCTGATCGAAAGTGATCTCGTTCAGGCCTTCGAAACTGGCGGCAAAGGCGCGATCGAACTTGTCGATATTGCGCTCATCCTTCACCATCGAGACGCGCGCCAAGTAGTAGAACGCTTCGACATCATAGGTTGCCAAACCCTTTTTCATGCCTTCAAGAAACGTTAGATATTCCCGCAAAGAAACGGGAATGGCTGCTTTTCGGAGGTTCTCAAAAAAGGGCAGGAACATCGCGCTATACCACCAGCCGGACCAGCACCATCGAGATTATGAGACCGGCAAGCGCAAAAGCGATTCCAAACCCGGCGGCATATTGCGCCATATCAGCCGCGTTTCCATTGCGTTTTCGCGCAGTCAATGCGCCCAGGATTGCACCTAATAACGCCATTCCGAGAACTACTAACATGGCTGTGTCATCCGCCTCAGTTGCTGTTGGAAGGTCTGACTGTCGCGTCCTGCAACAGGGATTGAACCACCAGATCCGAGCCAAAGCCGTATCGCGCCCATCCCAGACTGTCCAGCCTGACTGCGCGTGCCTGTTCCGGCTTTCCGGCCTGTTTGAGGGCTTCGGATTTCAACAACAGTAGCGTGGCAAGAATTGAGGCGTTTTCGGCCCGCGTCATGACGTTGATGGCCTGATCAAGCTGGGGCAGAGCACTGGGGCCCTGATCCTGCGCCAACGCAAAAGCTGCAGTCTGGGTGGTTACATGGGCACGGTGGACCTCGGTTCCCGGCGTTTCGCGCAGGAATTGCAGGGCAATCTGGAACTGGCGCTGCGCCTCTTGCGGGTCGTTGAACTGCATCATGCGCCCCATCAGATAGTGCGGGTACGCCCGGCGGTGATCGGTCCAGCCCAGCTGCTGACCGATTTGGGCGGCCTTTCGGGCCGCCCGCATTTGTCTGGGTGAGCTGGATCCCGGGCCCAGCGATTTCTGAATCGCATCAATCCATTCGCGCGGTGTGTCCGAAATCGGCTGCGCGGGCAGCCTGTCGCCGCGCGGGTTCAGGCGACTCAGAACACCGGGAATGACAGCAGCGACCTGGTCGCGGGTCATTCCGGTTTGCAGCTCGGGGGCATAAGCTGCTCGCAGGATCAACATGTCAAAGCCGGTCAGAACGGTGTGGATGTTGTCGTCGTTGAACACCGAGTCCGGCAGGTGATAAAGGTCATTCAACGGCCCCAGCGCTTGCGCCAGCTCTTCATGCAGGCAGTCGCGCATCTCTTGTGGGCTGACATCATAGGGGATGAAGATACCGATCCGTTCGCGGCTGCGCAGCTCGGTCCAGCTGCTTTTGGCCTTACGTCGATCGCGGCTGTATTCCTCAAAGCTCGAAGCGTTGGGTACAACGAAACAGGCTGCATTCGGCAGGATACGGTGGATCTGCCTCTGGCTGACCGCTTCGATTGTAATATTCGCCTGACCCTCGTTGATCTGCCGAATGTCGAGCCTTGCCTCGCGGCGCAGTCGTTCAAGCAACTGGCCAAGGTCGCGTCGCATACTGGCGGTTGACGCGCCGGTCAACCGCACCGTGATCGGCATTTCGAACCGGGTGAAAACAGGCAGTTGCGCACCGCTTTCCAGTTCGAAATGCAAGGATACAAAGTCAGCGGCAATGTTCTTGTTGGATCGTGCGGGCGGGGCAGGTCGGGGGGCGGGGAAGGTTTTTGTCGGGGGCAGCGAGGCCTCGATAACCTTGACCTCGGCCGGCAACTCGATCGTCTCAACAGACGTGCAACCGCATAGTGCCACTGCCAGAACAAGAACGCCCCGCCGGATCATGAGCGGTTGTACTTAACAAACTGTGTCAGTGTTCCGATGCGATCATAAAGCTGACGCGCCGTATGATTGAACTCTTGTGTCAGCCAATAAACGGATGGTGCGCCTTTTCTATCTGCTTGGTCATAGACCGCCTGTATCAGGGCGCGGCCGACACCTGTCCCCCGGGTCTCGGGTCGGGCGTACAGGTCCTGAAGGTAGCAAACCTGTTCCACTTTCCAGGCATGTCGGTGAAACAGAAAATGCGTCAGGCCAACAAGTTTGCCATCTTCCTCGGCGACGAAACAGGAAAAGTCTTGCGGGTCGTCGCCAATCAACCGCGAAAAGGTCGTGGCATAGATCGCTTCAGGAACGGTCGTTTCGTAGAAGGCGAGGTAGTCCCGCCACATCTCGGCCCATGCGTCCCTGTCTTCGGTGCGCAGGGCGCGAATTTTTACTGCGTGGGCCACGGGACACGTCCTGTTTTGTGTGTTCGAGCTGAACACAGTCTTTCTGATGCTGACATCCGGTCTGCGCCAAGGCAAGCCGCGATCACCAGATGTTCAAGCGGGTTCAGCCTTTGCGGCGTGCCATAAAGGCTAGACGCTCAAAAAGATGCACATCCTGCTCATTCTTCAGCAAGGCACCATGCAGTTTTGGCAACGCGTTGACTCCGTCGCGCTTGAGGTCCTCGGCAGTCAGGTCTTCGGCCAGTAGCAGCTTCAACCAGTCCAGAACCTCGGATGTCGACGGTTTCTTCTTCAGCCCCTGAGTCTCACGAATTTCATAAAACTGCGTCAGCGCGGTTGTTAACAGCGCATCTTTGATGCCGGGGTGATGCACCTCGACGATCCGGCGCATCGTGGCGTCATCGGGAAAGCGAATGTAGTGAAAAAAGCAGCGGCGCAGAAACGCGTCCGGCAGTTCTTTTTCATTGTTCGAGGTAATAATCACGATCGGACGGTTTTTGGCCCGGACAGTCGCGCCGGTCTCATAGACGTGGAATTCCATCTTATCGAGTTCCTGCAACAGGTCGTTGGGAAATTCGATATCGGCCTTGTCGATCTCATCAATCAGCAGAACCACCTTTTCATCCGCCTCGAACGCCTGCCACAGCTTTCCCTTGCGGATGTAGTTCGACACGTCATGCACGCGTTCTTCACCCAACTGGCTGTCGCGCAACCGGCTGACCGCATCATATTCATATAGGCCCTGCTGCGCACGGGTGGTGGATTTGACGTTCCACTCGATCATTTTCAGCCGCAACGCACCGGCCACTTGTCTGGCCAGCTCGGTTTTACCGGTGCCGGGTTCCCCCTTGACCAGCAATGGGCGTTCCAACGTCACAGCGGCATTTACAGCGATGGTCAGGTCGTCGGTGGCAACATATTCAGCTGTGCCTTGGAAACGTGCGGTCATGGGCCCCTCGTGTGGTTATGCGCGATGAACGAGCAAGAGTGTGGTGTCCGGGTTACAGAGGGGCAACGTTTTTGACAACCCAGGCCCCTGCGTCGGATGAAGCGAATTTTTGCAACAAGTCCAATCTGTTTGGTTTGATTCGGTGAGAATCCGCTCATGCAGCACATGAAAATTGCCTTGAAATCGCCTGCTGAATTTCACAGAAAAACAAGGTTTTGTTGTTTTAAGTCTCATATTTAGACAGGCCCGACTAACGGCGTATCGGTGCGACGTTTGTGTAGTGACATTCTTACGCGCGTCGGATAAACGCTGCGCAGAAGGGGGTGCCAAATGTCAGGTGAAACGACCGCGACCGACGTTTCTGGCCATACCAAGGGAGCCAATATGAAGCAGGAAGTTTTTCTGCCGGAAGATTATCGCCCGGCCGAAGATGAACCGTTCATGAATGATCGACAGCTTGAGTATTTTCGTCGCAAGCTGCTTGATTGGAAGACTGAACTTTTAGCAGGCAGCCGCGACACGATCGAAGGATTGCAGGACAATACCCGCAACATTCCCGATGTAGCTGACCGCGCAAGCGAAGAGACCGACCGTGCGCTGGAGCTGCGTACGCGGGATCGTCAACGCAAGCTTGTGTCCAAGATTGATTCCGCACTGCGTCGGATCGACGAGGGTGAGTATGGGTATTGCGAAAAAACGGGCGATCCTATCTCGCTGAAGCGTCTGGATGCGCGTCCGATCGCGACCATGACGCTTGAGGCACAGGAACGCCATGAACGCCGCGAGAAAGTCCACCGCGACGATTGATCGCTCGGATTTGGCGAAGCAAATACGCCGGGGCTTATGGCTCCGGCGTTTTTTGTGCGATAAGTCTGCCTTATGAATGTTGAAAGTCTGAAAGTCGGCGTTGTTGGCGCCGGAATTGGCGGCTTGGCGGCTGCGATTGCGTTGCGTCAAAAGGGTGCCGATGTTGTTGTTCTGGAACAGGCGCCTGAAATCGCCGAAGTCGGGGCTGGTTTGCAGATCAGTGCAAACGGCCTGACCGTTCTCAAGGCGTTGGGTGTTCTCGGGGACGGTCCTGATATGGGGCAACGGTCCTACGGTACGATCCTGCGCGACTACAAATCCGGGCGCTTTATCAGCCGGATCGGAGAGCCCGCTGCCGGTCCGACATACTACTACCACCGGGCGGATCTGATTGACCTGCTGCTCAAATCCGCAGGTGAGGTTGGTGTTGAGGTTCGCCTTGGCAGTAAAGTTCAGGAAATCAATGAACACCCTGAAAGCGCCAAAATACAATTGGCCACTGGGGATATCCTGCCGGTGGATTTTGTGGTTGCAGCAGATGGTGGCCGCAGCGCGATCCGCCCCATCTTGAACGGGGAGGAAATCCTTGGTTTCACCAACCAGGTGGCGTGGCGTGCGACGATTCCCTGGGATCGGGTGTCTAAATTACCCAAAGCGCATCTGACCATGGGGCCGGGGCGCCACGTGGTAACCTATCCGCTGCGCGATCAGAGCCTTCTCAATATCGTTGCCATCGAAGAGAGGTCGGATTGGCAAGGCGAAGGCTGGCGTTTGAAAGGCGATCCGAACGATCTACGCGCGCGGTTTTCGGATTTTGGCGGCAAAGTGAACGACGTATTGCAGGAGGTTCAGGATACTTATCTCTGGGCTTTGTTCCTGCGTCCGGTTGCGCGAAAATGGCAGAACGGGCGCGTCGCTCTGCTTGGGGATGCGGCGCATCCGACGTTGCCGTTCATAGCCCAGGGCGCATGCCTTGCGCTTGAGGATGCATGGATTTTGGCGCGGTCTTTTGAAGGCAACGATGTTGCCGATGCATTGAGCGCCTATGAGGCCGCACGCACCGCACGGGCTCGGAAGGTTGTTGAATTGGCCTCAGCCAATGCGCGAAACTTTCACTTGCGCGGACCCGCGCGCATTGCAGCCCAAATGGCTCTGACGGCGTTCGGAGGTCGATTGGGACGCCGATACGACTGGATATACAGCTACGACGCAACCGCCTGAGCGATCACAGATCGAGATCGACCCAAACGGGAACATGATCTGAGGGTTTCTCATGCCCTCGAACCTCAGCGTCGATCTGACAATCCCGCATGAGGTCTGCGGCCTGCGGAGTCAGCAGGAAATGATCGATGCGAATACCGTCATTCTTGTTCCATGCACCCGCCTGGTAGTCCCAGAAAGAATAGTGACCAGGCCCTTTGGTACGCGCCCGGAAGGCTTCGCTGAACCCCAGGTTTATAATCTTGCGAAACGCCGCGCGGCTTTCGGGCCGGAACAACGCATCCTCACGCCACGCATCCGGGCGTTTGGCGTCCTCGGCTTGCGGAATGATATTGTAGTCGCCAGCCATCAAAGCTGCGTCTTCGCTGGCCAGCAAGTCGCGCGCCCGGTCGTACAGGCGTTCCATCCATGCCAGTTTATACTCGTATTTTGGTCCAGGCACAGGGTTGCCATTTGGCAGATACAACCCACAAATTCGCAAAGCTTGCTTGCCAATGACCGTCGCTTCGATCCAGCGCGCCTGTTCATCTTCGTCATCACCGGGAAGGCCGCGCGTGACATCCTCCAGCGGGAACTTCGACAAGATCGCCACACCGTTAAAGCTTTTCTGCCCGTGGGTTTCGACATTGTACCCGCGCTCTTCGAACAGCTCGCGGGGGAAGTTCTCGTCAATCGACTTGATTTCCTGCAGCAGAACGACGTCGGGCTGCGCATCATCCAACCAGCGCGGCAGAGCCTCGGCCCGCGCCTTGATGCCATTGATGTTGAATGTGGCGATTTTCATGCGCAATCCTCCGAAACACTATGGCAACCTATCGCCCAGATTAGAACCAACGGCAAGTTGCTAGGCGATGTTGCGAGGCTCTGCCTCGCGCTCCGGGATATTTTTGGCCAGATGAAGAAACGCATTCTTAACCAATTTATTTGACCAGGGGTACGCGGTACAGGCGGAGACGCCGATGACCGTGCCAGGTGAGGCTCTCCGGCTTAACAGTCGGAGAGCGGACCCCTGCTTCATCTGGCTGAAAATATCCTGGGGGTTTGGGGGCAAAGCCCCCAATTGGCGATCACATGGAAAAGGATGTGCCGCAGCCGCAGGAGGAGGTGGCATTGGGATTGTTGATCACAAAGCGCGCGCCGATCAGTTCCTGGGTGAAATCGATGACGGCGTTTTCGAGAAATGGCAGCGAAATCGAATCTACGATCACCTTCTGACCTTTGCCTTCCAGCACAAGGTCATCCTCTTTCGGCTCATCCAGCGCGATTTCGTATTGAAATCCGGAACACCCGCCGCCTTCCACTGCGACGCGCAGGGCCTGACCCTGATCCGCTGCGCCGATTTCGGCAAGGCGTTCAAAGGCGCGTTCTGTGACTGATGGGGGCAGATTCATGCCGGGCTCCAAAGGTTTCTTTCCTCTACGCTCTACAATATAGAAAGTGTAAGGACAGGCGACAAGGACAAGACCATTGGAGCGAGCAGGTTTTGCCTCTGATCCAGGCCGCGCAAGGGGGCGGCTTGTACCAGAGGAAGAAAGCAGTTTCCGGACATGCTTTCAGCGCGACCGGGACCGGATCATCCACGCAAGTGCCTTCCGACGGCTCAAACACAAAACGCAGGTGTTTGTGGAACATGAGGGCGATAACTACCGCACGCGGTTGACCCACTCGATCGAAGTGGCGCAGGTGGCGCGTACGATTGCGGGTGCGTTGGCGCTGAACCCCGAATTGACCGAAGCGGTTGCCTTGGCGCACGACCTTGGGCACACACCATTTGGCCACACTGGTGAAGATGCGTTGCACGCGCTGATGGCGCCCTATGGCGGGTTCGACCACAATGCCCAAGCCATTCGAATCGTGACCAAACTGGAACGTCACTATGCCGGTTTCGATGGCTGCAATCTGACCTGGGAGTGTCTTGAGGGTATTGCCAAACACAACGGCCCGGTGCTGGGTGAACTGCCGTGGGCCCTGGCGGAGTTCAATGAACACTTTGATCTGGAATTGTACACGCATGCCAGTGCTGAGGCGCAGGTCGCGGCGTTGTCAGATGACGTCGCCTATAACAACCACGATCTGCTGGACGGGCTGAGGGCTGGGCTGTTCTCGGATGACGATATCCGGCAATTGCCTATTGTTGGGGATTGTTATGCTGAAGTGGACCGAAAATACCCCGATTTAGAAGCTTACCGCCGTCGTCACGAGGCGTTGCGCCGCGTGTTCGGCGTTATGGTGGCTGACGTTATCGACACATCGAGTGATTTGCTTGTCGGTTCAGGTGCGCAAACGGTCGAAGAAATTCGTAACATTGGCTACCCGGTGATCCGGTTTTCCGATGACCTTTGGGTGCAGCTGAAAGAAATCAGGGCCTTTTTGTTCACGCGGATGTACCGGGCGCCCAGCGTCATGACTGTTCGGGACGAGGTGAGCAAAGTCGTCGAAGATCTATTTCCCATCTACCTCAGCGACCCCAAACAAATGCCTGCGCGGTGGCATAGCGATATTGAGGCGGCAGGCAGTGAGACGGCGCTGGCGCGAATTGTCTCGGACTATATTGCGGGTATGACGGATCGCTTCGCGTTGCAGGATCATGCGCGGCTTATTGGGGGCTGATCACTCAACCCCGATATAGGCTAGTGCCCACACCTGTTGCCCTGATTGCTCTTGCGCAAGATCGGCGTCATCAGTGGGTGGAAAAACAATCATTGTTGGACCGTAGCCACCGATTCCCATAGGCGCACCATCCGCATGGGTTGCGACAATCGGTTGATGTGCAGTGATGCTGTCCCATGGAATTTCCGCCTGATAGCCGTCCATGGCCATAGGCATGGCCGTTTTGCCCTCGGCCCCTGCCACTTTCATAACTTCTGAAAGGTGTGGGCCGGAAAAGGCGATGTCGCGTTGGTTGCCTTCTGGGCCATAGGTGATGGTGATCTCGACTTGCTCAAGCTGATCCAGCATCGCGGCGTCAAACCCCGCGCCACCGTTATGCTGGACTTCAAGATATCCAAGCAACCCGCCATCATTTTCGTCGCGCACGGGCAGATTTGTCTGGGTCACGGCACCGCCCAGCGTTAACAACACGTGGCCTTGCGGGGCGGGCATGTCAGCCCATACCGGTGTCGCAGCTGTCAGCAGTAGGCTTAGCGGCAGTGTAAGGCGCATGGATCAATCTCCGGTTCCTGAGTTTATGCCGAGATTAGCGAGCTTTGACGCGAAACCAAGCCCAAACCGATCGCTTGCATTGACCTTGTCGCCTTGCGTGGTAAACCGCCCGGCAAGCAAAAGGACATCCGAAATGAACCTGTTTTCCGAGATCCGCGGCCTGGTGCTGGACGCGCTGGCACAGATGCAGTCCGAAGGCGCTCTGCCCGAAGGGCTTAGCTTTGACAACGTGGCGGTTGAACCGCCGCGTGACGCGGCACATGGAGACATGGCGACAAATGCCGCGATGGTGTTGGCGAAGCCTGCCAAGATGAAGCCGCGCGACATTGCCGATCTGTTGGCCGGGAAACTGGCGGCGGATGACCGGATCACCAGCGCCGAAGTGGCAGGGCCCGGCTTCCTGAACCTGCGGCTTGCGCCATCGGTTTGGCAAGGCGTTCTGGCCGCGGTGTTGGAACAAGGCACGGATTATGGTCGCTCGACCATGGGGCATGGGCAAAAGGTCAACGTGGAATACGTTTCGGCCAACCCTACCGGTCCTTTACATGTAGGTCATACGCGGGGTGCTGTGTTTGGCGATGCGCTGGCAAGCCTTCTGGCCTATTCGGGCCATGACGTGACACGCGAATACTACATCAACGATGGCGGCGCACAGGTGGATGTGTTGGCACGATCAGCGTATGAGCGGTACCGCGAAGCCAATGGTCTAAGCCCCGAGATTGCCGAAGGGCTCTATCCCGGCGACTACCTGATCCCGATCGGTGAGGCGCTGAAAGAGAAATATGGCGACAGCCTGGTCGACAAGCCCGAAAGCGACTGGCTGGAAGATCTGCGTGAGTTCTCAACCGAGGCGATGATGGACCTGATCCGCGCCGATCTGAAGGCGCTGGGTGTCGAGATGGACGTGTTCTTCTCGGAAAAGTCGCTCTATGGCACGGGCCGGATCGAGGCTGCGCTGAAGTCACTGACCGACAAGGGGCTGATCTATGAAGGCGTGCTGGAGCCACCCAAAGGCAAAAAGCCCGAAGATTGGGAACCGCGCGAGCAGACACTGTTCAAATCGACTGAACACGGTGACGACGTAGACCGCCCGGTCAAGAAGTCGGATGGCAGCTGGACCTATTTCGCCCCGGATATCGCCTATCACTACGACAAGGTAAGCCGTGGTTTTGACGCGCTGATCGATGTGTTCGGTGCGGACCATGGTGGCTATGTCAAACGGATGAAGGCGGCTGTGTCAGCCCTGTCCGATGGTCAGGTATCGCTGGATATCAAGCTGACCCAGCTGGTGAAACTGTGGAAGAACGGCGAGCCTTTCAAGATGTCGAAGCGGGCAGGGAACTTTGTCACCCTCCGCGATGTGGTCGATCAGGTCGGGCCGGATGTGACGCGTTTTGTCATGCTGACCCGTAAGAACGACGCGCCGCTGGATTTCGATTTCGACAAGGTGCTGGAGCAGAGCCGCGAGAACCCGGTGTTCTACGTGCAATATGCCCATGCCCGGGTCATGAGCGTGCTGCGTCGCGCGGCTGAGGCTGGGATAGACGCGGAGGATACCACACTTAAAGGCGCCGACCTTGGCAAGATTGATCACGCGTCTGAGCTAACTGTCGCCAAGAAACTGGCCGAATGGCCACGGCTGGTCGAGATCGCCGCGCGCACTAATGAACCGCACCGCATTGCCTTCTATCTGTATGAACTTGCAGGGGATTTCCATGCATTGTGGAATAAGGGCAACGAAGAAACCCAATTGCGCTTCATTCAGGATGGCGATGTGGCCACAAGTCAGTCAAAAATCGCACTGGCCCGCTCCGTTTCTGTTGTGATTTCAGCGGGCTTGGGTATTCTTGGCGTTACTCCGGCGCAGGAGATGCGGTAACCAATACCGCCCGAACCGCCGGTCTGAGGCAGACAAGAAATGACCCGCGCACCGTTTTTAAGGCGCAACCGGGCAGTGAGGCGGATATGTCGAGTTACGATTACTCGGGGCAAGCGCGCCCCGAGCAGATGCAATACACGAATCAAGCGTATTCTGACGATGCGTATGGTTATCCCGAAGATATGCAGGATTATGAGGCCCCGCGCGGCGCAGCCGGGCTGGCACGCGCTGTTAATATGTTGGGCGCCGTTGCCTCGCTGGCGCTGGTCGCAGGTGTTGCGGTTTGGGGATACCAACTGGTGATGCGCGATGTCAGCGGGGTGCCCGTTGTGCGCGCGGCGGAAGGGCCGATGCGCATTCAACCCGAAAACCCGGGTGGAACACCCGCCGATCATCAAGGTCTTGCAGTTAACGCGGTCGCCGCGGAAGGGTCGGCCGCGGCCCCGGCGGATCGTTTGATCCTCGCGCCGCGCCCGGTCTCTCTCACAGATGAAGATTTACCAGCGGGTGAATTGAAGCCGACGCCCGCGCTGCATGTTGTTGAGGAGCCGATTTCCAACAATGAGGCTGCCGAATTGCGCCAGAATGCCGTGGATGCTCTGGTTGCAGAGCTGGCTGGACAAGCCAATGCATCTGGTCACCCGGCAGAGCAAGGGGTTCAACTGGCCGCACTGGTAACACCCGAAGAAGAACCGGCCATTGATCCGGCGGATCTGGCCGCATCGCTCCCTGATCCAGCTATTGCAGCGCTGCCGGGCGTGCGGCGGTCCTTGCGACCACATAATCGTCCGGCCCGTGCGCTCAGCGGCAGCGTGTCGCCAAGCGAAAGTTCTGAAGACGCGATCAACGCAGCCGTCAAAGCCGCTGCTGGTCTGGATGTCGATCCCGACACCCTGAGCAAGGGTACACGCATGGCGCAGCTCGGCGCGTATGAAAGCGCGGAAGTAGCAAAGGCGGAATGGGCACGATTTGACGGTCGGTTTGGCGAATATATGGATGGAAAACAGCGCGTTATTCAGCAAACTTCAAGTGGCGGTCGCACCTTCTACCGACTGCGCGTGCTTGGGTTCGAAGACCTCAGCGACTCGCGCCAATTCTGTGCTGCTCTGGTTGCCCAAGGCGCTGATTGCATCCCGGTGGCCGTACGGTGACATTCGGTGCCACGATCACCGATGCCGAGGGTCTGCGTCTAAATCCGGCAGAACGGGCCTTGTTCCGCCAGATGAACCCGTTCGGGTTCATCCTGTTTACTCGCAATATCGAAAGCGCGGATCAGGTGCGGGCCTTGTGCGACGACTTCCGCGAGGCGGTTGGGCGCAATTGCCCGATCACCATTGATCAGGAAGGTGGACGGGTACAGCGCCTGCGCGCACCTTTAGCGCGCGAATGGAGACCGCCGCTAGATCATGCCAGGCAGGCTGGGGATGAAGCCGAGAGGGCCATGTACCTGCGGTATCGTCTGATAGCGGATGAACTTTTTTCTCTGGGGATCGACAGCAATTGCGCCCCAATGGTGGATATCGCCCAGCCGGAAACGCATGCGTTTTTGCGCAACCGCTGTTACGGGTCAGATGCCAAGACCGCCTCCCGGATTGGCCGCGCCGTCGCGCAAGGGCATCTGGATGGCGGCGTCTTGCCGGTTGTAAAGCACATCCCGGGCCACGGCCGCGCGACGTTGGACAGCCACCATGATCTGCCGCATGTGGATCTGTCGCTGGATGAGCTGGCGCACAATGATTTCGCCCCGTTTCGCGCGCTGAATGACATGCCAATGGGTATGACGGCGCATCTGGTATACGATCAGATCGACCCGCAGCCAGCGACGATATCTGCCCCGATGATGAACTTGATCCGCGATAAGATCGGGTTTGATGGTCTGGTGATGACCGATGACATCTCGATGAAAGCACTCAGCGGATCACTGTCCGAGCTGGCAGGGCTGTCGTTGCAGGCGGGGTGTGATGTAGTGCTTCATTGTAACGGAACATTGTCCGAACGCTCCGAAGTCATGGAAGCTGCTGGTCAGATGACCGACACGGCGCAATCCCGCGCGGAACGGGCTTTGGCCATGCGCAAAGCCCCGCAGGAACTTGACATACAGGCCGCCGAGGCGGAACTATCCCGCCTAATGGGCGGGCAGGTGTATGAACGATAACCTTTTCAGTGAAGACCCGGTCTCGGTCGCGGATCGGCTTGCAGCCGAGGCGCTGATTGTCGATGTGGACGGGTTCGAAGGCCCGCTTGATGTGCTGCTGACATTGTCACGGACGCAAAAGGTTGATCTGCGCAAGATTTCGGTTCTTGCCCTGGCTCAGCAGTATTTGGCCTTTGTCGAAAAGGCCCGCGCGTTGCGGATTGAATTGGCAGCGGATTATCTGGTGATGGCAGCATGGCTTGCCTTCCTGAAATCGCGCTTGTTGCTGCCGCCTGACCCGGATGACGAAGGCCCATCTGGCGAAGAACTGGCCGCACATCTGGCATTTCAACTGGAACGTCTGCAGGCCATGCGCGATGCGGCGGCGCGCCTGATGGCGCGCGATCAACTGGGGCGAGATTTCTTCCGGCGCGGGCAGGGCGAAGATGTCACCCGCATCCGTACAGTAACGTATTCTGCCACGTTGTTGGACCTGATGCAGGGCTATGCCCGCATTCGCACGCGCGATGAATTCCGACCCTTTGTTATGGACCGTGACGCGGTGTTCACGATGGAGCAGGCGCTGGAACGGATGCGCCCGCTGATCGGATTCGCCGGAACCTGGACTGATATGGAAACCTATCTGCCCGAGGGCTGGGATGCTGATCCGGTGCGCAAGCGCTCGGCCACTGCGGCGACGTTTGCAGCCTCGCTGGAGTTGGTGAAAGAAGGACATATGGAGATGAAGCAATGCGAGAGCTTTGCGCCGATCCAACTGCGCAAGAGGACCGAGACTTGACTGACGCCCCCAAAGACGATGGCACCGGCACCCTGTTCGAGGCACCTCCGCTAGCTGAGCAGGAGCGTATGGTCGAGGCGGTTCTGTTTGCCAGCGCCGAACCTGTGACGATTGCAGATCTCGAAGTACGGATGCCTCATGGCAGCGACGCGGCGCAAGCGGTGGAAGTTCTGCAAAAGCGCTATGAAGGGCGCGGTGTGCGTGTGGTCAAGGTGGGTGAGGCCTGGGCCATTCGAACCGCCCCCGACCTGGGGTTCCTGATGCAAAAGGAAACCGTTGAGACCCGCAAGCTTAGCCGGGCCGCGATCGAAACTTTGGCTATTGTGGCCTATCATCAGCCCTGTACCCGGGCCGAAATCGAAGAGATCCGGGGCGTGTCGGTGTCGCGTGGAACCATTGATCAACTCCTTGAAATGGAGTGGATTCGTCTGGGCCGCCGTCGCATGACACCGGGCCGTCCGGTGACGTTTGTGGTTACCCCGCAATTTCTGGACCATTTCGGTTTGGAAAACGCGCGTGATTTGCCGGGTCTCAAGGAATTGCGTGCCGCTGGACTGCTGGAAAACCGGCCGCCTCCGGGCGCGATGCCCATTGGCGAGGGAAGCGACGACGAAGCGGACGAGGATCAAACCGAACTGTTCGAAGAAGAGTGATCGCACGGCCCTTTTGTTGCCGTACAGATCGCTTATGTTGTGGGTCAGGGAACCGGAGTTGAACAGATGAACGCAAATCGGATCATCGACATGATCGTGCGACAGGTGGTACGCCGCCTAGTCACACGGGGTGTGGACAAAGGGTTTGATCTGGCTGATCGGACCACCCGTAAACCTGGCCAGACATCCGCGCCACCCAGTGATCCTGAAGCCAAGCGCCAAATGGCAGACAGCTCAGGGCGGCAAAAACAGAACATGAAACAGGTGCAGCAACTGACACGTCAGATGCGACGATTCATGAGGTTCTGAAGGTCAGCCTGGAGCTTTGAAGTGTTTAGACAGTTTCAAACCCTGGCCTTGATAGTTCGAGGCAATGCCCGCACCGTATAGCTGCGTTGGCATTTCGGCCATGCGTTCATAAACCAGCCTGCCAACAACTTGCCCGTGCTCCAGCACAAAGGGCGCTTCATGACAGCGTACTTCCAGCACGCCGCGCGATCCTGCGCCACCTGCTTCGGCATGGCCAAAACCGGGATCAAAGAAGCCTGCATAGTGCACGCGAAACTCGCCAACCATCGCCAGATAGGGGGCCATTTCGGCTGCATACAGGGGTGGGATATGCACGGCTTCGCGGCTGACAAGGATGTAGAAAGCACCGGGGTCCAGGATGATACGCCCGTCCTTGGTGCGAACTTCTTCCCAGTAATCCTGCGGATCATATCCACCGATGCGATCCAGATCGATCACACCCGTATGTGGTTTGGCGCGGTATCCAACCAGATCGGTGCCCGGCAATTGCAGGTCTACCGAAAACCCTAACCCGTCTTGAATCACGGCGGGTCCGTCCACCAAGGGCGAGTCTGCATGTAGTGTACTCAGCTCATCATCTGACAAAACGGCCTGACCCTGACGGAACCGGATCTGGTTCAGCCGCATGCCGGGCCGCACCAGAACCGAGAAGGAACGCGGGCATATCTCAGCATATAGCGGGCCGGTGTATCCCGAGGGCACCCGGTCAAACTCGGTGCCGCCATCGGTGATCGTGCGGGTCAGCAAGTCCAATCGACCGGTCGAGCTTTTGGCATTGGCCACAGCATTTGTGCCGGATGGAAGCGCGAGCGACTCCATAAGCGGCACAAGATAGACGCAGCCCTTTTCCAGAACGGCCCCGCCGGTGATATCGATGCGATGCATCTCAAACTCTGTCAGGCGATCTGCAACCGTTCGGCCTTCGCCAGCCAGGAACGAGGCGCGCACCCGGTAAGCCACTGTTCCCAAACGAAGATCAAGGCTGGCCGGCTGAATTTGCGCAGGCAAAACGTCTGGGCTGGCCGAGATTTCGCCACGCCCGATCATTGCTTCGATCTGCTGGTTAGGGCACACGCCTGTCATTCTATTCCCCCTCTGCGACAGAAGAGGATCTGGCCTGTCTGCCATAAACGTCGGTGTGATTTGGTCGGGCTAGCAGGACTCGAACCTGCGACCTTCCGTCCCCCAGACGGACGCGCTACCAGGCTGCGCCATAGCCCGACGTTGAGGTGTTCATAAAGACTTTCCCGGCAGGGGCAAGAGGAAAACAAAGCCTTTGTACCTATCCTGCCACCCGGTTCTCAATTCGATTCAACAGGCTACGCAATTCTTTGGCAACCGGTGCAATCTGGCGCAAAAGCTGATCGTCAAACTCGGTTTTGCTCCAGGCTTGCGTGGCGATTCCGCCCAGCAGGGGGGCCTCGTCCAGGTATCCCCGGGCAGCGGGTTTTCGAGCTTCGGACACTGCCGTTGTTTCATCCGTATTCTCAAGATCCATATGGATCTGCTCAGCCGCTGGGGACGCATTCTGTTCGGATGAAAAGGGCACAACAACTGCGTCTGACGTTTCCGGCATATCATCGAGGCTTGGAGACAGCGAGGCCACATGAGCCACACCCTGTTCGCGCAAAATGCGTTGAACGCCTTTGATTGTAATCCCTTCCTCGTGCAGCAAACGTTTGATACCGCCCAGAAGGCGCATGTCATTCGGACGGTAATACCGACGTCCACCAGCGCGTTTGACCGGTTTCACCTGCGTGAACCGGCTTTCCCAGAATCGTAGCACATGTGCCTGAACGCCGAGCCAATCCGCAACTTCACTGATGGTGCGAAAGGCGTCGGGCGACTTGCTCATAACCGTTATGTCCTGAACTTACTTGCGATTCCCGGCTGCGACGCGATCCTTCATCAGATGCGACGGGCGGAAGGTCAGCACGCGACGCGGCTGAATAGGAACTTCTTCACCGGTTTTGGGGTTGCGGCCGATGCGGGCGGTTTTGTCCCGAACGCTGAATGTACCAAAAGATGAAATCTTGACCTGTTCCCCACGCACCAGCGCGTCAGACATATGATCAAGAACGCTTTCGACCAGTTGCGCGCTTTCATTGCGTGAAAGACCGACTTCACGAAAGACGGCCTCGCTCAGATCCATTCGGGTCAGTGTTTTGTCGCCCATGCTTTTTCCCCTGTTGATATCAAAGCATAGGGTGATGCGAAATTCGCTGTCAATATCAATGAATTGCAAGCGGCTGTGTAAGCTGGAAAATGCCTGTCACCAGCGCAGAACTACGGCGCCCCATGCCAGACCCCCACCAATCGCTTCGGTCACGATCAGATCACCGGGCTTTATTTGTCCGCGCTCTTTGCCGACAGACATGGCCAAGGGAATCGACGCGGCCGACGTATTGCCATGATCCTGAACCGTCACCACGACGTTTTCCATCGGCAGGCCCATTTTCTTGGCCGTGCCTTGAATTATGCGGATATTGGCCTGATGTGGGACAATCCAGTCCACATCGGCGCTGCTTAGGCCCGCGCCGGCAAGGGCCGTTTCGGCGGTCTTCGACAGCTTCTCCACGGCATGGCGAAACACCTGATTGCCTTGCATCCGCAAATGGCCAGTTGATTGCGTGGATACGCCGCCATCGACATATAGCAAGTCCTTGTACCGACCGTCGGAATTCAGATCGGTGGACAGAATACCCCGGTCTTCGGCGGTTCCATGAGCCTCTTGCGCTTCCAGCACCAATGCGCCCGCGCCATCCCCGAACAGAACGCAGGTAGAGCGGTCGGTCCAGTCCATGATTCGCGAAAACGTCTCGGCGCCAATCACCAGAACGCGTTTGGCCTGACCGGACAGGATCAGTGCGTTGGCGTTGCTGAGGGCAAAGACAAACCCGGCGCAAACTGCTTGTACGTCGAAGGCAAACCCCTTTGTCATGCCCAGACGCGCCTGAACCATTGTCGACGCGGACGGGAATGTCAGATCAGCCGTCGACGTCGCCAGAACGATTGCATCGATGTCATCGGCCTGAAGACCCGCGTCTTCCAACGCGGCCTCGGCTGCTTTGGTTGCCAGATCGGACGTTGTTTCGCCTTCGGCAGCGAAGTGGCGACGCTCAATCCCCGAGCGGGTGCGGATCCACTCATCCGTTGTATCCAAGGTTTTCTCAAACTCGGAATTGGGGACGACACGTTCCGGCAAGTAATGCCCGACACCTACAACAACTGAACGGCTTGCCATTCTGGGGTACTGCCTTTTTTGTTATTTTTCGGTCTGCGGCGCAGCCTGCGCGGCATCTTGTGCAAGCTGGGCAGTCGATGCAACCCGTGCCGCCAATTTTTCCGCAAATCCGGACTCAGCCAGAGTAAAGGCCAGCTTGACCGCCGCTGACACACCTGTCTCGTCGGCCCCACCATGGGATTTCACGACCGTGCCGTTCAGCCCCAAAAATACGCCACCGTTCACACGGCGCGGATCAATGCGCTTTTTCAGGCGTCCCAGTGACGTGATCGCAAGAACGGATGCCAAACGCGACAAGGGGCTGTACTTGAAGGCCTGGCGCAACAGATCACCGATCAGGCTTGCCGTGCCTTCACCGGTTTTGATTGCGACATTGCCGGTAAACCCGTCGGTCACAATGACATCTGCTTTGTCGCCGGGAATGTCGCTGCCTTCGACAAAACCCACGAAGTCAAAATTTGCCTGATCCGCGAATTCCGAGATCATGCCGTGCGCTTCCTTAAGCTCGGGCCGACCTTTGTGTTCTTCCGTGCCCACATTCAGCAAGCCGATACGAGGGCGGTGCTGCGCCATCCCATTACGGGCGTAGGACGCGCCCATCAGTGCAAACTGAAGAAGGTCCTTGGCATCAGCGCGCACGTCAGCGCCGACATCCAACATGACATTGAAACCCTGCGGGTTTCGCGACGGCCACAGAATCGCAATTGCAGGTCGATTCACGCCCGGCAGCTTGCGCAGGCGCATCATCGACAGCGCCATCAACGCTCCGGTATTGCCGCAGGACACCGCGCCATGAGCTTCGCCATCGCGCACGGCCTCCAATGCTGACCACATCGAGGTCTGCTTGCCATTGCGCACAACCTGGCTGGGTTTGTCCTCCATCGTGACGACGTCGGGGCAATCACGAAAAACGACGCGCCCATCAAGGACACGTCGTTTGGCAACTAGTTTGCGCAGCGCAGCTTCTGGACCGTGCAGCAGGAACCCGATCTCCGGGTTTTTCTTAGCGGATCGCGCAAGCCCTGCAATGACGACCGATGGACCAGCGTCCCCACCCATAGCGTCAACCGAGATGGTAATCCGATCGGGTTGCGTGGGCTGCTCAGTCATTCCCTGGTCTGCGCTCGATCAGGCTTAGGCCGCGTCTTCATCCAGGTCGATTTCGTCGGCCTGTGCGACGACTTCACGATCGTCGTAGTGGCCGCAGGATGCGCACACGTGGTGCGGGCGCTTCAGCTCACCGCAGTTGGCACATTCGTTCGGGTTTGCAGCAACCAGAGCGTCGTGCGCGCGGCGGTTGTTGCGGCGCGACTTGGAAACTTTGTTCTGTTGGACAGCCATGGTCTCAACCTTTGTCTACTAAGGGCGAGCAGATTCGCTGCCAGCCGGGTTTCATATTCCGTTTTATCGAGGTTTGACGCGCGTTTAGGGGACGAGCCCCGCAATGTCCAACCCAAAATCCGATGAGCGCGCGAAAATACTGCGATTCTCGACATGTTCAAGCGCTTTTTCTGACCGCCTGCTATGACAGGAAATCAGACCCCTGTCACTCGTCTTTTTTGAGCGTGTCGCGCAATCCTGCCAATCCGGCAAAGGGTTTCACATCCGCGTCTGTCATTGGCTGTTTGCCGGGTTCGGTATAACCAGTCGACCCCAATTCGGCACCATCCTTGCGCGGATATTGTGGCAAGGCCAGCGACAATGCCTCGATCATAACCTGGTGTGGGTCAATTTCTGCACCCAAAGGTTCGGTTTCGTCATCTTCGGGGATTTCGTATTCGGGCTCGTCTGGGTTGGTCCATTCGGCGACAAAAACGCGGGAAACCGGAATGTCGATCCGGGTCGTAACCGGTTCCAGCGTCACGACACAGGGTTGAATAACGGTTGCCCCCAATTTGCCGGTCAAAGCCCAGTCCCGCTTGCCCTGACTGCGCAGCTCGCCTGTAAAACTGAGTTTGCGCAGGCCAAGCAATTCAAGCTCGCTCTTAATGTCGTTCAGCACCTCTGCATCGGGGCGCAGGTTAAAGGCTGTTGGGGCGTTTTGCGGCAAATCAACCACCCGCAATGAAGTAACGTTGCTCATTCGAGAGTCTTTCCTGTGTTGAACCGTGGCAGCGGTTTCTGTAATCGGATAGAAGCCGCAAGAGGCCAAGGCAAGAGGGTGTGCATGTTGAAGGTTGTGAATAAGGTGAAACCGGCGACGAAAGCGCTTGTCTTTGGTGCCTGCTTGGCGATTGTCGGCGCATGTACGCCGATCTTCAAGAATCATGGATATGTACCACCTGCCGACGAATTGGCCGAAATCCAAGTCGGCAAGGATACACGTGACAGCGTAACCGAAGCCATCGGCGCGCCGGGCGCGTCAGGCGTCGTTCAGGATTCGGGTTTTTATTACGTCCGGTCGCGTGTCCGTCATTACGGTCCAAAAAAGCCCGAAGTTGTATCCCGCGAACTTGTAGCCATCAGCTTTGACCAGCGCGGAGTTGTACGGAACATTGAACGGTTTGGCCTGGAAGACGGGATCGTGATTCCGCTTGAGCGCCGCGTGACGGATTCGAATGTGCAGGACAAAGGCTTCTTGCGTCAGCTGCTGGGCAACATCGGGAACTTCAATCCGGCTAATGTCATTGGGTCCAACTAATTCAGGCCAGCATCTTGCGATGGTCACACGGCATTCACATGTCGTGTGATACGGAACACGCAAGGATCTAATCGGTCAGCAACCGCGGAGGATGCGACCATGGCAACGGCAGTTTTGCTGAGCAAAGGGCGATACCAGGCCCGTTTGGCGCGATCGGCCAAGGATGTTGCGGCAGCACAAGCGCTGCGCACGCTCGCCTTTGGTACAAAGCAACCCGATCAGGATGATTTTGATACGTTATGCGCCCATGTTCTGGTTGAGGACATGCGCTCGGACGGTCAACTGGTGTGTTGCTTTCGCATGTTGACGATAGAAGATGGTGCCGAGATCGGGCGCAGCTATTCGGCCCAATACTATGACCTGACGACCCTTGCTGATTTTAGCGGTCGCATGGTGGAAATGGGCCGGTTCTGCGTTCACCCTGATTGGAAAGATCCCGATATATTGCGGGTCGCGTGGGGCGCGATGACCGCCTATGTGGATCAGAATGGGGTGGAAATGCTGTTTGGCTGCTCCTCCTTTGCCGGAACTGAAACTGCCGAGTATCTGGACGCTTTTGCGATGCTCCGGGATCGCCACCTTGGCCCCACGCGCTGGTTGCCACGGGTCAAAGCGCCTGATGTGTTTCGGTTTGCCTCTCGGTTGCGTCGCAGGCCCGACGCTAAAAAGGCGATGCTGAGAATGCCGCCGTTGTTGCGCACCTACCTGATGATGGGCGGCTGGGTCAGCGATCATGCGGTGGTGGATCGGCACATGAATACGTTGCACGTGTTCACGGGTTTGGAAATCGGGACGATTCCGCCGGCACGCAAGCGTTTGCTGCGGGCCGTGGCCGGGTAATTTGAGTATTTGTAAAAAGGTGAAGGCAAAGCGTTGACGCTTAGATCGCGCCAGTTTAGCTGGCGGGCATGGCGAGAATTCCTTTGTTGCAGATGTCTGGCATTTCTCTGACTTTCGGGGGTGATCCAGTGTTTTCCGGCTTGGACCTTGTGGTACAACCGGGTGATCGCGTCGCTCTGGTGGGGCGCAACGGTTCTGGAAAGTCCACATTGATGAAAGTGATGGCCGGTCTGGTTGAAGCGGATCAGGGGGATATCGTGATTCCGCCGGGCAAATCGGTTGGGTATATGGAGCAGGATCCAACCATGGCGGGGTTCGCGACGCTTGGCGATTATGCCTCGAGCGGATTGGAGCCCGGTGAGCTTTACAAGGTTGAGCGTGCGGGTGAGGGGTTGAAGTTTGATCCAGCTCGACCAGTCGACACCGCCTCGGGCGGGGAGCGGCGACGCGCGGCATTGGCCAAGCTGATGGCCGAGGCACCCGATTTGATGTTGCTGGATGAACCAACCAACCATCTGGACATCGAAGCGATTGCGTGGCTGGAACGTGAATTGGGCGCGACGCGGGCGGCTTTTGTTCTGATTTCTCACGACCGGGCGTTTTTGCGCGCCTTAACTCGCGCCACCTTGTGGATTGATCGGGGTGCGGTGCGGCGGCAAGAGCAGGGGTTTGAGGCCTTTGAGGCCTGGCGCGACAAGGTCTGGGATGAAGAAGACCAGCAGCGCCACAAGCTGAATCGCCTGATCAAATCCGAGGCACGTTGGGCTGTTGAGGGCATCAGCGCCCGTCGCAAGCGCAATCAAGGGCGTGTCCGGGCGTTGCAGGCGCTGCGGGCCGAGCGAGCATCGCAAATCAAGCGGCAGGGATCCGCCGCCATGGCCTTGGAATCGGGCCCAAAATCCGGGCGCAAGGTGATTGAGGCCAAGGCGATATCCAAGGCCTTCGGCGATCATCAGATTGTGCGCAACTTTGACCTTTTGGTGCAGCGCGGGGATCGCGTGGCCTTTGTCGGGCCGAATGGCGTCGGCAAAACCACGTTGCTGAAAATCCTGCTAGGACAGGAAAGCCCTGATGAGGGCTCAGTCAACCTTGGAACCAACTTGGAAGTTGCGGTTTTTGATCAGACCCGCGCGCAGCTGGACCCGGAAATGACCCTGTGGGACAGCTTGACCGGAGACCCCGAGATGCGAGTGTCTGGCAAGGCTGATCAGGTGATGGTTGGTGGTCAGCCCAAACATGTTGTGGGTTATCTCAAGGAATTCCTGTTCGACGAACAGCAGGCAAGAGCGGCCGTTAAGTCCTTGTCCGGAGGGGAAAAAGCGCGCTTGTTGTTGGCTAAGCTGATGGCAAAACCCTCGAACATGCTGGTGCTGGATGAACCGACCAACGACCTGGATGTCGAGACACTGGATTTGTTGCAGGAACTGCTGGATGACTACGACGGTACGGTCCTGCTGGTGAGTCACGATCGTGATTTTCTGGACCGTGTTGCGACGACAACCATCGCGATGGAGGGGAATGGCCGTGCGACGGTGTATGCTGGCGGGTGGTCGGATTACATAGCGCAGCGCGGAGATCATACAGAACTAAAAGAAGAAAAAACAAAGAGTTCAAAGCCAAAGATAAAGCAAGATGCCAAGCCCAAAACCGGCTTGTCATTCTCAGAAAAGCATCGGCTTGAGAAACTGCCATCCGAAATCGCCCGTCTGGAAGCTGAGATTGCCAAGCTGGAAGAGCTGATGTCGGACCCGGAATTGTTTACCCGCGAACCGGTCAAGTTTCAGAAAGCGACAGACGCGCTGGTCGAGCGGCAAGAAAAACTATCGGCCAGCGAAGAGGAATGGCTGGCGCTGGAAGAGAAGGCCGAAGGGCAATAGGTATAACTTGTACGTCTTGAAACACCCGGATCTTTCGAGGTGCACAGTACTCTGATGGTCGCAGGTCGACTGTTTAGTCGATAGGGCGCGCAGGGTTCCCAACAACGGTTTGATCTGCTGCCACATCTTTGGTCACGACACTGCCTGCGCCAATAATTGCGTTATCGCCGATGGCGACACCAGGCAGGATGATGGCACCTCCACCGACCCAGACATTGCTGCCGATTGTGATGGGCAGTGCGATCTCAAGACCTTTGGCGCGTTCGATCGGGTCTTTCGCATGCTGGGCGCAATAAATTTGGCTTTTGGGTCCGAACATGGTGTCGTCGCCAATTTGCACGCGGGCCGTATCTAGAATAACGCAACCGGCATTGAAATAGACCCGGTCCCCAAGGTGGATGTTCACGCCATAAGCGCAATGAAAGGGCGCTTCGGCAAAACAATCGGCACCGGTGCGCGCAAACAAGGCGCGCAGGGCCGGTGCCATCGCGCCCCTTGTGTCCGGGTCACAGCTGTTATGTGCGTGCACCGCGCGGCGCGCTTGGGCACGCAGCGCGTCGAGTTCCGGATCCAGGCAGCTATACCAGTCGCCGGCTTCCATTTTTTCCCGCTCGGTCATGATTAACGCCTAGCGCATCCGCAATGCACCGTCGACACGGATGACTTCTCCGTTGAGATAGCCCATCTCGACGATGAACCCGGCCAGTCGTCCGTATTCGTGCGGATCACCCAGACGAGCGGGGTTGGGAACATCGGCGGCGAGCTGCTGTTGCACCTCTTCTGGCAATCCGGCCAGCATCGGGGTCATGAAGATGCCGGGCGCTATGGTCATCACCCGGATACCGGTTGAGGCCAGATCGCGGGCCATCGGCAGGGTCATGCCAACCACTCCGCCTTTCGACGCGGCATAGGCTGCTTGGCCTTTCTGGCCGTCAAAGGCTGCGATCGAGGCGGTGTTGATGATCACACCGCGCGCGCCGTCTGGTTCCGGTTCATTCTTGGCCATTTCGACGGCGGCCAGGCGCGACACGTTGAAGGTGCCGACCAGGTTGATGTCGATGGTGCGCTGGAATGCGTCCAAAGTGTGGGGGCCATCCTTGCCCACCGTCTTGATGCCGTAAGCGATGCCTGCGCAGTTCACCGCTGCCGTGATCCGGCCCATTTTGTCCGTCGCTGTTGCCATGGCCATGGCGACGGACCCCTCGTCAGTCACGTCGGTTTGTGCAAAGTGCCCGCCAATTTCGGCAGCGACCTGCGTTCCGCGATCTGCATCCCGGTCCAGGATTGTGATCTGAGCGCCCTGCGCGGCAAAATGGCGAGCCGTGGCCTCACCCAGACCCGATGCGCCGCCGGTGATGATAGCTGCGGTTGAGGATAATTGCATGGCAGGCTCCCTTTGGAGTGATTTGAACAAGTGTTCATTTAAACGGATGTTGCCGGGCGTGTCCACATCTTCGCTGTGCTTTCTCAAGACAAGATCAGGCGGTCCTCATCTGGTCTTAATGTTGGGCGCCCACATCGACTGCGGATGCAATGTCGCGAACAAGCGACGTAGCGAGAGGAGTGATGCGCTATGCAAAAGAGTAAGAGAGTAGGGATGGCCGCATGGGTTGCCGCGCCCATCTTTGGGGTTTTGGCGGCTGGCAGTGCAGCTGCGGCGCCCGAGGTTTGCAACTGGAAAACCGCACGGGATGCGGCAAATAGTGGGGATTACACGACGATGTGCGACTGCACGCATGTCACCCCTAGTTTCTTGCAACGCCTTCAGAACCGGTCGGATTTTTCAACTACACTGCAAAACACCGGCGCGATGTGCCCCGGATTGGCGTCATTGCTGACCGATGTGCCAACCGCGTCTATTGGCACGGCGGCCGGTGGCAGCCGGGGTGAGGATCGGGGCTCGGACCAATTCGCGCAGGTCAGCCCGGCTGATCCGGGCGACAATGGCAGCAGCGGCCCAGGGAATGGCGGCGGCAATGGCGGCGGTGGCAATCCCGGTGATGGCGGCAATGATGGTCCCGGCAATGGTGGTGGCGACGGCCCCGGTGACGGCGGTGACGGTCCCGGTGACGGAGGCGGTGGCAATGGCCCAGGTAAAGGCGGCAATGGCCCAGGCAAAGGCGGCGACGGCCCCGGTAAAGGTGGCGGCAAAGGCGGCGACGGCCCAGGCAACGGTAACGGGAACGCCGGAAACCCCGGAAACGGGGGCGGAAACAACAATGGCTCCGGACCGGGTACCGGCAATGGCGGTAACAACAACGGTCAAGGCAATGGTTCCGGAAACGGCGGCGGCGACGGCGACGGCAAAAATGGTGGCAAGGGCGGGGGTAAAGGAAAACGGTAACGCCAAAGGCCATCCAGAAACGTTGGCATAAAGAGTTCGGCCACCCGATTTGGGTGGCCGTTTTTGTTTTCGAATTCGTCGAGTTGTTACCCCAGTTGGACCAGAGCGTGACGCTTTTTGCCAGCGCTTAGTTTAATGGGGGACTGCAGGGCGCCCGCGTCAATCATCAGACCGGCATCCGTTAGCGGTGTGTCGTCCATCTTAGCACCGTTTTCGGCGATCAGGCGCTTGGCCTCTTTGCCAGATTTGGCCAGACCGGATTTGACGATCAGCTGTACGATGGACATGCCATCACCCAGATCCGCCGCGCTGAGGGTCAGGGTAGGTAGATCGCCGCCTACGCCGCCTTTTTCAAAGACTTCACGCGCGGTTGCTTCGGCGGTTGTCGCCGCTTCGGCCCCGTGCAGTAGCGTTGTGATCTCATTGGCCAGACGGATCTTGGCTTCGTTGATCTCAGCCCCTGCAAGCGCTCCCAGACGATCACATTCATCTACCGGCAGTTCGGTGTAGAGTTTCAGAAAACGTCCGACATCCGCGTCAGTGGTATTGCGCCAGAACTGCCAGAATTCATAGGGCGAGCGCATATCGGGATTCAGCCAGACAGCACCGTCCTGAGACTTGCCCATCTTCTTGCCGTCGCTGGTGGTCAGCAGGGGGCTCGTCAGGCCATAAATCTCGTGGTCCAGTACGCGACGCGTCAGGTCGATGCCGTTGACGATGTTGCCCCACTGGTCGCTGCCGCCCATCTGCAGAACACAGCCATAGCGACGGTTCAATTCAAGGAAGTCATAGGCCTGCAGGATCATGTAATTGAATTCCAGGAATGACAGCGACTGCTCTCGATCCAGCCGGGACTTCACTGATTCAAAGGCCAACATCCGGTTGACAGAGAAGTGCCGCCCGATATCGCGCAGGAAATCGAGGTAGTTCAGGCCGTCCAGCCATTCGGCGTTGTTCAGCATCAGCGCCGCGTTTTCGGCGTCGGTGTCATAGTCGATATAGGCCGAGAACACCTTTTTGATGCCCGCAATATTGGCATCGATCTGTTCGGGGCCCAGCAAAGGGCGTTCATCCGCACGAAAGGACGGGTCGCCCACTTTGGTGGTGCCGCCGCCCATCAGGGTGATCGGCTTGTGGCCGGTTTTCTGGAACCAGCGCAGCATCATGATCTGAATAAGGCTGCCCACATGCAATGACTGTGCCGTTGCATCAAAGCCGATATAGGCCGGTTTACACCCGCTGATCAGCGCCTCATCAAGGCCCTGATAATCGGTGCAATCGGCCAAAAAGCCACGCTCCATCATCGTTGCGATGAAATCCGATTTGGGATGGTAGGTCATGTCTTGCCTCAGGGTTGTAATGCGGGGCACCTTATAGGCGTCGAGTGGCAGAAGGAAAAGGCCATGAATAAGGCCGTAGCAAAACGCGGGGCCCTGCGTGCGCTTGGGGCGATGTCAGGAACTTCGATGGATGGGGTGGACGCGGCGGTGATCGAAACCGACGGGGTCGCGATTTTTGGCTTTGGCGAAAGCGGGTATCGTGCCTATTCAGACGAAGAGCGCGCAGTTTTGCGGGCCGGAATGGGGCATTGGCACGGGGATGAGGTCGAGGCGGCTGGCGACGTAGTCACCATGGCCCATTGCGAGGCGCTGTGTGAGTTTGAAGATATCGACCTGATCGGATTTCACGGGCAGACTCTGGCGCATGAACCGCGTGGGCGGGGCACCTTGCAGGTTGGCGACGGGAATGGCCTTTCGCAGGCGCTGGGCGTGCCGGTGGTTTGGGATTTTCGCAGCGATGATGTTCAGATGGGGGGCGAAGGAGCGCCGTTAGCCCCATTTTTCCACTTTGCTTGCGCCAAGTGGATCGAGGCAGAGGAACCATTGTGTTTTCTGAACCTCGGCGGGGTTGGCAATCTGACCTATATTGATCCGTCTTTTGAACGGCCTGAAATCCCCGGCGCGCTTGTGGCCTTTGATACTGGCCCCGCCAATGCACCGGTCGATGATCTGATGCAGGGCCGCTTTGGATTGTCTATGGACAAAGATGGCGCCATTGCCCGCGAAGGAACGGTAGAGACAGGCGCTTTGGAGTTGTTCCTGAGCGAGCCTTTCTTCGCGCGTATGCCGCCAAAATCGCTGGACCGGAACGACTTTGCCGAGATGATCGGGCTGGTTCGTGACTTGCCGGATGCGGACGCGGTGGCGACGCTGACAGGGATGTGCGCTGCCGGAGTTGTGCAGGGGATGGAGTACTGTCCAAAACCGCCCTCGCGTATGCTGGTAACCGGTGGAGGGCGACACAATCCGGTTTTGATGGAGATGCTGCGGGTTGCGCTGGATTGTCCTGTCGAGCCGGTTGAGGCGGTGGGGCTGGATGGTGACATGCTGGAAGCGCAGGCCTTTGCCTATCTGGCGGTCCGGGTGGCGCGTGGTTTGCCCACCTCGTGCCCGGGAACCACAGGTGTGAAGGTGCTGGTTGGGGGCGGTGTCGTGTCAGCCCCGAACCGCGGAAAGGCGGCCAAGTCGTAGGGGGCGCTGCCCCCATCGCGCAAGCGCGACTCCCCCGGGATATTTTCAGCCAGATGAAGAGCCTGCCTCGGCTGGCAGGTGCTCTATGTAGTCAGCCGCGAATTCTGTGTAGCCCTCTGATGTGGATTTCAAGTGAGCTTGGGTCCAGGCATGAAACGCCGGCAACTGGTGGAACGGAACATTCGGAAAAGCGTGGTGTTCGGCGTGGTACGGCATGTTCCAAGCCAAGAACCGGACGATACGGTTGGTGAATGTTGTGCGCGAGTTTTCCAGCATGTTGGCCACCGGCGGACAGAGCCCATGTTCTGCCAGAAGATAGAGGCGCAGGAAGGGTTGTCCGACTAGCACTGGCAGCAGCCAGAGCCAGACCAGCGCAGGTGTGAAAACCAAGCTGAGGGCTGCGAGGCCATAGGTGGCCAACAGGACACGCGCCTCGGTTTTGATAGCGCGATGTTGGCGCTCGGGCAGGTAAGGGGCATCGATCCGTCCCAAGGCGTTGCGCATGAGCACCCGAGCCATTGCGGACCAGTATGGCCAGCCGATGAGGTAGACGATCAGGCTGCGCCAGGTGTTGGGGCGCGGTTTGCCGTCGAGTTCGGGGTCGTTTTCCGGGTGATTGGTCCATTTGTGATGGGCCAAGTGGAAGTAGCGAAACCACGTAAAGGGCAGGGCAATGGGACCTGAGACCAAATGTCCGACTACATCGTTGAGCCAGTTGGTTCTGAACGGTGTTTTGTGGGTGCATTCGTGGCTGAGGGTGAAGAGGAACACCAGCAGAATGCCCTGTGGCAGGATCAACAGCGGCCAAAACGGAACCTGTGCGATCAGCCCGGCTGACGTTACCGTCAGTGCCAGAAGATAGAGTGCCAGATGCCTGAGCCCGGCAGCGTCAGAGCGCCGCTGGAGATCGTCTTTGATCTTAGGCGGGATAGACGCAATGAGGGAGCGGTGATTCATAGCAGCCAGAGTGGCCCGTGCGAGCGTTGCTGGCAAGTTGGTGAGCGATCTGTCTGTAGCACTAATCGTGTTGCCCGATGAGGCAAGCCGTTAGTTCGATGTTTGCTGGGGCTGCGACTGTGGCATGGCGTTGGCAATCATCTCGCGTGTCCAAATCCCCATCGAGCGGTGCTGACGGAGACCCAGATCCGGATCGTACACGTCGAACATGTCCTGGTTCGTTGTTTCGTGAACATAGTAGAGCGGCAGCGGGAAGTTAAACGGTTCCATCATGGGGTTGAACCGTCTAAACCCGCCATTCCTCAGGAGGTCGTGATTGACGCGAATATGATCAATCGAAAACATTATGAACGCGATGTCCGCCGCTAGGGCGTTTTGAAAGAAGGCCCATTTCGCTTCGTGTTTGAGATGAAACAAACACTCACGGCACATAATCAAATCGGCGGCCGGCAATGGATCGGAACACACGTCCAATACGGAAAAGGACACTTTGTCGGATGTGAATTTTTCTGAAACGTCTTGTATCACTGACGTTGAGATGTCCGCACCGTGGTAGGCTTCAAGCTGCGATAGATCGACAGTCTGCATCCATGTCCAATCGCCACATGGTGCGTCCAGGAACCGCCGGATTTTGAGTTGCTCGAAGATCTGCGGCAACGCAGTGCGCAAGCGCTCGGTGGCGGCTAATGTCGATCCCGGACCAGAACGCGGGGCTTTGCCTCTTTTCCCTGACCAATCATGGTTCTCGAACGCTTTTTTCAGGTCTTCACGCATCTGATCTGCCCTAAACTTTCAACCACTGACGCTAGACTTTTGGGATATCGAACCCCGGGTCCGCTAGTTCGAACCCAGAAAACTCAAACCCAGGGGAGACGGTACAGCTGACCAGTGTGTAGTCTCCGGTGCTGCGGGCGGCTTGCCAATGGCCTTTCGGAACGATCACCTGGGGCGCGCCTTCCGTCAGGTCCGGGCACAGCTGGAATTCTTGTGCGGGCCCCTGATCCGTCTCGCTGAGCGATAGGATCAGAGGTGCGCCGGCATGATAAAGCCAGATCTCGGTCGCATCGACCCGGTGCCAGTGGCTGCTTTCCCCGGCTTGCAGCAGGAAGTAGATGCAGGTGCCAGTGGCGCGGCCAGCATTGTCGGCGCGCCAGGTTTCTTTGAACCAGCCACCTTCTGGGTGTCGCTGCAGTTGCAGGTGGTCGATAATCTCTTGTCCGGTCATCGGTGCCTCATGTTTTGGCCGATTATGCACGGGATGACGCGATCCGCTATGGCAATCATGCGCGCAGGTCATATGTTTGCCGCATGACACTGACAATCCCGTTTGATAACTCGTATGCCCGCCTGCCAGATGCGTTTTATGCACGTCAGGCGCCGGTCCCTGTTCGCGCACCGCAGCTGATTGCGTTCAACGCAGATCTCGCGCGGCTTTTGGATATCGCACCGGGGGATGTGCACGAGCTGGCCGAGACCTTTGCCGGCAATGCCATACCCGCCGGTGCGGAGCCGCTGGCGCAGCTGTATTCCGGGCACCAGTTTGGCAACTATAATCCGCAACTTGGGGATGGTCGGGCGGTTTTACTTGGGGAAACCGTGGGCACCGATGGTGTGCGTCGTGACATTCAGTTGAAAGGCTCTGGTCCGACGCCGTTCTCGCGGCAGGGGGATGGGCGGGCTTGGCTGGGGCCCGTTCTGCGCGAATACGTGGTGTCCGAGGCGATGCACGCGCTGGGCATTCCGACCACCCGCGCATTGGCCGCGGTCGAGACCGGAGAGGTCGTCCTGCGCGAAGGGCCTATGCCTGGTGCGGTGCTGACCCGTGTGGCGCGCAGCCATCTGCGGGTCGGGACGTTTCAGGTCTTTGCTGCCCGGGGGCAGATCGAGAGTTTACGTCGCCTGACGGAGTATGCCATCGCGCGCCACTATCCGCAGGCTGGGGGGCCGATGGGCTTGTTGCGTGCTGTGCGTGACGCTCAGGCCCAGTTGATTGCAAGTTGGATGAGCGTGGGGTTCATTCACGGGGTGATGAACACCGACAATTGCTCGGTTGCCGGTGAGACGATTGACTATGGGCCCTGCGCCTTCATGGACAGCTATCACCCCAACACGGTCTACAGCTCGATCGACCGGGCAGGGCGCTATGCCTATTCCAATCAACCGGATATTGCCGTCTGGAACGTGGCACAATTGGCCACCGCGTTGATCCAGCAGATGGAGGACAAGGAAGCAGCGGTTGAAGAGGCGACTGAGATCGTACACGCGATGCCCGATCTGTTGCAGCGGAATTGGATGGCACGCTTCCAGGCCAAGATAGGTCTGACGACGACCCGTGACGAAGATTCTGAGCTGATCTCGGACCTGCTGGTGCGCATGGCGCAGAATCATGCGGATTTCACCAACACTTTCCGCGCGCTGGGCACGGACAAGGCACGGGATCAATTCACTGATCCAATGGCATTTGACGGATGGGCCGAAGGTTGGCAAGCGCGGTTGGCGCACGAAGAAACCCCGACCCAGGTAATGCACGCGGCCAACCCGGTTTTCATCCCGCGCAACCATCGGGTCGAACAGATGATCGAGGCGGCGGTGCAGGGGGATTACACGCCCTTTCATCGTCTCAACAGCGTGCTGGGGCAGCCTTTCTTGGATCGGCCGGACAATGCCGACCTGACCCGCCCGCCGTCGCAGAGCGAAGTGGTACAGGCTACATTCTGCGGGACATGATGGAGATTTCGGGCGCCGTTGTTTCTGAGATGGGGTCG
The DNA here is from genome assembly GCF_947489545.1 of uncultured Ruegeria sp. Taxonomy (NCBI): domain Bacteria; kingdom Pseudomonadati; phylum Pseudomonadota; class Alphaproteobacteria; order Rhodobacterales; family Roseobacteraceae; genus Ruegeria; species uncultured Ruegeria sp. The sequence continues at coordinate 129,650 of NZ_CANLDZ010000002.1, read as the reverse complement.
TGGCTCGAATGAGCGCTGGCGCCTTTGAGCCTACTTTGTCCGATGCTGGAGACCTCTCGAATGATCGCTTTTGCAGCCGCTACAGATGTGTTGCGCCTTGAAGCCAGTCACTGAATTCCCGCACAGCCTGACTGTGCCGGCTGCCAAACGGTTCAACAATGAAGTACCCGTAATCGGACAGCTCTTTTTCTGAGAGCCGTACAAGACAGCCATCATCGAGTTCCTGAGCAACAAGATCATCCATGAGAGCCACCCCCTGTCCGTTCGCGACGGCCTGCACGCGCACATTGGGATCTGGAATAATAAGCGTGTCGCGGCGCGGGTCCGTCTCAAACCCAGCTTCTTGCCTCCAATCTGTCCAGGCATTGCTGTCATCATGGTCCCTTAGAAGCACAAACTCGGCGAATGCGGCTTCAATCCCAAGCCGAGCGACTTTCTCCAGAGCTGCTTTATTCCCAACCGGCCAAGCTGGCATGTTGAGGAAGGGTTCGACCGTGGCATCGTCCCATTGGCCATTTCCCCATCTGATGGCAATGTCGATGCCCTGATTTTCAAGGTCAAAAAGCTGCGTCATGGGTTGTAGCCGCAGCCGGATGTCCGGATGTCTTTGCATGAAACCCGTGAGACGCGGCGATAACCACCGTGCTGCAAAATAGCTAGAAAGCCCGACCGTAAGGCCCACGTCGCGTGCTTTGGTAAACTCGTGCAGACTTGTCTCGAGAGCCTCGAACCCCGGGCGGCATGCCTCAAGTAAGGCTCGTCCTTGCTTGGTCAGGGTGATCCCGCGTGGTTCACGGCTTAGAAGCGTCGTCTGAAGTTCGTCCTCTAGCACTCTAACCTGATAGCTTACGGCACCTTTGGTCATGTTGAGGGCCTCCGCAGCGGCGGACAGGCTTGGATAGCGCGCAATCTCAACGAAGAGGCGCAAGGTATCATGTCTTCGAAAGGGCATTGCCATGGGACCATCGTATAAAATTTTTGAACGAAGAGTGTAGAATTATTTGATCCTCTGAACTCTTTTTCTCAACTATTATGACAAAGAAGAGGAGATGTTAGGAACATCCGGGTTGGAAAATTTAGACATAAACATTCAGCCAAAGTTGCGAAAGGCGGCGCGGCGCGGTCGTTCCGCGCGCCGTGGTGCACCCGACAGCGTTGTGTCTTACACGAAACGAAAGACTCCGGCGTACCAGCTCTTGAACGAACTGGAGCTTGGTGCCATCGAGACGCAAGCCGATTGGATACTTGAAAACATCGGGGTTGAGTTTCGCGGGGACGAGACAGCTATGGACCTGTTCCGAGATGCAGGCGCATGGGTCGACGGCCAGCGTGTTACATTTGAGCCAGGGCACGCGCGCCAACTGTGCGCCTCTGCGCCCAATCAATTTACGCTTCACGCGCGCAACCCGGCCAAGAGCGTTGAACTTGGTGGCAACAACGTTGTGCTTATGCCCGGCTATGGATCCCCCTTCGTGAGCGACCTTGAGCGAGGACGCCGCTATGCCGCGCTCGAAGACTTCCAAAACTTTGTGAAGTTGACGTACTCCACTCCGTATCTGCACCATTCTGGTGGCACGGTGTGCGAACCCACAGATATTCCGGTGAACAAACGCCATTTGGATATGGTGCTGGCGCACCTGACGCTCTCGGACAAACCATTCATGGGGGGCGTCACATCCCCTGTTCGCGCTCAAGACAGCGTTGATATGGCGCGACTCGTGTTCGGTGAGGCATTCATGGACGAGAACGCTGTCATCCAAGGCAACATCAACGTCAACTCCCCCCTTATATACGATGATACAATGTCCGGCGCCTTGCGGGTTTACGCCAGCGCCGGTCAATGTGTCTGTGTCTCGCCGGCGATCTTTGCCGGCGCTATGGGGCCTCTTTCGCCTGCTGCGGTTGCCGCGCAGACGCTCGCCGAGGGGATGGTAGGGATTGCACTGGCGCAGTTGGTGCAGCCTGGCTGTCCGGTGGTCTTCGGCAGTTTTCATTCAACTATGAACTTGAAGTCCGGAGCGCTGACTTTTGGTTCACCCGAGGCAAATCTGGCATCCATGGTTCTTTCCCAGCTGGGTCACCGCTTGGGTGTGCCTGTACGATCAGGCGGCGGCCATGTTTCCGGTTCCAACGCCGCCGACGGACAAGCCATGCAAGACAGCGTCGGGGCGATGTGGGCCACGCTCCTTTCGGGCGCGCACCAAGTCTGGCACGCTGCGGGCTGGCTCGAAGGCGGGCTGGTTATGTCCTATGAGAAATTCATCATGGATCTCGACCATTGCGGGGCAATGCTAAAGATGCTCCAGGGTATCGATGTGAGTGATGAAGTCTTTGGCCGCGACGCATACTTCGAAACAGGTCCGGGCGAGAACTTCCTATCGACTGCGCATACGCTACGCCATTTTGCGACGGCTCACTTTCAACCTGACATCCCAGAGGCTGGGCCATTCGAGACATGGTCCGAAAACGGGAGCCTCCGGGCGGATCAACGCTCTACCGCGCGGTGGAAATCCATGCTCGCAGGCTATCAGGCACCGTCTATGGACGAAGGTATTCGGTCCAGGCTGGAAGACTTCGTGGCCGAACGCCAAGCCTCAATGAAAGACGAGTGGTACTGATGAACTGGTCCCACTTCGCAGAGAACCACTGGAGATCGTACATGACTGAAGAACTAAGCCGCACATCCGCCCTCGCGTCGCGGCACACCGCGCTTGGATCAGGCCTAGAAGACTGGAACGGGATGGGCACGGCTTGGACCTACAACTCCGATCCCAATGATGAACACGATGCTGTTCGTGAGGCAGCGGGGATGTTCGATATGTCTCCTCTCAAGAAGGTGTTCGTGCGTGGGCCGGACGTCGTCGCAACGCTCGATCATCTGACGACACGCGACATCTCGAAAATCGATCCGGGTCAGGCTGCCTATCTCTGCATCCTGACAGAGAATGGCGGCATTGCCGACGATGCTATCGTGTCAAACAACGGAAACGATGAGTGGATGATCGTGCACGGGTCCGGCCATACCATGGCTTTGCTCAAGGCATCTGCCAAAGGCCGCGATGTACAGATCGAGTTTTCCGACGACCTGCATGATCTGTCAGTGCAAGGGCCTAAGTCACTCGATATTCTCGACGCCGGGTGTGATATCAATCTTGGCGATCTCGCCTATTTCGAGCACGCATCGGCGCGGCTCTTCGGCCATCCATGTCGGATTTCACGCACCGGCTATTCGGGGGAGCGTGGCTACGAGATATTTGCAGACGCGTCTGTCATCGGCGATATCTGGGACAAGCTTGTAGAGGCTGGCGTCACGCCGTGCTCATTCACTGCGCTCGATAAGGTTCGCATCGAAGCGGGGCTTTTGTTCTACGGATACGACATGACTGAGGACAACACACCCTGGGAGGTCGGGCTTGGGTTTACGGTCAGCGGGTCCAAAGGGGAGTTTCGCGGTAAGACGGCCGTCATGGCCGCCAAAGGGAAGGAGGCAACCCAAAACGTCTGCCTCGACATTGACCATTCCGACATGATGGCTGGCGGCGAGACGCTTTACCTCGATGGAAACGAAGTTGGTGTGATTAATTCTCCTTGTTATTCGCACCGCCTCGGTAAGTCACTCGCACTTGCTCATCTGCATCCTTCTGTCGAGATTGGCACAACTCTGAATGTTGCCGGAGATGATATCGAAACAAAAGCAAAGGTGGTTTCGATGCCGATCCATGATCCACGGAAGTCGAAGACTCATGCTTAGATTTTCGATGCGTTGTATTCGTTGCTTTCTCCCATGAACTTCCAAAAGCGGAGATTGAGCCGCGAGCTACCGACGATAGCTTCGTCCGAACAACGGAACCCTAGTGCGCTGGCCGCCACGCTGCGCTTGCGCAAGTCGGCTTCGAGCCCTCTTTGACATTGAGAATAGATGCTCAGCATGCGAAGCACGAAGCATGGACACGAATAACTTTCTTCGAGCACAAAGAGGCCAAGCTACTAAACGGCAGCGCTGGCAAGCTGGGGCGTTAGTTGAGATTCCAGTAGCTGAAAACTGTTGGGCATATGGGCAACTTGGGGAAGAGTATTTCGTAGCGGTTTTTGAAGGATACTTCTCAGAACGCCCGGCAATCGAAGATTTGATTCATCTGCCGATATTGTTCAAGTCCTTTGTCTATCGTGACGGTATTAGCAGAGGTTTTTGGCTGAAAGTTGGCCGGGTTGAGCCTCGAAGCGATGTGATGAAAGAAGATTACCGTTTCAAGCAGGACAAAATTTCCGGGGCTCTTTCGCTTTATCATTCAGACTTTGCTGAGCAAGGCTGGGAACGGCCAGCGCTTCTGAGCGAGTGCCTTGAATTGGAATGCGTTGCTGTTTGGGAGGCAAGTCATGTTGAAGACCGGATCATCGCAGCGCGTAACGGCCACGAATGCAAATGGGTCAGTTCCTTGGCGATAGATGTGCCAAGTGTTCCCGCACAACAGAACGACATTCATTGAGGATAGATGTCTGCTTAGTCCCGCTTAGCATTCGTTAGGCCCAACTTTGTACGCTGCGCTGTCGTGAATGATGACTCATTCTTGCACAATCAACATAGGAACCAACCGCTGCGAATTACCTGGTTCGGTGCCCCAGGAAACGGCACCTGTTCAAAAGGATCACCTTATTTCTGGTCCGGTCGCAACGCGGGCTTGCACCTGCGGCCCAGCAGGGTGATCCTTGGGCAAGTTTAAGACCCGGAGAGTCATGACAAAACCTTCGACCCTGCGTATCGGCAGTTACAACATCCAGAAATGTGTCGGGCTGGATTTCAGGCGGCAGCCGCAACGCATCATGCAGGTGCTGCACGGCATGCAGGCCGAGATTGTGGTGTTGCAGGAAGCCGACAAGCGATTGCCTCCCCGGCCGGCAGCGCTGCCACATTTCATGCTGGATGAAGCCGGGTGGCAAATTGTCGATCTGGGCGGTGCGGGGAGCTTGGGCTGGCATGGCAACGCCGTGATCTGGCGTGGCGATCACATCAAGGTTAGGCAGACCGGACATCATGACTTGCCGGGGCTGGAACCTCGGGGCGCGGTCCGCGTGGAGTTTGACACGCAGATCGGCCCGTTGCGGGTGATGGGGATGCATCTGGGGCTGCTGCCTGCATCCCGGAGGCAGCAGATCACGCATATTCGTCATTGCGACGCGTCTCTGGAACAGATGCCGACGGTTTGGGCAGGTGATTTTAACGAGTGGTCCCGGCAACCCGTTCTAGACAATCTGGCGCCGGAAATGCATTTTCTGCCACCGGTACCGAGCTATCCGGCCGCGCAGCCTTTGGGCGCGCTGGACAGGATAGCGCTGGGGTATGGCGTTGAGGCGGCTGATCACGGCGTGCATGGAGAGCGTCCGGCGCATATAGCCTCGGACCATCTGCCGATCTGGGCAGATCTGCGACGCATGGTCTGAAACCTGCACCGGCCAACGAATCCCTGTGGCGCTGGGCGCGCGGACAGATTAAGACAGAAACCCGAGCAATTCCTGAGGGGCATCATGTCGGACACGATCATCTCGCGGTGCGAAGGCAAAGGCCTGCGCATGACCGGACAGCGCCGCACCATTGCGCATGTGCTGGAGCAGAGTGAAGACCATCCGGATGTCGAGGAATTGTATACACGCGCTTCGGCGTTGGATTCGGGCATTTCGATTGCCACCGTGTATCGTACCGTGAAGCTGTTCGAAGAGGCCGGGATTTTGGAGCGGCTGGAGTTTGGTGACGGGCGCGCGCGCTATGAGGATGCCGAACGCGATCACCACGACCATCTGATCGACATGCAGTCTGGTGAGGTGATCGAATTCGTCGACCCCGAGATTGAAGCACTGCAGGAAAAAATCGCGGCCAAGCTGGGGTACAAGCTTATTGGCCATCGGTTGGAACTGTACGGCGTTCCTTTGGACAAGGACTGACCTATCACGAAACGCGATAGGTCGCCTCAAATCATTTCATCAATCGAATGCTGAAAATGCTTGCCACAGCGATGTCCTTCGGCTTTTGCTGAAGGTAACAGCGGTAATCGGTGCCGCCAGTTCCAACGGACATCAATATGAATAACGTTAATGGCATCTTGCTGGTCATTGCGGCTATGGCTGCGTTCACGCTTGAGGATATGTTCATCAAGCAACTGACGGCGTCGGTCGCGCCGGGTCAGATTCTGATCGTGTTGGGCCTGATCTGCGCCGGTGTCTTCTTTTGCATGGCGCTTTTTTCGCGTCAGCGGATCTTTGTCGCAGTCGCTTGGCAGCCCTTGCCCATGATCCGGGCGATGGCAGAAGCCGTTTCTGCAGTGGCGTTTGTGACCGCTTTGTCGATGGTGGATCTATCGATGGTGGCGGCTGTGTTTCAGGCCATGCCTTTGGCAGTGACCATGGGCGCGGCCTTGTTCCTGGGCGAGCATGTCGGGTGGCGCCGCTGGAGTGCCATCGGCGTTGGCTTCATCGGTGTTCTGATGATCATCCGTCCGGGACTCGAGGGGTTTCGCCCTGAATCCTTGTTCGTCGTCGTGGCGGTCATCGGTGTGGCCGCGCGGGATTTGATCACACGCCGGCTAGACCCCCGCATATCATCGGCGGTGGTGTCATCGCAGGCCTATCTTGCACTTGTTGTCGGTGGGGCCGTCCTGATGATCCTGGGCGCGCATCCCCTTGAACCGTTGCAAGCGGGACAGATCGGTCCCTATGCAGGCGCGGTTGTTTTTGGTGTTCTTGGATACTACGGGATCGTTACAGCGATGCGAGTGGGCGAGGCCTCGGCCGTGACGCCGTTCCGCTATACGCGTTTGTTGTTCTCGATTCTCGCCGGGGTTCTGGTGTTCAACGAACGGCCCGACCTGATGACCTTAGCCGGTTCGACGCTTATCATTGGATCTGGATTGTACACTTTTATCCGCGAACGCAGATTGGCGCGCGACATGGCCATGACCGCAGCCTGAACATGTTGGCGCAAACAGAAGACTGTTAGCCCTAAACGCCGGAAAATATGAGTGTTAGCGATAACGGAGCTGGTTTACTTTTCGGCGCGGGCTGGTATGAGGCTTGCAACCGAAGGCATCTTTAGGAACCGGTATCATGAGCACCATCATCGACATCCACGCGCGCGAAATCCTGGACAGCCGGGGGAACCCGACGGTCGAGGTGGACGTGATCCTCGAAGACGGCACCATGGGCCGTGCCGCAGTGCCCTCGGGCGCATCGACAGGCGCCTACGAGGCGGTGGAAAAACGCGATGGCGACAAGGCACGCTATCTGGGCAAAGGCGTGTTGGAGGCTGTGGCGGCGGTCAACGGCGAAATCGCCGAAGAGCTGGTCGGCTTTGACGCGACCGAGCAAGTGGCCATCGACGCCGCGATGATCGAGTTGGACGGGACCGAAAACAAAGGCCGTCTGGGCGCGAACGCTATACTTGGTGTCTCGCTGGCAACTGCCAAAGCTGCGGCGGATTTCACCACGCAGCCTCTGTACCGCTACGTTGGCGGCACTTCGGCCCGCGTTCTGCCGGTACCGATGATGAACATCATCAACGGCGGTGAGCACGCGGATAACCCGATCGACATTCAGGAATTCATGATCATGCCGGTCTCGGCCAGCAATATCCGCGAAGCGGTTCGCATGGGTTCAGAAGTATTCCACACGCTGAAGAAAGAACTGTCTGCCGCTGGCCTGAACACAGGCATCGGCGATGAAGGTGGTTTTGCCCCCAATATCGCATCCACTCGCGAGGCGTTGGACTTCATCCTGAAGTCAATCGAGAAAGCGGGTTACAAACCGGGCGAAGAGATCCACCTGGCGCTCGATTGCGCGGCCACCGAGTATTATAAGGATGGCAAGTACGTTCTGTCCGGTGAGGGCAAGACCCTGAGTTCAGAAGAAAACGCAGCCTATCTGGCGGCGCTTGTCAAAGACTATCCAATCATTTCGATCGAAGACGGTATGTCCGAGGATGACTGGGATGGCTGGAAAGCCCTGACCGATGCGATTGGCGACAAGGTGCAACTGGTCGGTGACGATTTGTTCGTGACCAACCCTGTACGTCTGGCCGAGGGGATCGAGCGTGGCTGTGCCAACTCGATGCTGGTCAAGGTGAACCAGATCGGGTCGCTGACCGAAACCCTGCGCGCCGTCGATATGGCCCACCGCGCGCGGTACACCAATGTTATGTCCCACCGCTCGGGCGAGACCGAAGACGCAACAATTGCCGATCTGGCAGTTGCGACCAATTGCGGGCAGATCAAAACCGGTTCGCTGGCGCGTTCTGACCGGTTGGCCAAGTACAACCAGTTGATTCGCATTGAAGAAACGCTGGCTGAAGTAGCGGAATATGCTGGGTCGTCGATCCTTCGTTAAGGTCTCGAACCATGTTATGGTCATCTGCTGAAAAAGGGGGTGACCATGCTGACAATTGTTAGGCCGAAAACACCTGAACAATTTGATGCCGTTAGAGCTTTGTGTTGGGAATATCGGGATTTTCTGGTCAGCCTGGGTGGCCGGGATGCCGAGGTCGTGTTGTATGCTTATCCTCAGGACAAGTTCGAAAGGTTGATGCAATCGTTGGAGTCCCAGCATGCGCCGCCCGATGGGGGCATTCAACTTGCGCTGGTGAATGGGTCAGCGGTTGGGTGCGGCATGTTCCAGCGCATTGGCGACCAGACCGCCGAGATTAAGCGTGTTTTCGTGCGCGACAGCGCGCGCGGAACTGGGGCTGGGCGCGCCCTCATGGAGGCATTGATCGGTGATTGCCGGGCACTGGGGTTCAAGCGGATACTCATGGACACAGGAAGCGCACTGACGGCGGCCCAAAAGCTGTACCAATCGCTGGGGTTTGTGCCGCGCGGACCCTACAGCGCGTTGCCAAAGTCAATTCTGGACGGATTGGTCTTTTTTGAAATGAACCTAGAAGCCGAGTGCTAGAAAACGGGGACCGATGGCCCCGTTTTCTAGGTATGCTCAAGATGTTCAGCCCCTGACGCGTTTTCCGCCTCCGATGCTGCTGAGTGGACCACCGACCAGTTACCCGATCAATTGTTCCGTTTTCGTATCTCTGGAATTTTCTGTATTATTTGCAACGACTTGCCTAGGTGCTGACAGAAATGCTGATCAGGGGGAAAGTCGCAACAGAAAAGCCCGCCAAGGGGAAAGGTCTTAGTAAACAGAGATTTGGTCGCTGAAACCAGATCGATGATTCACAAATATCGGATCAGAGCTTCCGGCTCATCAGCATGTAACGCTCGCGGGCTTTGAACCCGGTGCGTAGGTACAGTTTTTGTGTTGCCTCATCGGTGCGGTCGACTTCCAGGTGCAAAGCCGTCAGACCGGCACCTGCCAGCGCTTTGGGCAGATCCAACAAGACCTCAGTCGCGATGCCGCGACCCCGAACAGCGGGCCGGATGTAGATCTCGTCCACAAATCCATCCATGCCGCCAAACTCGATTGACCAGCCGAAGGTGAGGATGATGTAACCCAGTGGCGCGCGCCCAGGGCCGATCAGGTAGATACACCCATGCGGGAGACCTTCGAGCAGCGGCAGCAGTGCATCGCGCCGTTGATCCGAGTCTTGTTCAATGCCTGTCTCGGTGTGGAAAGCCCCGACAAGGCTCATCAGACGGTCAAGGTCGTCCGGGCGGGCAAGGCGAAGTGCGGCGCTCATAACCGGGCCAGACGTTCAGTGAGCAGGGCAAAGAAACCATCGGCATCGAGGTCGCCGACGAACAGCGCGTTCGGCGCGCGTTCAGTGACACCCCACCAGTCAGCGACGGTCATGCCCAACGTCAGTTCTGATGTCGTTTCGATTTCCACATTGACGTGACGGCCCGAGAACAGCTCGGGTCGGATCAAGTAGGCGGTCACGCAGGGGTCGTGCAGCGGCGCGCCTTCGCTTCCATATTTGTTCTTGTCGAAACGTTCGAAGAAGTCCGTCATCTGTGCGGTGGCAATGCCAGCTTTGTTGCCCAGGGCGCGGAACGCATCGTTGCGGGGCTTGGTGACCAGCGCCTTGTGAGTAACGTCCAAAGGCATGACCACAATTGGTCTTCCCGATTTAAACACAATATCAGCGGCTTCGGGATCGACGTGAATGTTGAACTCAGCCGTGGGCGTGATGTTCCCAACTTCGAAATACGCCCCACCCATCAGGACGATTTCCTGAACGCGGTCGACGATATCGGGGGCTTTCTGGAAAGCAGTGGCGATATTGGTCAGCGGACCCAGCGGGCAGAGCGTGACGGTGCCAGGCTCATGCGCGCGCAGGATGTCGATGATGAAATCGACCGCGTGTCCGTCGGTCAGCTGCATGTGCGGGTCGGGCAGATCGGGACCGTCGAGCCCAGTTTTACCATGCACATGTTCCGCGGTGATTAACGGGCGGGTCAGCGGGCGGTCGCATCCGGCATAAACCGGTATTTCGGTATGGCCGGCCAGTTCACAGACGATACGCGCATTCTTGGCGGTCAGCGCCAGCGGAACGTTGCCCGCGACGGCCGTGATACCAAGCACATCGATCTCGTCCGGGCTGGCCAGTGCCAGCAGGATTGCGACAGCGTCGTCCTGTCCGGGGTCGGTATCGATTATGATCTTGCGCGCTGACATTGCAGGCCTCCGGGGTCGTGAAGGGCGGACACTGGCAAGTGTCGTCGGACTTGTCCAGCAGTTTCAGCCGCTGGTTGCGGCGTCCACAGGCGGGAGTTTGCCGTTGGCGCGATGCTCTGCAATCTTCACCTCATCCCACAGCGCATCCATCTCGGTCAGATCGCTTTCCGAGGGGGTTTTACCACGGTCAGCAAGACGCGCCTCGACCTGCGCAAAGCGGCGTGTGAACTTGGCATTGGTGCGGCGCAGGGCGGCCTCGGGTTCAATGCCCAAATGGCGGCCAAGGTTGACCATCACGAACAGGAGATCGCCGAATTCATCTTCCAACGCATCGGCATCCTTGCGATCACGCGCCTCTTCCAACTCAGCCGCTTCTTCGGTGATCTTGGCAAGGACATGGCTAGCGTCAGGCCAGTCAAAGCCCACACGCGCAGCGCGTTTTTGCAGCTTGTGCGCCCGCAACAGGGCAGGCAGGTTGGCTGCAACGCCGTCCAACGCGCCTTTTTGTTCCTTGCCCGCACGCTCGGCTGCTTTGACTGTTTCCCAGTCCAGCGTCTGCTGTTCGGCCGATTTGTCGCGGGATTCATCACCAAAGACGTGCGGATGGCGGGACACCATCTTGTCGCACATGGTGCGCACGACATCCTGAAAGGCGAAATGGCCGGCTTCTTCGGCCATCTGCGCATGAAACACCGACTGGAACAGCAGATCACCCAGCTCACCCTTCAGCTCATCCCAGGCCTGCCGTTCGATGGCGTCTGCGACCTCATAGGCCTCTTCGATGGTGTAAGGCGCAATCGTGCCGAAATCCTGTTCGATATCCCAGGGGCAGCCGGATTGCGGGTCGCGCAGGCGGCGCATGATTTCCAGCAAGCGTTCGATCCCGGCGTCCGGGTCGTGGATCAGTGGATTTTCAGCCATTGCGAAGCCCCTTGTTCCAGTGTCTGATGCAGACATCCCGCAGCTTGGATCAGGAGTCCACCCCATATGCCCGTTGTGAACCGTATTGCCGACTATGCCGCTGACATGGCGACATGGCGTAAGCATCTGCATACGATCCCTGAACTCGAGTTCGAATGCTACGAAACGGCGGCATTTGTGGCCGAGCGGCTGCGTGAATTTGGCGTGGACGAGCTGCATGAAGGCATTGCCAAAACCGGAATCGTTGCGATCATCAAAGGTCAGGGCGACGGGCCGACAATTGGCCTGCGCGCCGACATGGACGGGCTGCCGATCCCCGAGGAAACGGGGTTGGACTATGCCTCGACAAACGCCGGGAAGATGCATGCCTGCGGGCATGACGGGCACACAACGATGTTGCTGGGCGCGGCGCGCTATCTGGCCGAGACGCGCAACTTCAAAGGCCGCGTCGCGCTGATCTTTCAGCCCGCCGAGGAAGAGGGCGGCGGCGCAGGCGTGATGGTCGAAGAAGGCATCATGGACCGGTTCGATATTTCTGAGGTTTACGCGTTGCACAACGACCCCGGCAATCCCGAAGGCGCGTTCTATACGACACCGGGGCCGATCATGGCGGCCGTGGATACGTTTCACATCCATATTCAAGGGGTCGGAGGCCACGGGGCGATGCCGCATCAGACCCGCGACCCGGTGATGGCGGCCTGTGGGATTGCCCAGGCCATTCAGACGATTGTCAGCCGCAATCACTATGCGGTTGAAGATCTTGTCGTCTCGGTCACGCAGATCCACACCGGGACGGTCAACAACGTGATCCCCGATACCGCCTATCTGAACGGAACTGTCAGAACCTTCGATCCTGCGGTTCAGAAGATGGTGATGGAACGGATGGAACAGATCGTAAAAGGTCAGGCGGCTTCATACGGGGTTGAGGCAGAACTGGTGTATGACGTCGGTTATCCTGCGACTATCAACGACGCCAACAAGTGCGCCTTTGCGGCTGATGTTGCGCGGGAAGTTTCCGGTGAAGATCGCGTGGTGGATTCGATAGGGCGCGATATGGGGGCCGAGGATTTTTCCTACATGCTGCAGGCACGACCGGGCGCGTATCTGTTTCTGGGGCAGGGCGACGGTGCCGGGCTGCATCATCCAAAATACAACTTCAATGACGACATTGCGCCAGTCGGCGCGTCGTTCTTTGCGCGGGTTGTCGAAAAAGCGCAGCCACTGAGCTGAAAATATCAAGGGGGAGCGGACCAAATGGCTTTGGAAGATTCAAAGAACTTCGTGGATGAGGCGTTTACGAACCCCGAGTTGAAAGGGGTTTCTCACGAGAATACGTTTGGTGGAGCAACATCTTTTCTGCGCCGCCTTTATACCAAGAACCTGAAGGATGTAGATATTGCAGTGACAGGCGTGCCCTTCGATCAGGCGGTCACCAACCGTCCGGGCACCCGTCTTGGCCCGCGTGCGATCCGAGAAGCCAGTACACTGCAATCCCCGGACGAACCGTATGGCTGGCCTTTTGATGCGTTAAGCGAGCTGGCCATCGTGGACTATGGCGACATGGCCTTTGACTATGCCAATATCCCAGCCTTTCCCGACACGCTGACCGATCATATTCGGACGATTTTGGCGGCGGATGTCGCCTCTGTCACGTTGGGCGGGGATCATTATGTCAGTTTTCCGATCCTCAAAGCTTATGCCGAGAAATATGGGCCGATGTCCCTGGTGCAATTCGATGCGCATACCGACACATGGGCCGATGATGACATGTCCCGGGTAGATCACGGGACGATGTTCTACAAGGCCGTGAAATCCGGGATCGTGGATCCCAAGCGATCGGTTCAGGTGGGGATACGAACAACCAACGAAGACACGCTGGGCGTCAACATAATCGACGCGCGCGAGGTGTATGAGGCCGGTCCGGCCGCCGTGGCGCAAAGGATCAAGGAAATCGTCGGCGACAGCCCGGTCTATCTGAGCTTTGATATCGACGGGCTGGACCCGGCTTTTGCCCCAGGAACCGGCACGCCTGTTTGGGGTGGGCTTTCGTCCATTCAGGCGCAAATCATCCTGCGCGATATTGCCGGGATCAATATCAAGGGTGGCGATGTGGTCGAGGTATCGCCCCCGTTTGACACATCCGGTGCGACGGCCATTGCGGGTGCACATGTGGCGACTCAGATCATTTGCCTGTTGGGATGGAGCAAGCTGGTCTGAAGTTAACCATTGATTAGCCATACTTCCGATATGGCTTAACCAAGTGACCGGATGGGAGAGACAACAGGCATGACAGATTTCAACCAACCGATCAGCGGCAACGATCTGGCCCGTTTTTCGGGGCCGAATACCTTTATGCGCTTGCCTCAGGCGGCCTCGCTTGTCGGGTTGGATGTCGCGGTTCTGGGCATCCCGATGGATATCGGTACCTCGTGGCGGTCCGGGACGCGGTTTGGACCAAAGCAGATCAGGTCTGAAAGCGCGATGATCCGGCCGTACAACATGGCCACAACCGCAGCACCATTTGATAAGCTTCAGATTGCCGATATTGGCGATCTGGCGATCAATACCTTTTCGTTGGCGGACAGTCTGAAGATCATCAAGGAAAGCTATGATGCCATTCTGGCGCAAGGCGTCACGCCGGTTGCCATGGGTGGTGACCATTCGATCACCCTGCCGATCCTGCGGGCGATAGCTGCAAAACACGGGCCCGTGGCGCTGGTCCATGTAGACGCCCATGCGGATGTAAATGATGAAATGTTTGGCGAGCGTGAGACCCACGGCACCGTGTTTCGCCGCGCTTACGAAGAGCAACTGATCGTCCCTGACAAAACCTTTCAGATCGGCATCCGGGGGTCTGGTTATGCGGCGTCTGACTTTACCGAGGCCAAGGGCTGGGGTTTTCGTCAGTTCCCGGCGTGGGAGCTGTGGCAGCAGAACCTGACCCAGATTGGCTCGACGATCCGCAAAACGATTGGCGATCATCCGGTCTATATCACCTATGATATTGACAGTCTGGACCCGTCTTTTGCCCCGGGCACCGGCACACCCGAGATTGGCGGGCTTACAACGCCGCAGGCCTTGCAACTGATCCATGCCCTGGGTGGGGTCAATGTGGTGGGCTGCGACTTGGTCGAAGTATCTCCGCCGTATGACCCGTCGGGAAACACGGCGCTGACGGCCGCCAATCTGTTATTCGAGCTGTTGTGCATTCTTCCCGGCGTGACGTCTCGGTAGGGGCCGTCGCAATGGCTTGTTTGACTGTTCGTAGCAGCTAGGTTTTGGGTCAAAGAAGGTATGGGGCAATGAAATATATGATCTGGCTGCTGGTCGCGTTGGTCATTTTGGTCGGTGGCTATATCCGCCTTGCCCCATCTGATCCCGATCTTTGGCATGTGCCCCCGAACGGTGACGTAAACCGCGATATGAAGGGTGGCGTTTACCGTTTGGTCGAAACAGGCCCTGAGGGTCTGGCTCAGTTGGACGAGATCGCGCGTGTTTCACCGCGCACCTCGGTTCTGGCCGGTTCGGTCGATGAGGGGATGATCACGTACGTCACGCGCACAAAATGGATCGGCTTTCCCGACTACACGACGGTGCAGCAGGACGGTGACATTCTACGCATTTACGGCCGGTTACGTTTTGGCCGGAAGGATTTTGACGTCAATCGACACCGGGTCGACGGTTGGCTTGCTTTGTTCTAGCCCTGACGACAAACACCCTTCCTGAACCTCGCGCCACATGGGGACGTTCAGGGACATCTGACACTGCGCTGTGAACATGCGCCCATCGACCTGCAGACAGATCATCTCACCCAATTCGATCCGGCTGCCGGATTTGTCAGTGCAATAGCAATCCTGAACCTTGCCTCCGGGGCCAAATACATCGGCCAAGGCAGGGGTTGCGCAAAGGGTCAGGGCTAGAATGAGCCGTTTCATATGATCAGGTTAGCATAAGGCGGGGCCTTGACCATAGCCCCGGATTGATAGACACCGCCCGGATGATCCCCGAAGAACGACTTGAACAGATCACCCAGCGTTTTCAATACCTCGAAGCAGCCATGGCCGATGGTGCCTCGGGCGGAGACATCGCGACGCTGGCGAAAGAATATTCTGATCTGAAACCGGTGGTCGATCAGATCATGGCCTGGCGTCAGCTGGTCACCGATCTGGCCGATGCCGAGGCTATGCTGACCGACCCGGATATGAAAGAACTGGCCGAGGAAGAAATTCCTGCATTGCAGTCGCGTATCCCCGAGGCGGAACATGCGCTGCAACTGGTGCTTTTACCCAAAGATGCCGCGGATGCCCGGCCAGCGATGCTGGAAATCCGGCCCGGAACCGGCGGGGATGAGGCCGCTCTGTTTGCCGGAGATTTGCTGCGGATGTATCAGCGCTATGCCGAGGCGCGCGGCTGGAAATTCGAGATCATCGAGGAACAGGCCTCTGATCTGGGTGGTATCAAAGAGGTTGTGGCCCATATCAAAGGCGAAAATGTCTTTGCCCGGATGAAGTACGAATCCGGCGTTCACCGGGTGCAGCGGGTTCCTGAAACCGAAAGTGGCGGGCGCATTCATACCTCGGCCGCGACGGTTGCGGTCCTGCCCGAGGCGGAAGACGTAGACATCCAGATCGACGCCAATGACATCCGGATCGATACGATGCGATCGTCAGGCGCTGGCGGGCAACATGTGAACACCACCGATTCGGCGGTGCGGATCACGCATTTGCCCAGTGGTCTGGTGGTGACCAGTTCCGAGAAGTCGCAGCACCGCAACCGTGAAATTGCCATGCAGGTGTTGAAAACACGCCTTTATGATCAGGAACGTCAGCGGATCGACAGCGAACGTTCGGCCGATCGGGCCAGTCAGGTGGGATCGGGTGATCGGTCCGAGCGCATCAGAACCTATAATTTTCCGCAAGGCCGCATGACCGATCACCGTATCAACCTGACGCTTTATAAGCTGGATCAGGTGATCCAGGGCGATCTGGATGAGGTGATTGACGCGCTGACCGCCGACGATCAGGCGCGTTTGCTTGCTGAGATGGCGCAATGACAGGAATGCAGACAGCCGCGCAGGCGATGGTGGCCGCAACGGCGCGGCTGCGCGCAGCTGGTGTGGACGATCCGGCGCGGGATGCGCGTGTGTTGCTGGCTCATGCCGCCCGGATAGAAGCCAGCCGTGTTACGTTGATCGCGCCCGAAGAACTGTCGCCTGAGATTTCTGAGCGTTATGATCAGTTGATCTCGCTGCGCGCTATCCGGGTGCCGGTTTCGCATCTATTGGGCGAACGCGAATTCTATGGGCGCGGATTCCGCGTCAGCAGTGATGTTTTGGACCCAAGGCCTGAGACCGAGGCCTTGATCGAGGCGGCGCTGAGCGAGCCTTTTGATCATGTTTTGGACCTGGGAACAGGCTCAGGCTGTATCCTGGTCACTTTGCTGGCCGAGCGTACCAGTGCAACAGGTGTGGGTGTAGATGTGAGCGAAGCCGCCTGCCTGCAGGCCAGCGCAAATGCCGTGAAACACAATGTTCAGGAGCGGATCGATATTCGCAAATCCAATTGGTTTGACGGCGTTAACGACGTGTTTGATCTGATCGTGTCGAACCCGCCCTATATATCGCTGGCCGAGATGAACGAATTATCGCCGGAGGTTCGTGAGCATGAACCCCGGTTGGCTTTGACGGACGAGGGCGATGGGTTGGGCGCGTATCGCCACATTGCCGCAGGCGCGCCTGACTTTCTGATGCCTGGCGGGCGTATATTGCTCGAAATTGGCCCCACACAAGCCGCGCAAGTGTCCGCCTTGTTGGATGCATCAGGTCTGGCTGACATCCGGATAATCCCCGATCTGGATAGGCGCGACCGCGTGGTTGGTGCCAGAATGCCTAGGTAAACGCAAAACTGAGGCCGAAAAACGCCGATCTCGGTAAAAAAGCTGAGAAAAATCCGAGAATCCTCTTGTCTGTACGCGCAGGACATGTTTACTCAGGATTAGTCGGCGAGGTAGACGCTGTTTCAGCGCGCCCCTGACGCCAAGCCCAAAAAGTCGATGACGCGTTACGGCACAAGCCTCTGAGCAGCGTAAGGTACGGGTTGATCGACAGCGAATGACAAGGCTGACGTAAAGTAGATGAGATCTTCCAAATCCCGCTCGCGGGCCAAGAATAACCGCAATCGTCCTTCTGGCGGCAACGTCGTAAACCGGGTTTTTGACAGCTCGGGTCCGGAAGGAAAGGTGCGTGGCACACCGCAGCAAATCATAGATAAGTACAATCAGTTGGCGCGCGATGCCCAGCTGAGCAATGACCGTGTTGCGGCCGAGAACTTTCAGCAACATGCTGAGCATTACTTGCGATTGCTCAGCGAAGCACAGAAAGAGATGGAAGCGCGCCGCGAAGAGCAGGAGCGCCAGAACCGCGAACGCCAGGCAGAACGCGATCGTGAACGCGCCGAGCGTCAGGAACGCGAAGCCGCCCGTCAGTCTGATCCGGCCGAGACGCCGCAGCCCGACGTCATGGATTTCGGGTCCGAGGCAGCTGCGCCTGAAAGCGGGCTGGTCGAAACCCCCGAAAGCCAGGGCAATGCGCCTGCAGAAGGTTCCGAGGCGCCAGAGCGCAAGGAAAAGCCAGCGCGCAAACCTCGCGCCCGCAAGCCGAAACCGGCACCCAAACCGGAAACGACCGGTGACAATGGCGATACGCCTGAGGCTGCTGAATAGTCAGCCCAACAGGCTTTGAGTTAAGAAACCCCGGTATATGCGCCGGGGTTTTCTTTTTATTGTATCAGGTTTTTCGAATTTCACGGGCCAATGCACAAAACGCTTCGAGCGAGATTTGCTCGGCGCGGTCTGTAGGCTTGATACCGGCGGCGATCAAGCGGTCTTCGATGTCCGGGGCGACGCCCTTCAGGGACGCGCGCAGCATCTTACGCCGCTGGTTGAAGGCCGCGGCAACTGTGCGGGACAAAGTGGCGGCATCTGCCGGATAGCGCGGTTCGGGCAGGGCAGTCAGATGAACGACCGAGCTGGAGACTTTGGGCGGCGGAGTGAACGCGCCCGGCGGCAGGGACATGGCAATACGCGCCTCGGCGCGCCACTGGGCAAGAATGGCCAGACGCCCGTAGGTTTTACTGCCGGGTTGGGCAACGATGCGCTCGGCCACCTCGCGTTGGAACATCAGCGTCAGGCTTTGCCAGAACGGGGGCCATTCTGGTGGCGTCAGCCAACGCACCAAAAGCTCGGTTCCGACATTGTATGGCAGGTTGGCTGCGACCCGGATCGGCGGCGTCAGATGAGCCAGAGGATCGATTTCCAGCGCATCACCTTTGATCACCTCAAGCTTGCCGGGATAGGCCGCGGCAATGTCATTCAAGGCGGCGATACACCGGGTGTCTTTTTCCACGGCGACAACCTTGCGCGCGCCTTCGGACAACAAGCCGCGTGTCAGACCTCCGGGGCCTGGGCCGATTTCCAGAACATCGCAGTCTTGCAAATCACCGGCCTGGCGCGCGATCTTGGCAGTCAGGTTGAGGTCCAGCAAAAAGTTCTGACCCAGCGACTTGCGGGCGGACAGTTGGTGTGACGCGATAACCTCGCGCAATGGGGGAAGTGTGTCGATGGCGCTCATGATCTGACTACCGTGGCGCGGAAAGGCAGCGTGGTGCCAGAGGTTTTTTGCCTCCGGCGGGGATATTTTTGGCCAGATGAAGCATCAAGGGGTCTGTGCCATCCGTTGGGCGAGTTTCAGAGCTTCGATCAGGCTGGTGGGGTTGGCGATGTTCTTTCCCGCGATATCCAGTGCAGTGCCGTGGTCAGGTGAGGTGCGTATGAAGGGCAGACCCAGCGTCACATTGACACCGCGGTCAAAATCCAGCGTTTTGATCGGGATCAGGGCCTGATCGTGATACATCGCAATCGCCGCGTCATAGCGGGTGCGGGCGGCGCTGTGGAACATGGTGTCCGCAGGCAGCGGGCCGGTAACCGTGTAGTGGTCGCTGGTCAGGTCCGACAGCAGCGGCGCGATCCAATCCAGCTCCTCGGTGCCCATTTTGCCTCCCTCGCCGGCATGGGGGTTCAAACCGGCGACGGCAAGTCGCGGGTGAGGGATGCCGAAATACTGCCGCAGGCCTTCAGCGGTGATCGCGATAGTTTCGCGCAACACCCCTGGGGTGAGTTCCTGAGGAACGCGTGACAACGGAATGTGGATGGTCGCAGGAACCACGCGCAGCTGATCGCTGGCGAGCATCATCACCACGCGGTTACGCCCGGCCAGCGCGGCGAGAAACTCGGTATGGCCGGGATAGGCGAACCCGGCCCCGTCGATGAGCGCCTTTTTATGGATCGGGGCGGTGCACAGCGCCGAAGCTTTGCCGGATTGCACCAAAGCAACCCCCTGTTCGATGGCATCAATGACCGACGGTGCGTTTGCTGGATCGGGATCGCCGGGTCTGTTCGCGGACGGGAACTCTAGTTGCAGCACTGGCAAGGCGGTTGAACTGACTCGTGACGCTTGCGACGGGTCTTCGATCACTTGCGTGGGCGTTTCATCCGGCAGGTGAGCGGCATCGCCGATATAGACAAACGGGCAGGCGTCACGCAGGTGATTCCACGCTTTGGCTGCGACTTCCGGGCCGATTCCAGCCGGATCACCGCAGCTAAGCGCGATAGGAGCCGTCATTGCTCGGTAATGGTTGCGTCGGCCCGTAGCTGTTCCAGCAGGCTGTCGGCAAAGGCTTGCAGGCGCTGCTGGGTCAGGGCATTGGCCACATCTTCGCGTGACGTGTCTTCACCCAGGTCGCGAGTTCGGTTGCACAGCATCAGGAACATCAGCGTTTGGCCATTGTTGCGGGTTAGCGTTGTCGACACTTCGTTTCGGTCAAGTTTGGCCAGTTCGACGGCCACATCGCGCGGAATCTCGGACGGGGCTGCGTCGATGCGATCCAGAACCTCGCGCGGCTGATCCTTCGCGATGCCATAGAGGTCATCGCAAGTGTCGATCTCTTCTTTCAAACGCGCAGCAGTTGCCAGCGTGTCGGCGCTGCGGCCGCCGGGCAGGTAGTAAATGGCGTAGTCGATCTTGGAGTATCTGGGTGCGCCTGTTGCAACTTCGCGTAGACCACGTAGCTGAAACAGAGCGACGGCATTTGGCAGAGAGATCGGATCAGTGACCTCGCCATTCTGCAGGCCCAGAATCACCGGTTGCAGAGCAGGTGGCAGGTTGGAGATATTGAGCCAATCCAGGCGTCCGCCATTGTCGCGGGTGGACGCTGCGGAATATTGCGCGGCTGCGGCAGAAAACGCATCAAACCCCTGTAATTGGGCAATTTCTTCTGCCAAAAGCTCGGTCTGGGCCAAAGTCTGGGGGTTTACGGGAATAATGATCTCGGACAACAAAACTTGCAGCCCGCCACCACCTGCCTGTCCCAAAGCGCGGTTGATTTCGTCTTGCGTCGGGCGGGCCTGAGACAGGTAGCGAGAACTGATGTAGTCGCGCCAGGACAATTGATCTGCCACGAAGTCCCGAACGGTTTCAGGTGCAACGCCGGCCTCGCCGAGCAGTTGCAGGAATTGTTCTGTCGTCAATTGTCCGCGCGCTGCAAATTCATCGATTCCCAATTGCACATCTTCGGGGGCAACCTGAATTCCAGCCTCGTTCATCGCTTGTTTACGCAACCTGTCATCGATCAAAGCCTGTCGGACTTCCTCATCCGAGCCGCCGGGAATGCCCAGCACAGTCAGAAACTGAAGCCTTTGGTCCAATTCGTACCACGTGACGATGTCCTGATTGACGCGTATCGCAGGTGAGAACAAACCTTGGGCACTGACATGCGGCGCAACGAAGCTAAGCGACGCGGCGATCAAAGCCGGAGCAACCGGTTTAAGCCAACCGGAACGAAGAAACCTGAAGAAACCTGATATCAACTGCATTTTCTCTTGTATGTTTGGCCACCACCTTCGAGGGCGTAACCTGTCAGCGACAGGGTAAAGCCGAATTCGGTCGAAGGCTCAATAGTTGATGTTGAAGTAAAGCGTCGCGTTACGGACATGTTAACCTGAACGCATTCGTTCTGGTAGGTCACACCGAGCCCAAGGCGGATGGGTTCGGATTCTGCGAAATCATAGCGAGCTTCGGCTTCTGTTAGCCAGTTTTGATCGATTGGGTACCGCCCAAGCAGCCAAATCTCAGAGATCTCATCGGTTGCATTTTCAGCGGGGTCTGTTTCTTGCCAGATGTAACTGCCTGACACGCCGGCACCATCTTTCTCCCAAGCGCCGCGAACCTCGGCTTTGACAAAACTCAGATCGCTATCCAACAAGCCGCGCCCGGCAAGTGACCAGCCATTGGCAGTGCGGATCTGGCCCGCCAACAACAGGTCTGAGGATGTGCCTTGTAATCCGGACGTCAGATTGAAATTCGGATCGGCATCCGCCCGGAACACCTGACCAACCGTAGCCAGCGCCTGCCAGCCATTTGCAGCATACCGGGCCCAATTGAGGCCCACGACCGCTGTCGCACCATCTTCTCGTTGGTCTTCTGCGGGGAACCGTGACAGCGATAGTAGGTTGCCCTGATCGAAGTCTTGAAAGGTGCTTTCGTCATTGGGGACGTCGGTGTCAGAAACATCTGTCCAGCCAAATTGCGCAATCGGTTCAAGGAATTGGGTCGCGCCGGATTTCTCACGCCGGGTCATCGGATAGCGCAGGGTGAGGGCCGCGCGCGGGGTCGAACGGGTGACTTCCGTGGGAAAGTTGCTGTCGTGGCGAATGTTGAACGTGTCAATCGACGCCCCAAGCTGGGCATCTGCCCGCAGGCCCGAGGCAAAGGTCCAGCTGCGCAACCACTCTGCATCAAACGTTGCCCGGGCTATGTCCCGCCCGACGACATCTTCGTCGCTGGTGCGTTCATGGGCATGACCGATAAAGCTGAGCCGGACTTCGCCCCCAAGTGTGCTTGGAAAAAAGCGTTTCTGGTAGTTCAGATCAAACACGCGCGACGGAATCTCGTCCTGATTTTCGCTGTCGCGCAGGGTTTTGTAGTGAATGAGACTGGTTCTGAACGCTGTGTCGCGTTTGATCCGTTCTAACGCAATTTCGCTGCGCAGGCGATCCAGATCCGGCAGGCCGTAATCGGCAAGATATGCATCGTCCGACGCGGTTTGAAGATTGAAGGTAAAACGGTAGTCGTTCTTCAGGGTGAACCAGCCGTTGGCAAACAGATAGCCGCGGTCCTGATCCTGCTGCACATCATCTCGTGTATAGGCGCCTTCGATCTGGATGCGGCCGTTCACAAACGCCTGACGGTATCGATAGCCCAGTGTTGTGGTTTTGGGCGAGAGGTAGGGCGTCAGCGTCAGGTCTTTGTGATCACCCAGCTTGAAGAAATACGGGACCTGCACCCCTGTGCCCAATTGCGAGGTTGTCCGGATCGACGGGACCAGAAAGCCTGTCGCGCGGTCCAGGGTCGGATCAGGCAGGCGCAGGTAAGGGAAATAGAATACCGGATAGTCCAGCACCCTAAGCTGCGCGCCTTCGAAATAGAGTTGTCGTTCCAGCTGATCATGCGTGACCTTGCGGGCCCGAATTTGCCACAGCGGCGGCTTCCCATTGTCGCAGACATGACATGAGGTGGCCGAGACCTTACTGAATTGCGTATAGCGGCCCGATGCCCTTTGGGCTTGCACCGACGCAATTTGAACTTGCTGGTCAAACACCATCCGCGCGCCGATCAGCAGGCCGTTTTGAATGCCGCTGTCTAGCTGGGCGGAATCGGCAAGAACCGTGGACCGACCACCCTGATCGATGCGAATGGGGCCTTCCAGTGTCAGCTCGCCGGTTTCCCGGTTGTAGACAACGCGCCTCGCAGACAATTTGATGTCGCCCTGGAACGCCTCGACATTGCCCTCGGCCACAAGGGCGCGATCTGAGGTGATGAACACCTTATCGGCGACCAGAAGGGCGGGTTCTTGCTGTTCCTGCGATCCTTGCGCCTGCAGCGTTGTCGTTTGCGCAACAAGGCCATCGGGAACCGACAAGGCAATTGCGCTTGTCAGCAGCAGAGCAACAATGTGCCGCATCAGCCATCCTCCGCATGTAAGAGCAAGCCGAGAGCCAGTAAGATTGCGGCAAAGGGCGGCGCCCAGGCAGCGACATAGATGGGCAATTGTCCGTTTTCCCCGAGAATTTGCGCAAAATTGCGGATGAAATAGATACCAAAGCCCAACAGAACGGCCGTCAGCACGGCAATTCCCGTACCACCGAAACGGACATGGCGCATGGTGAAGGCTGCTCCGATCAAGACCATTGCGACCAGGAAGAAGGGGCGGGCCAGTTGGGCCTGGAGCCAGACTTCGTATTGTTTGGTCGAAAACCCGGCCTCGCGCAGATCCGATATCAGCTGTGGGAGGTCATAGACCGAGACCGAGTCTTGTTGCCCAAGAGTATCCAGAATGCGTTCGCGCGTCAGTGATGTTGGCAGCTCTAACCGGTCATGCGCCACCGAGTTGAATTCTGGGTTCTGCCCATCCTGCAGCGTCCAGATTTTCGCTTGCGACAACACCCATTTTCCATCCTGCAGCTCGGCTCGGTCAGCGATGATTTGTTGAGTTGGTTTGCCATCGGGGGCAAAAGTAATGATGGTCACGTCATTCAGACCCAGCGTATCTCCATTCGAGGTGCCACGGGCGTGAATCACAGCCTGACCGTTTTCAGCACTTTGCCGCAGCCAAAGACCCTCGCTGCTGATCGACAGCGCAGAACTGCCATTGTTGCGATAGGAATCGGACAGGCGCTGAAATTCTTCAGAAGTGGCCGCTGCGATCGGGTTCAGCAACGCCACGGCAAGCGCACCGATAGTCAGCGCCAGCAGGACAGGGGCCACCAGCGCACGGATGCCGGACCGGCCCGTGGCGCGGGTCACCACCAGTTCGGATGTACGCGCCAGCCCAACAAACAGTGCAATTGTGGACAAAATGACCAGCAAGGGCAGCATTTCGCTGATTGCGGCCGGTGTGTTCAGCAGGGTCAAGTGCAGTAAACGTCCAAAGGACAAATCAACATCGTTAAAGCGGCGCACCTGTTCGATCAGGTCGATCAGAATCATCAGGGTCAGGAAAATGGCTCCTATGACCAGAAAACTCTGCAGAAATCTACGGGCGAAGTAACGATCGAGGATCACGGGCGTGCCCTCGTTAAGCTTGTGAAGTGGGGGTTCAGGCCGGAATCGACCACGCATTTAATAATGCGCGACGGCCTATGCCTGCCGTTTGGTGCCACTTCATTCTCCCCCGAGCCCGCCGGTTATTTTTTCGGGACCTTAATGCAATTGCGAGACGGGGAAAACTGCTATCTGGTCAAGTTGGGCAGCGCAGGCTAGGTCTTGGGGAACAGATTTTGAGGAGTTTGCAATGAGCAGTCTTGTACCGATCCATTTTCAGGCCTTCGACGTAGACGCAATGGCGCAGGCCGAAGGGCGCGTCGTGATCATTATTCCGTCGGACGGTAAAATGAGCCCGGCTGCGCGCCGCGCGAACCGGTTGACCAAAGGCGCTGTTGCACGGCTGGTGGAAAGTGAGAAATTTGGGAAGTCCAAATCAGGCGACGTGATCTCTCTGGCTTGGCCCGCGGGTATGGCGGCTGAGGCATTGGACGTTCTGGTTCTCCCGCGCCGCCCCGAACATGACGAAGCGCGTACAGCCGGTGCCGCCGTGGCCAAACTGGCGGGCAGCAAAGATGTATTGGTGATGGCGGGAAATCAGGTGCATGTCGAACATCTTGCGATGGGGATTGCCCTGCGCAGCTACGACTTTGACGCGCATAAAACCAAGGAAAGCGACGGTGCCGGGGCGGTGTTCATTGGCCACTCGAAACACGAAGAAGCCGAAGCAGCGTTCGCACCTCTATACGCAATCGCGGATGGTGTACGGATGACGCGGGATCTGACCAACGAGCCTGCGAATGTTCTGACCACCACCGAGTTTGCGGATCGCCTGGCCGAGATGAAAGATCTGGGCCTTGAGGTCGAAGTTCTGGAAGAAGATAAATTGGCAGAGCTTGGCATGCGCACGCTGTTATGCGTCGGGCAGGGCTCGGATAGCCCGTCAAAAGTCGTTGTCATGCACTGGAAAGGCGGAGACAAGGGCGACGCCCCGCTCGCGTTGGTCGGCAAGGGTGTCGTGTTCGATACCGGTGGCATCTCGCTGAAGCCTGCAGGCGGCATGGAAGACATGACCATGGATATGGGCGGTGCGGGTGTGGTGGCCGGCACTATGCGGGCCCTGGCCAAGCGCAAGGCCAAAGCCAACGTGGTCGGGCTGGTCGGGCTGGTGGAAAACATGCCCTCAGGTAACGCAACACGTCCCGGTGATGTGGTGACGTCAATGAAGGGTGATACGGTCGAGGTTATTAATACCGACGCCGAAGGCCGTTTGGTTCTGTGTGATGTCATGTGGTACGCGCAGGAGCGGTTCGAACCGGTTGGCATGATCGATCTGGCAACACTGACCGGCGCGGTGATCATCGGTCTGGGGCACGAGAATGCCGGTGTGTTTTCGAACAACGATACGTTCTGTGATGCGTTCCTGAAATCCGCCAAGGCAGAAGATGAAGGGGCGTGGCGGATGCCGCTGGGCGCCGGGTATGACAAGCTGTTAAAGTCGCGCATTGCCGACATGAAGAATGTGGGTGGCCGACCGGCGGGATCGATCACGGCTGCGCAGTTCCTCCAACGCTTTGTCAAAGAAGAAACGCCTTGGATTCATCTGGACATTGCGGGTGTCGCCTCGGTCACCACAGAGACGTCTTACGCGCCGAAAGGGGCGACCGGCTGGGGCGTGCGCGCGCTAAGCCGCTTCGTGCAGGACAATTTCGAGACTGCTGAAGAATAATCTGATGGGGGCCGTCTATTTCTATCACCTGACCCGCCAGCCGTTAGAGAGGACCTTGCCAGCCCTGTTGGACAAGGCGCGGCAGGCCGGGTGGCGGATTGCCGTGCGGGGCACCGACCCTGCACGGTTGGATTGGCTGGATGAAAAACTGTGGCTGGGACCCGAAGAGGGATTTCTGCCGCATGGCCGTGCCGGTGGGCCACATGACCAGGCACAACCCATATTGCTGACGACTGAGGCCGATGCCGCCAATGATCCGGCCTGTCTCATGGCGGTCGACGGCGCAGTGGTTGATCCCAGCGAGGTTGGGACGCTTGAGCGGGTTTGTATCCTGTTCGACGGCAATGATGACCAGGCTGTTCAGCAGGCGCGGGGTCAGTGGAAAGATCTGACCGATGCGGGATGTTCTGCGCAATACTGGTCCGAGGAATCGGGGCGGTGGGAAAAGAAGGCCGAGGCATAGCGCTTTGTCTTCGAACGTATTTTCAGGAGAGTGACGGATGGAAATGAAGCCCTTGGGCCGCACCGGAATCATGGTGTCGGATCTGTGCCTTGGAACCATGACGTTTGGCACCCAAACGTCCCAGGCAGACGCGCATCAACAGATGGACATGGCGCTTGAGGCCGGGATCAACTTTGTCGATGCGGCCGAAATGTATCCGGTGAACCCGATCTCGAAAGAAACCGTTGGGCGCACCGAAGAAATCCTTGGCAATTGGAACGCCGCCAATTCGGCGCGCCGGGACAGCTATGTTCTGGCCACCAAACACTCGGGGGCGGGGTTCTCGCATGCCCGGGACGGGGCGCCGATCTCGGGTCAGACGATCCCCGAGGCGATTGAAGGGTCTCTGCGGCGACTGAAGACAGATTGCATCGATTTGTATCAGTTTCACTGGCCCAATCGCGGCAGCTATATGTTTCGACAGAACTGGAGCTATGCGCCAACCGGCCACAATACCGACGAAGTTGTTGACAACATGCAGGAGTGTCTTGAGGCGTTGCAGGCAGAGGTAGATAGGGGAACTATTCGCGCCTTTGGTCTGTCGAACGAAAGCGCCTGGGGCACGGCGCGATGGCTGCGACTGGCAGAGGAAACCGGCGGGCCGCGTGTGGCATCGGTTCAGAATGAATACTCGCTTCTGTGCCGTCTCTATGACACGGATATGGCTGAACTCAGCATGCACGAGGATGTGGGATTGTTGGCGTTTTCCCCGCTCGCCGCCGGGTTTCTGACGGGCAAGTATCAGGACGGAGCGGTGCCCGAAGGCTCTCGAATGTCGCTGGTTCCCGAGATGGGCGGGCGCAAATACGAACGCGTCTTCGGTGCGGTCGCGGCTTATCTTGAAATTGCCGTGCGACATGGTCTGGACCCGACGCATATGGCGCTGGCTTGGTGCCGATCACGCCCCTTCATGATGTCCGCGATTTTTGGGGCCACGACGGTGAGCCAGTTGGAGCACATTCTGGCTGGGGCTGATCTGGACTTGTCAAAAGACGTTCTGGCCGAGATCAGTGCCGCCCATAAGGCGCACCCGATGCCCTATTGAGGGAAGGGGGCTCTGCCCCCATCACCTGCGGTGACTCCCTCGGGATATTTTTCGGCCAGATGAACGGACCCAGTCAGTGATGGGTGGGTTGCGTGTGTTTTTGCCGCAAGTCCCGGGCCGACTGACCGTGCGCTGTGCGAAATGCGCGGGCAAAGCTGGATTGCGATACAAAGCCGGTGGCCATGGCGACATCCATCAGAGGCATATTCGTATCGGTGACCAGACGACGCGCTTCGGCCAGACGAAGTTGCAGATAGTGATCCTGTGGGGTCGTGTTCAGGCGCAGGCGGAATTGCTGTTGCAAGGTGCGGGGGCTGGTGCCCAGGTTTGAGGCGATATCGGACAGCGCCAGCGGATCGTCCAGAGAGGATTCCATCAGCGTGTTCGCGCGGGCGGTCAGCGCTGTATGGCGATGGGGCAGACCCGTGCGGCTTTGCGGTTTCGACGGTTCGGGCGCGCCTTCGTAGAGGAACAACCCCGAGACGCGGGCCGCGAAACCTGCGCCGTGCCGGGCCGCGATAACATGCAACATCATCTCGACGGCGGGAATGGCGCCGCCAGAGGTCAGGCGCCCTTCGGAGACAGTGAACCGGTCGGGGCGCATGTCGACTTCGGGGAAGCGGGCGGCGAAATTGTCCAGATCTTCCCAATGGGTTGTGGCGGGGTGACCGTCCAGAAGACCGGCTTCGGCCAGCAGCCAGGGGCCGCCGTCTATCCCGGCCATGGTGGCTCCGGTGGCCGCGATGCGCCGCAAGCCGGCCAGCAGGCTGGGCGTGGCGTGGCGCGCCAGTTGGAATCCCGCGACCACGATCATCAGATCACAGCTTTGCAACCGCGCCAGCGGAGTGCCCGGAACGCTGAGCGCGCTGGTCAACATCGCTGGTTCCGCCGTAGCGGTCACATAATCCCAGTCAAAGGCAGGCCGGTCCGCCAGTCGGTTGGCGGCGCGCATCGGATCGACCGCAGATGCGAAGCTGAGCGTGTTGCATTCATCCAGAACCAGCACCGCCGTTTTCAGGGCGCGATGTTCGGGCTGAAGTATGTTTTTTGCGGATTTCATCAAGTCTGATTCGCATATTGCCAAGTTGTTTGCCTAAGGCTGCGCCAGAGTTGGCACTGACGCAAATCGGAATCCGGGGAGAAGTCTGGGGAAAACCCATGACAAAACCGGGTATAACTTGGGGAAAACGCCATGCCTCTGGAAATGAACCGCGAAGTCTTCATCACCTGTGCCGTTACGGGCTCGGGCGGGACGCAGGACCGCAGCCCGCATGTGCCGCGCTCGCCGAAGCAAATCGCCGACAGTGCGATTGCTGCGGCCAAGGCTGGTGCCGCGGTGGTGCATTGCCATGTGCGCGATCCTGAAACCGGCGCGCCCTCGCGTGATTTGGCGCTGTATCGCGAAGTCACTGATCGCATTCGGGATGCCGAAGTGGACGCCGTCCTGAACCTGACAGCGGGCATGGGCGGAGATATGGTCTTTGGCGGTGTCGAAAGCCCGTTGCCACTGGCCGAGGCGGGAACCGATCTGGTTGGGGCGACCGAGCGCGTGGCGCATGTGGCCGAATGCCTGCCCGAGATTTGCACGTTGGACTGCGGCACGATGAATTTTGCCGAAGCCGACTATGTGATGACCAACACGCCGGGTGCCTTGCGCGCGATGGGGCAGATGATGACTGATCTGGGCGTGAAGCCCGAGATCGAAGCTTTTGATACGGGCCATCTGTGGTTTGCCAAACAGCTGGTGAAAGAGGGCATTCTGGAGCCAAACGCGCTGGTGCAGCTGTGCATGGGCGTGCCATGGGGCGCTCCGGATGATCTGAACACTTTCATGGCGATGGTGAACAACGTGCCTGAAGACTGGACCTTCAGTGCGTTTTCTTTGGGGCGCAATGAGATGGCTTACGTGGCGGCCTCGGTTCTGGCCGGTGGTAACGTGCGGGTTGGTCTGGAAGACAACCTGTGGCTGGAAAAAGGTGTGCTGGCCGAAAACTGGCAGCTTGTCGAACGGGCCGGAAACATCATTGAAAACATGGGCGCGCGGGTCATTGGGCCGCAAGAGGTGCGAGAGAAATTGGGTTTGACCAAGCGTGCGCCCAAAAACTGAGCGCCTGCGAGGTGCCGAATGGAAACGCTGACCGGCAACAGCGGTGGCGTAAGGATCTGAACATGCGTTTGATCTCAGCGACGATGCTTTTACTGTGCTTCGCGGTTCAGGCAAGTTGTCAGACCGACAATCAGCCGGGTGTCGGTACGTCTGATGCGTCGGACAAACGGGTATGCGAGGCCAAAGGCGGTACCTATGAAATCGCCGGCCGCGCGCGCAGCTATGTCTGCTACCTGCCGCTGCCGGACGCAGGCAAGACCTGCGAAAAGGCATCCGATTGTGCCGGGTTCTGCCTGTCAGACACAAAACAATGCAGCGCGGTCACGCCGCAATTCGGATGTATTTCGCATCTGGATGAAGCCGGGCGCCTGCAGACGATCTGTATCGATTAGAGGACAGTATGACAAATACAGCAGCAATCATTGGTGGTGGCGTGATCGGTGGCGGATGGGCCGCCCGTTTTCTGCTGAACGGCTGGGATGTGCGGGTGTTCGACCCTGATCCTGAGGCGGAGCGTAAGATCCTTGAGGTTCTGGACAACGCGCGCCGGTCTTTGCCGGGGCTCAGCGACGTGCCTTTGCCGCCCGAAGGGACGCTGACCTTTCATGATGACATGGCTGAGGCCGTGTCCGGCGCCAGTTGGATTCAAGAAAGCGTGCCGGAACGTCTGGATCTGAAGCTGAAGGTCTACAAGGGTTTGCAAGAGGCATGTGATCCAGATGCCATCATTGGGTCTTCAACCAGCGGGTTCAAACCGTCCGAGTTGCAGGACGGGGCGTTGCGGCCCGAACAGATTGTGGTCACGCATCCGTTCAACCCGGTTTACCTGTTGCCGTTGATCGAAGTGGTGCCGACAGAAGTAAACCCACCCGAGATGATCCAACGGGCAAAAGACCTGTTGACCTCGGTCGGGTTCTTCCCGCTACACGTGAAGAAGGAAATCGATGCACATATTGCCGACCGGTTCCTCGAGGCTGTCTGGCGTGAGGCCTTGTGGTTGGTCAAAGACGGTGTCGCCACGACCGAAGAGATCGACGAGGCCATCCGCATGGGGTTTGGCATCCGCTGGGCGCAGATGGGCCTTTTCGAGACCTACCGCGTGGCCGGGGGCGAGGCCGGGATGCGGCATTTCATGGCGCAGTTTGGCCCGGCGTTGCAATGGCCCTGGACCAAGCTGATGGATGTGCCCGAGTTCACCGACGATCTGGTCGATATGATCGCCGATCAATCCGATGCGCAATCGGGGATGCATTCGATCCGCGAGCTGGAACGTATCAGGGACAACAATCTTGTCGGCATGATGCGCGCGCTCAAGGCGCAGAACTGGGGCGCGGGCGCGGTGCTGAACCAGCATGACCTGACGCTGAAACCCGGGGTGTTGCCGACGCTGGAGCAAGCTGACCTGAGCCAGCCAATCCTGACGCTGGCGCGCGCCGTGCCACTGGACTGGACGGATTACAACGGCCACATGAATGAGGCGCGGTATCTTGAAGCGTTTGCCGCGGCGACAGACCGGTTCATGGAGATATTGGGCTGTGACGCCGACTATATTGCCTCGGGCGGCAGCTATTTCACTGCGGAAAACCATATCCGCTATGTTGATGAGGTCCGGGCGGGCGCGAAGATCGAGGTGCGGACCCAGATGCTGCTGGGGGCCGGTAAGAAGCTGCACGTGTTCCACAGCATGTTTGAAGGTGACAAACTGCTGGCGACCGGTGAAAGCTTCCTGTTGCATGTCAGCTTGGAAACCCGCCGCCCCAGCGCGCCATCGGCAGAGATCGAGGCCGCAATGGCCCGGGTTGCCAAGGCACAAGCTGGATTGCCGTATCCCGAAGGGGCCGGGGCTGCGATCCGGAAACCCGCATGAGCGGACGTGTACTGATCACCGCAGGCGCCTCGGGTGTTGGGCGGGCGATGGCCGAGGCTTTTGATGCGGCTGGATGGCAGGTCTGGGTGGCGGATGTGGATCCACAAAGGCTCGCCGATTGCCCCTCTGACTGGATGACGGCAGAGGTTGATGTGTCGGATGAATCCGCAGTTGCCGGAATGTTTGAAGCGATTGACGCCAAATGGGGCGGGTTGGATGCGCTATGCGCAAACGCCGGTATAGCGGGGCCGACGGCGTTGGTTGAGGATGTGAGCTTAACAGATTGGAAAAATTGCCTTTCTGTCAATCTTGAAGGCGCATTCTTATGCGCGAAGCACGCCACCCCGATGTTGAAGCGACAGGGCCGTGGCGCTGTGTTGATCACGGCGTCGACCGCAGGCCAGTACGGATATCCCAATCGCGCGCCTTATGCAGCAGCGAAATGGGGCATGGTGGGGCTGGGAAAAACCTTGGCAATGGAGCTTGGGCCGCACGGTGTGCGATGCAACGTGATCTGCCCGGGCTCGGTCGAAGGCCCCCGCATGGAAGGTGTTTTGCAGCGTGAAGCCGCCGCCAAGGGCATGACCCGGGATCAGGTATATGCGGGGTATGCCTCGGGTACGTCGATGGGCCGGTTTGTCGAGGCACAGGACATTGCCAATATGGCCGTGTTCCTGGCCTCAGACGCGGCGCGGCTGGTGTCGGGCCAGGTGATCGCGGTGGATGGTCACACGGTCAATCCTGACCCGAAGCTCTAGGCGCCGTCAGCCTTGATTTGGGCCGCGAATCTGGCGGATTGACTGGCGGACAGCTTGCCAATCCTGTGCTTGCTGGCGGTTTCCGGCGGCCTCGCATTCGCGCATCTTTTGCGCAGCTTCCGCCTCGGCCCGGTCACCATGAGCGGTGTACAAGGCACGTGCGTATTGAGCGGTTTGGAGTGCGTCCATTCCTGATATCCTCCGTCTTTGGTTGGATCACCCGAAGGTTCGCGCCGGTTGACGATACCACAGGTTGAACGCTGCTGCATCACTTCGTCTTTGATGGGCCGGAAATCGCCTTCCGCAATGCGCGCAGATGGGCCAGAAAGTCGCGTGCTGTCAGGTCAGCCTCGCGTACAAGCGTGTCGAAATGACGGGTGAAAATCTCGATTCGGTCCCGGTCGCGGAAAGCCATGTAGTGGCTGCCAGCATAGAATACGCACAGCAACGGTCCGAAGATCGTGACCGGAGCGGAGTAAAGTCGTTTTGCATCAAATAGATAGATACGCATGCGTGGGTAAAGCTGCTCGCACAACGCCAGCAGATGGTCGATCTGTTCCAACCGGACATGAAGGGGCAAACCTTCATAATACCCGACAGCATGGGCAAAGCTGTGAATCTCATAGAGCGGCATCGCAATTTCATAGTCCGACTGCGCGCTGCGCATCCATTTAAGTCGGTCTTCAGACGCGCCGATGGCCTGGTCCGCAGTCCGACCCAGATGCGGCGCGTACTCCCATTCCAGCACAGCGCGGGTTTTTAGCATGTCGGGCAGGGTGGCTGGGACATAGCGGATTTTGTAACCCGCAGCCTCCTGATGCCATTCAAAGATGCGCTCATCGACCAGCGCACGGGGCGCTTCTGCCATGCTAAGCGAGCTTGCCAGCAGCTCCGCCGCACTTTCGGGTCGGTTCGACAGGCTCAGCAACCAATCAGCGGACACACCAAGGGCCGAGGCGCAACTGCCCACCACATGGGCATTGGGAAGGCGCGCACCTGCATCCGTCAGTAGTTGCGAGACGGTGGACCGGTCAACGCCGATACCACGCGCCAGCGCGCTTTGACTCATCTGTCGGTCCTCCATGGCCCGGGCCAAGCGGAGACGGAATTGAGTGGCGCGATCTCGTTTGTCGATTTTATCAGGCATGTGATGACAAATATCATGAATGATGAGTTTTGTTAATCATATTCAGAATTCCCCACATGAGGCGCGGTCTGTAACGCTTTTGCAGAACAATAAAAATGGGGTCTGGAATGGAAACGCGACAAAGATCTGTCGTGAAGGCAGTCGTTTGGAATGCGATGGGCCTGGCCGTCATGACGGGTGTTGGCCTGATCGCAACGGGCTCTGCCGCTGTGGGTGGCGCCGTCGCCTTGGTCAATACGGCCATCGGTCTGACGATGTATGTGGTCTACGAACGCATCTGGGCAGGGATTTCGTGGGGTCGCAATGGCTGAACCGACGCGGCCCGACTCCCCCGAATGGGGAACATTTGTTCTGATCGTTGCCTGCTATGCCGCGTGGCTGGTGGTGGTGTTTTTGCTTGCAAGCTGGTCGCTGTGGCTGGCCATTCCAGCGATGGGGCTTGTCGCGGCGCTGCATTCGTCGCTGACGCATGAGGCGTTGCACGGGCACCCGTTCCGCGCCACGTGGTTGAACGAAGCAATGATGGCATTTCCTTTGACACTGTTCATACCTTTCAATCGGTTTCGGGATTTGCATCTGGCACATCATCAGGATGCAAACCTGACAGATCCCTATGATGATCCCGAATCCAACTATTTGGACCCGCAGGTCTGGAGCGGTTTGTCCGGATTGCAAAAGCGGCTGTACACTGCCAACAACACATTGCTGGGCCGTGTGGTGCTAGGCCCGGCAATCGGGCAAGCAGCGTTCCTGCGGGACGAATGGCGCGGCGCTCTACGAGGAGATAAGGCTGTCTTGCTGGCCTGGGCGATGCATTTGCCTGGGGTGGCGGTTGTGCTTTGGATCGTGGCGCAGTCGGCCATGCCGGTCGGGGCCTTCATCGCCTCGGCCTATATCGGCTTGGGGCTGGTCAAAATCCGTACCTTCCTGGAACACCGTGCGCACGAAAAATCTCGGGCGCGAACGGTCATTGTCGAGGATCGCGGATTGCTGGCATTTCTGTTTTTGAACAATAACCTGCACGTTGTCCATCACATGAATCCGGCCGCGCCGTGGTATCGGTTGCCCGCACTTTATCGGTCTGGGAAAGAACGATATCTGGCCTGTAACGAGGCTTACGTATATCGGTCTTACGGCCAGATTTTCCGAGAGTATTTCTGGCATGCCAAAGATCCGGTGGCGCATCCGCTCTGGCCAAAGTCCTGATTAAGCGACACAAGGGACGCCATGAGTTTATGGATTCCCGTCGCGATCGCCGCGGCCACGTTTCAAACCGTGCGCTTCATGTTGCAGAAATCGCTAAGCAGCGTGAAGCTATCCGCTGCTGGTGCGACTTTCGCGCGGTTTGCCTATTCGATGCCGTTGGCGATTTTGGGTCTGATCATTGTGGTCTGGACTACCGGGGCAGAGCTGCCGCCGCTAACGGCCCGGTTCTGGATGTTTGTCGTTATCGGAGGCACAGCGCAGATCCTTGCGACAATCTGCGTGGTCGCCCTGTTCAAGCAGCGCAACTTTGCGGTCGGGATTACCTTCAAGAAGACCGAAGTGATCCAGACAGCCATTGTCGGGTTGGTTATCCTGGGAGACGGCATTTCCACCGGTGCGTTTCTGGCGATCCTGATGGGGCTTACGGCTGTTTTGTTGCTGTCCAAAACACCTGGTGGCGACGGTGCATGGTGGCGCCATCTGACCAATCGCGCCTCACAACTGGGTCTTGGGTCCGGCGTGTTGTTTGCGTTCTCAGCTGTCAGCTATCGCGGTGCCTCGCTTGAGCTCGGGGGGATCGAGGCATGGTTCCGCGCCCTGATCACACTGGCAACCGTTGTCACGTTTCAATTCCTGAGCATGTGGCTTTGGCTGATGTGGCGCGACCGGGCCGAATTGCGTGCGGTCTGGGACACCAGACGCACCGGCATCTTCGTCGGGCTGACCAGCCTGGGTGGATCATTCTGCTGGTTCTGGGCGTTCAGCTTGCAGAATGCAGCCTATGTCAAAGCGTTGGGGCAGGTGGAACTGATCCTAAGTCTGCTGGCTTCGACATTGTTCTTTAAGGAAACCATCACCCGGCGAGAGATCGCCGGGATTGCATTGTTGGGGCTGTCGATTTTGGTACTGGTCCTGGCCATCTAGGGTCAGTGGTTCGGTGCCTTAACCTGGTTTAACCCGTGCGACGTTCGTCAAAGCTTAGCGCGATGAAGCTGGGCAGGTGATCACCCATACCCACAACGTCAGGTCCGCGATCGTTCCGGCGGCCACGACCGCGCCCTTTAGGCTCGGGGTCCTTGCGGGGTTCAACTTTTTTATCGTCGTTCTTTTTCGGGGCCGGAGCTTTGGATTTCCGCTCGGGCTTTGGCGCCTCGGCTTTAGGCTCCTCGGCCTTGATCGGGTTGTCGAGGCGCGGAATGTCTTTCTGAATCAGCTTCTCAACAGCGGCCAACGCTTTTTCATCGCGAGAGGAGCAAATCGTGATCGCCTTGCCCTCGCGTCCCGCGCGACCGGTTCGGCCGATGCGGTGGACGTAATCCTCGGGGTGGCCGGGGACATCGAAATTGATCACATGGCTGACAGAGGGCACATCCAACCCTCGTGCGGCCACGTCCGAGGCAACCAGCAGGCGCAGGGTTCCATCGCGGAATCCGTCCAGCGTTTTCGTACGTTGGGACTGATCCAGATCACCATGGATGGCTGCGGCATCATATCCGTGTTTTTTCAGTGACTTGGCGCAGATGTCCACGTCGGTCTTGCGGTTGCAAAAGATGATCGCGTTGGTGCACTTTTCACCTTCGGCATCAATCAATGCGCGCAATACGTTGCGTTTCTGGCTGGCTTCGCGATCGCGGCGACCGCCTTTGAACATGACCACGCCTTGCTCGATCGTCTCGGAGGCGGTGGCCTGACGGGCAACCTCGACCCGCTTTGGTGCGGACAGGAATGTGTCGGTAATCCGCTCGATCTCCGACGCCATGGTGGCTGAGAAGAACAGGGTCTGCCGGGTGAATGGTGTCAGCGAGAAGATGCGCTCGATATCAGGAATGAAGCCCATGTCGAGCATCCGGTCGGCTTCGTCCACCACCATTATCTGAACGCCAGTCAGCAGCAGCTTGCCGCGTTCAAAATGATCCAGCAGACGGCCCGGAGTGGCGATCAGCACATCGACACCCCGGTCAATCAGTGCGTCTTGTTCCTTGAAACTGACACCGCCGATCAACAGCGCTTTTGTCAGCTTGAGATGTTTGGCGTAAGTATCGAAGTTCTCAGCCACTTGCGCAGCCAGTTCCCGTGTCGGGCACAGCACAAGCGAGCGCGGCATCCGCGCCCGTGCGCGACCGCGGGCCAACAGAGTTATCATTGGCAGCGTGAAACTTGCGGTCTTGCCGGTTCCCGTTTGGGCGATGCCTAAAACATCTCGCCCTTCAAGCGCGGCAGGGATCGCGCCTTCTTGAATTGGAGTTGGGGTTTCGTATCCAGCTTCCTCAATCGCTTTGAGGACCTTCGGGTTCAGGTTTAGTTCGTTAAACTTTGTCATGTATGTCCGGTTCATGCGGACACTTGACCTGGCCCGCGCGTCTGAAATGTGCCGGGCCCGGATGGCCATGCGCCTTGTGCGCTGTTTCGGCTTGAGCGCGGACATAACAAAAACGTGGGTCAGGGTCAAACAAAGACCTGTGGATCAGCGGGTTGTGGTGCCTGTCCCCGAATTTTTGCAACAATTCAGCTACTTCCGGGAAAGTGTTTCGCAACTTTTTCATCCAGACTCAGTGGCCGGTGCTTGATCATGCCATGCGCTTCCAGTCTGGCACGTACATCAGGGTCTGCGCCGCTCATTTCAGTGTAGAATGCGCGAAGGCCATCGGGCCCTTGTTCAGCCTCGATCCAGCTGAGCAATTCGTTCTTGTTCAACCCGCCTTGATCGCGCGGAACATTCGGGGACATACCCGGTTGATACGAACCGCGATCCATTCGAAACTTGTAGTGTGCAATCCAATGTTCCCAGTCCGACGCATGGCGGTGGCAGAGTTCGATTTGTGGTACTTCAAACTTACAAGGCAGCAGCTTCTTGTTCTGAAACAGGTTGTGGATACGAAAGTTTAGGTTCTCCATGCCGGATCGCACGAACAGCTTGCCCTGCACATGGCTTAAGAAGCCGCCCAGAACAAAAGCGCCGTAATTCGGATAGATTTCCTCGACGATGGCCTCTCGGTCAGCTGAGTTCGGGATATGTGCCTTGTACAAGTCTTCGCTGCCACCGATTGCTTCGATAGGTCGAACGCGCACGGCCGGTTTGTCGGCAGGAACTGAACTCAGAAGGTCTGTAATTGGCTCTTGCGACCAAAGGAATTCGTCAACATCGATGTGGGCCAGCCAATCCAGCTTGGTATAACGATAGGCGAATGTCGCATGAACGGTCTGGCGGATCTGGTGCTTTTCGGGGCGATTGCGCCGCCGTTCCTGCCAGAATGCGTCGTCACAGTTCCGAACCCGGATCTTAGGATGACAGGACAATGCCTCAAACGCGTCCGGGTTAGGTTCATCCATGTAGATGTACAAAAAATCCGCGCCCAGATCGAGGTGATGGGCGGCAAAACCAAGAATAGTGTCCGTTGGCCCCCGGACCATTGAAACGATCCCCCAGGTGATCATGCGCGGGCTTGCCGGGACAGGCGTGTGTCGCGCATCAGCTTTAACCTGCGAAAAACGCTGCCGGGGTCTTTGTTCAATTCGGTCATCAGGTGATCGACCAGCGGTGCGATGGTGGTATCCTGCAATGCTTTGGTCCAGATGGGCGCGATGAGATTGACGTCTAATCCGCCTTTTTCAAGGGAAAAAGATTTCATTTCGTAGGGCAGCGACGCCTCGCTTTTGCCGCGCATCCTGTGCGGCGTATCGGGGGCCACACCGGAAAATAACCGCTCGAATTCATAGAGCTTCATCATGCCGAATAGCATACACAGGGCCTGACCGACCTCACGCTGCGTCGATGTTTCCCCGTGGATGGCAAAGGTTTGAACCGACGAGACCAACCAGCGCAGATTTAACGCAGATATCAGGTGATCGGGGTGTTCGCCCCAAAGACGGCAGAAAAGCGCGGGGGCGTGGCGAGGGTATGAGCGTTTCCGCAGGTTTGACACCAGTTGCGCATTGAGAAAGGCAAGCTCGGAATTGCCGACAAATTCCGTGGCGATTTTTGCGCGCTTGCGGTTCCATGAGGTTCTTAGATCTGGTTCAGGCAGAACTGTGGCGCTTTCGGGCACGATCTGCTGGACCATCGAGGCAAGGTCTGCGTCCAATGGTGGCAGCGTTTCCAAACCAAACTCAAATGGGCTGCGCCGGTTTTCATAGCTGTCCAGCATGTCGGGCAGGCCGCCCGGGAAAGTCAGATCGTCTTCGCTCATGAGCGCAGAATTGCACAGCCAGACTCGACTGCGCAATCAGCCAGTTGCGTCACGTCATCATCTCTTTCGTCGCCGTCAGGGTAAGCTCGGGATAGTCGCGAACAACGCGGTCAATGTCCCATTGCAAACGAGTCAGATAGACGATGTCGCCATCATGGTCATGGGCGATATGTTGTTTGTTGGCGTTGACGAATTTCTCAACCTCGGCTTTGTCACCGCTGACCCAGCGGGCCGAGGTGAATTGCGAGACTTCGAAACGCACCGGCAGGCCGTATTCCATCTCGATCCGGCTGGCCAGAACCTCGAATTGCAGTGCGCCGACCACGCCGACGATAAAGCCTGAGCCAATCGATGGTTTGAACACCTTGGCGGCACCTTCTTCGGCGAACTGCATCAGGGCCTTCTCTAGGTGTTTGGCCTTCATCGGGTCACCCGGGCGCACGGTTTGCAGCAGTTCCGGCGCGAACGACGGAATGCCCTTGACCCGGATCGCCTCACCTTCGGTCAGCGTGTCGCCGATGCGCAACTGGCCGTGGTTGGGAATGCCGATGATGTCACCAGCCCAAGCCTCTTCCGCAAGCTCGCGATCCGAAGCGAGGAACAGCACCGGGTTCGAGATTGCCATCGGTTTTTTCGTGCGGACATGCGTCAACTTCATGCCGCGCTTGAAATGTCCCGAGGCCATGCGCACAAAGGCCACCCGGTCGCGGTGCTTGGGGTCCATATTGGCCTGTACTTTGAAGACAAAGCCTGCGACCTTCTTTTCCTCGGGCGAGATCTGCCGGGGTTCGGCGGACTGAATCTGCGGTTGCGGACCGTATGAGCCTATGCCTTCCATCAGCTCCTTAACCCCAAACGAGTTAATGGCCGAGCCGAACCAAATCGGAGTCATATGCCCCTCAAGCACTGCCTGGGGGTCCATGGCGGGCAGCAGCTCGCGTGCCATCTCAACTTCTTCCAGGAACTTTTCCAACAGGTGCTCGGGC
Source organism: uncultured Ruegeria sp. (assembly GCF_947489545.1). Lineage (NCBI taxonomy): Bacteria > Pseudomonadati > Pseudomonadota > Alphaproteobacteria > Rhodobacterales > Roseobacteraceae > Ruegeria > uncultured Ruegeria sp. The sequence continues at coordinate 89,434 of NZ_CANLDZ010000002.1, read as the reverse complement.
ACGTGTTCGGCCAGTTTCGGGTCGTCCAACCCGTTGATCTCGATGCTTTCGGCCACCTTGTTACGGTCGGCACGGTCCATCAGTTCCAGCCGGTCGCGCAGCATGTCATAGCAGCCGATGAAATCCCGACCTACACCAATCGGCCAGGCGGCGGGCGTGACGTCGATGGCCAGCATTTCCTGAATTTCGTCGATGATCTCGAACGTATCGCGGCTTTCGCGGTCCATCTTGTTACAGAAGGTCAGGATCGGCAGATCGCGCAGGCGGCAAACTTCAAACAGCTTCTGCGTCTGGCTTTCTACACCTTTCGCGCCGTCAATCACCATCACCGCCGCATCCACGGCGGTCAGCGTGCGATAGGTGTCTTCCGAAAAGTCCGAGTGTCCGGGTGTATCCACCAGATTGAACCGGAAGGTGTCATAGTCAAACGACATGGCCGAGGCCGAGACCGAGATCCCCCGATCCTTCTCCATCTGCATGAAGTCCGACCGTGTGCGGCGCGCCTCACCCTTGGCACGCACCTGGCCCGCCATCTGGATCGCACCCCCATATAGCAGGAACTTTTCAGTCAGGGTCGTCTTGCCCGCATCCGGATGCGAAATGATGGCGAATGTCCGACGCCGGGCGATCTCGGGCGGCAATACAGGTTGGTTCGTGGCGGTATCAAGCATGAGCGCGCGTATAGGCGGGGAAACCTGCCGAGGCAAGACAAAGGGGGTGTTCCGAATCGGATCGCCATGGCAAAAAGAACATATAGTGAACAAAAAGTGGAGTGGAGCAATGAATTTGAAAGAAATCGCGCAGGAACTTGTGGCCGGATGCCGAGAAAACCGGACAACCGAGAATCTGGGCAAGATCTATGCAGCAGATGCTGTTTCGGTCGAGGCTGTGGATGATCAGGGTATGGGGCGGGAAGCCCATGGCCTGGATGCGATCCGGGGCAAACATGCTTGGTGGGACAATGCCACCGAGGTCAGCGACTTCAGCGCCAGCGATCCAATGATACACGGCGATGACCGCTTTGCCGTGATTTTTAAAGTTCAGGGCAAATTCAAAGAAACCGGTGAGAGCTTTGATATGAACGAAGTCGCCATCTACCACGTCGCTGATGGCAAGATCGTGCGGGAGGAGTTCTTCTACTAAGCGTTGATCGTGCTTGAAAAATCCGTTTCTAGCCTTCCTTGCCGGACCGGTGCTAGATGTTTGGCAAGAATTGGTTGGGAGGGTTAGAATGGATCTTGGAATTCAAGGAAAACGCGCACTGGTATGCGCCAGCAGCAAAGGGCTCGGTCTGGGCTGTGCCGAGGCTCTGGCGGGTGCTGGCGTAAACTTGGTGATGAACGCGCGCGGGGCTGAGGCGCTGGAAACCGAGGCCGCGCGCATTCGTGCGGATCATGGTGTTTCGGTCGAAACCGTTGCCTGTGATGTGACCAGTCCTGAGGGACAGGCGCAGGTGATCGAAGCCGCGCAAGGGGTGGATATTCTGGTCACCAACGCCGGAGGGCCGCCCCCGGGCTTGTGGTCGGATTGGGATCGGGACGATTTCATCAAGGCGCTGGACGCCAACATGCTGACGCCGATTGCCTTCATGAAAGCCCTGTTGCCGGGCATGATAAACAAAGGCTGGGGCAGGGTGGTCAACATCACCTCGCAATCCGTGCGCGCGCCAATTGCGGTTCTGGGGCTGTCGAATGCCGCGCGGACAGGGCTGACCGGGTATGTGGCCGGAACAGCGCGGCAAGTTGCGTCGCATGGTGTGACGATCAACAATCTGTTGCCGGGAATTCACGCCACAGACCGGGCGAATTCGCTGGATGGCGGGGTTGCGGCGCAAAAGGGCATCTCGATGGATGAGGCGCGCGCCGAACGTGCCGCAACGATTCCCGCGCGCAGGTATGGGACACGGCAGGAGTTTGGCGCGACCTGTGCCTTCCTGTGTTCGCAGCACGCCGGTTTTGTCGTCGGGCAGAACATCCTGCTGGATGGCGGCGCAACCAATTTGACGATGTAACAATGGCACAGGGTTTTTCACTGAAGGATCAGTTGTTTAACGCCGAAAAGACTCGCTACCTTGCGGGTCTGTTCGCCGATGCCGACCCGTCCTTTGATGCAGGTGCGTTCGAGGCACGGGTCATGTCCCGGCTTCTAAAGCTGGAATTGAAGGAGCGTATGGCGTGGATCGCCGAGTGTTTGCAGTACGCCGTTCCCGGCGATTTGCCAGATGTCGCGCCCGTCATCCTTAATGCCCTGCCACCGCCGTTGGATCCCGACAAAACGGATGATGATTTTGGCGATTTCATCTTTGCGCCCCTGGGGGATTGGGTGGTTTCGGTGGGGTTGGATCATCCCGAACTGGCGTTGGATGTGATCGAAGAACTGACACAGCGATTTTCAATGGAGTGGGCCATTCGTCCGTTCCTCAACCGACATCCCGATCAGGTTATGGAACGCATGGATCGGTGGTGCGGGCATGACAGTTACCATGTGCGCCGTCTTGTCAGCGAAGGCACGCGGCCGCGTTTACCCTGGGGGCAGGCGATCGGGCTTGGCCTGAACGATCCGCTGCCATTGCTGGACCGGTTGCATGGGGACAAGACGCGCTATGTCACGCGGTCGGTCGCGAACCATCTAAACGATATCACCAAGAAAGACCCAGAACTTGTTCTGAACCAGTTACAAACCTGGCAGAAACAGGATCTGCAGCACCGGGATGAGTTGGACTGGATGACCGCGCATACGCTGCGGGGATTGGTGAAATCCGGGCACCCGCAGGCAATGAAAATGCTGGGCTATGACCCGGATGCTGAGGTTGCGGTGGACGTTCAGGTGCATGGCGCGCCCCGGATCGGTGACGCGCTTGAGTTCTCAGTCGATTTGACCGGAGCCTCGGGGCAGCCGGTGCTGGTTGACTATATCATTCACTTTCAACGCCCCGGCGGGAAAACAACTGCAAAGGTGCATAAGCTGAAGCAGGCGGTTTTGAAGGACGGGCAACTCTCGCTGACCAAGCGCCACAAGCTGAAGGCAGACGCCACCACATTCAAACTGGTGCCCGGTGCGCACAGGTTAGAGGTTCAGGTGAATGGCAAAGTTTGTGCGGGTGTAGATTTCGAACTGCTGGGGTAAGCGATGCCCGGGCCGCTCACGCTTTTGTCAAAACGTGTTTTGGCGGATTGCGCAGCACCTATACCTGCATTAGCTGAGAGACATTCGAGAACAGAGGAGCACCGCGATGAAGCATGAATCCGTACAGAACTATTATGGTGAAGTGCTGCAAGGCAGTGCTGATCTGCAAACCAATGCCTGCTGCACACCGGATGATATGCCGGATCACCTTAAGGGTATTCTGTCGCAAATTCATGATGATGTGCTGACCCGTTACTATGGCTGCGGGTTGATCGCGCCGCTTGATCTTGAAGGGATGCATATTCTTGATCTGGGATGCGGCGCAGGACGGGACGTTTACGCTCTGTCCGCGATGGTGGGCGAAAACGGTCGCGTTGTTGGCGTCGACATGACCCCCGAACAGCTGGACGTGGCGCGCGCGCATCAAGACTACCACGCGCAGACCTTTGGTCATGCGAGCAGCAACGTGGAATTCCATCACGGCTTTATCGAAAAGCTGGAAGAACTGGACCTTGCGCCCGGTTCCTTTGACATCATCGTGTCAAACTGCGTGATCAATCTGGCCACCGATAAAGAGGCTGTTCTGAGAGGAGCGCACCGCCTGCTAAAAGACGGTGGCGAGATGTATTTCTCGGATGTGTATGCCGATCGCCGCGTGCCAAAGGCGATGGCTGAAGATGAGGTACTGTATGGTGAGTGTCTATCCGGCGCACTGTATTGGAACGACTTCCTGTCTATGTCGCGTGCTGCTGGCTTTGGCGACCCACGCCGGGTGACGCATCGCCCGCTGACCATCGAAAACCCGGTGCTGGAACAGCGCGTGGCCCCTTTGAACTTCCTGTCAGCCACGTATCGTCTGTTCAAACTGCCCGAACTGGAACCAGCCTGTGAAGATTTTGGTCAAGCCGTCATCTACAAGGGCACGGTGCCGCACGCACCGCATGAGTTTGCGCTGGACGATCATCACATAATCGAGGCCGGCAAGGTCTTTCCGGTTTGCGGTAATACTTGGATGATGCTGAAAGACACCCGCTTTGCCCGGCATTTTGAGTTCATTGGGGATTTCTCGACCCATTATGGCATTTTCGAAGGCTGCGGCGGAGAAAGCCCGTTTGAAGCCAACGGCGAGGTTGCTTCCGGCGGCTGTTGCTGAGGTTGTCGGACCTAATAAGGCGCGATCTGGAAGCTTTCGGTAAACCTGTCGAACTAGGTTGGCAGGTTCTTTTGATATAGTGTACGCTTTGCGGACAAAACAGACTTTTGCGATTGGATAAGGCATGTCCGCTTTGCGCCTGGTCCTCAACCTTGGCGTCAGGATGTCTGAAAGCGCACTTGACCTACCCTGCGCTCATGTTTCCCAAGGAGGCTTTGCGCCAATCTCTGCGACCAGAAAGTCCATGAACACCCGCACTTTCGGGGACAGTACGTTCGACTTGGGATAGATCAGCCACAAGACACTGTCTTCACTGGCCTCAAAGTTTGGAAGAACCCGTATCAAACGGCCTGATTTCAGTTGGTCATGCACGCTCCATAGAGCGTTCAATGAAATACCTGCTCCAGCAAGCGTGGCGCGGACCTGGCTTTTACCGTCATCGATAATCAATTGAACCTTCGCAGATGCAGGATCGAAAATGGCGTTCTCGCCTTCCGGCCCTGTCAGTGGCCGCGGCTGGAGGTTTTGGAAAGCGATCAGACGGTGGCTTTTCAAATCGGCTGGTGTTTCGGGAACGCCGTGCTTGTCGAGGTAGTGTGGCGCAGCACAAAGAATACGCTGGTCATCAGCCAGTTTGCGGCCCTTCAGGCTGGTGTCGACGAGTGGCGCGTTCCTGAGTGCTAGATCATAGCTTCCTTCGATCAGGTCGAACTGCACATCCGACAGGCGCAGATCGAGCTTGAGATCGGGGTGCTGTTCAAGGAACTTAGGCAGGATTGGCGCGATGTAGAGCTGAGCAAAACTGCTTGGCGCGGCAAAACGCAATGTACCCTTGATCGTTGTCGTTTGTTTACCCAACGCAGCAAGTGCTGCCTCTTCCTGCGCAATGATCTCGCGGGCGAAGGGCAGGAAATCGGCTCCTTCAACCGACAGCGACACTTTGCGCGTCGTGCGGTGCAAAAGCTCGGAACCCAGGTTCTGCTCCAGCTTGGCAAGCCTTGCGCTGGAGACCGCTGGGACCATGCCCAGGTCACGCCCCGCAGCGCTGATGTTCAGCAATTCTGCCGCCTTTACAAACAATCGAAGCGCATCTGTGTCTAAGCCCATTATATTCAGTATCCGAATTATAAATCCATAATTGAGCAGTTTATCTGCAGTCTGATCGAAGTTAAATCCCTTTCACAGACACAACAGAGCTTATGCAGGAGGCGCAAATGACACGGACAGCCACAGTCAACTACCATGTTCACAAGTCTTATCGGCAAGCCTTTGAACTTGATGCTGGCGGGATCGCAGGCAACCTGATTTCCCCTGAACTGGCAGCGACATCTGTTGTGCTAGCGGACAACCGCACAACGACTTCTTCAGTTTCATTTGCGTGTGATGCCGTTGAAATCACGCCACTGAAAACGCAGGTCCGAGACTTTGCAGGCGACGGCTGGAAACCGATTTACGATACGGAACTAAAGGCGATGCTGCAGGACAGGCTGGGTGCGCGAGAGGTTGTGGTTTTTGATCACACCGTCCGGGTGGATGACCCCGAAGCAACGCGTAAACCGGCGCGCAATGTCCACAGTGACTACAGTAGAAATGGAGCCGAGCAACGCCTCGTCGATCTGTTGGGCGTCGAGACCGCAGCGGAATGGGCGCAAGGACACTATGCCTTTGTCAATGTATGGCGTCCTGTGGATCATCCTATAAACTCGGCACCCCTAGGATTTGTTCGCCCGTCGTCCGTTGACCCGTCTGACTGGATTCTGCTGGACCTGGTATATCCCGACCGCAAGGGGCAAATCATGGGGCTGGTGGGAAATCCTGATCATGAATGGATATATCAATCCAAGATGACGCCGGATGAGGTCGCAATCTTCAACATCTATGACAATCAAGGACTACCGTCGATTGCGCATAGCGCGCTCGATATGGTCGAGGATCCAAACGTCACTACCATTCGCAAAAGCATCGAGAGCCGCACTTTGGTGCGCTATTGAAGGAGGGCCAGATATGTTGGATGAAATGCAGCCGACTGAGTTTGCCCAAATCAACGTGGCCTACAACCGAGTGTTCCGTCCCGGGCGACTGAGTGTTGGCCTTGTGTTGCCTCTCGAAGCATATGCCGTCGGCGCAGAACCAACGCTACGGGATCATCTGGAAGCGGCTCAGAAAGCCGAGGAACTTGGGTTTGCAGCACTTTGGCTGCGGGATGTGCCTTTCAATGTTCCAAGCTTCGGTGATCCCGGCCAAATCTTCGATCCGTTTGTCTATCTGGGTGCGCTGGCAGCAGTGACGGGCCGGATTGCGCTTGGAACATCGAGTGTGATCCTGCCATTACGTCACCCCGCTCATGTCGCCAAGGCGGCAGCGACGGCTGATGTGCTGTCGGGTGGGCGTCTGCTGTTGGGTGTTGCTTCTGGTGATCGCCCTGAGGAATACCCGGCGATGAACCAGAGCTATAATGACCGTGGGACGCGTTTCCGCGACAGCTTTGGATACATCCGCGCGGTTGGATCGGCTTACCCCAAGCATGAAAATGCACAGGGCAAACTGCCTGGCGAGATTGACCTATTGCCAAAGCCGCACGGAACGCGCCTGCCGATGCTCATTACAGGTGGCAGCCAGCAAGCACCCGATTGGGTGGCGCAGAACGGAGATGGTTGGATGACCTATCCGCGCAGCGTGGTGGCTCAGGGCCAAGTCATTGCAGACTACCGGCGACTCGTGAAAGCAGCAGGCCAACTGGATAAGCCTGTCATGCAATCGCTCTATGTCGATGTCGTTGCCGACCCCGCTGCGCCTCCGCGCCCGATCCACCTTGGGTTTCAGTCTGGCACCAACTTCCTGCGCAGCTATCTGCACGAGATTGAAACGCTCGGGGTCAATCACGTCGCGCTGAACCTAAGGTTCAATCAAGCGCCCATCTATACAACCCTCGAACATCTGGCGGACACTGTGCTGCCTGACTTTTCCTGAAGGATCAGACCGATGAAAAAGACTATTCTCATTACAGGTTCAACCGACGGCATTGGCCTGCTGACAGCAAAGAAGCTGGCAGCCAATGGGCACAAAGTGCTCTTGCATGGTCGCAGTTTAGCCAAATTGGAGAGTGTTGCCACCGAAGTCGGCGGTGATGTCGAAACCTATGCCGCTGATCTGAGCGATCTGTCCGCGGTGCGAAAACTGGCCGAAAGCGTGCGGGCCAAGCATGGCAAACTAGATGTGTTGATCAACAACGCAGGTGTGCTGAAAGCCCCGCAAACCGTGCTTGAAAATGGTCAGGATATTCGCTTTGTCGTAAACACCCTTGCGCCATATCTGCTGACCGAATTGCTCTTGCCGATCATTCCTGCCGACGGGCGTGTGGTGAATCTGTCATCGGCGGCACAGGCCCCGGTGAACGTTAAGGCCATGCAGGGTAATGTGCCGCTGGCGGATATGGAAGCCTACGCCCAAAGCAAGTTGGCGATCACCATCTGGACCCAGAATTGGGCCAAGTCGCAAGCCGGAGCACCAGTTATGGTGGCTGTAAATCCCGGATCACTTTTGGCCTCCAAAATGGTGAAAGAGGGCTTTGGCGTAGCCGGGAACGACATGAACATAGGCGCTGATATTCTGATTGATGCGGCATTGGGAGAGCGGTTCGCCAATGCTTCGGGCGCTTATTTTGACAATGACAGCGGAGGCTTCGCGGATCCGCATGCCGCAGCACTGGACAAAGGTCACGTTGCCGACGTCATGAACACCATCAGAGGTTTGATTAGCCAGACCAACTGACCCGCGCGGCGCTAAAGCGCCAGCCGCTTCCAGCTTTAACACTCCCTTACCCCTCACGCGTGCTGCGTCGAGGCCCAAGAAAGGACTGCCTGATGAAATACGAAAACTTTCAAACTTTCGACGTAGCCGTCGAAAACGGCATTGCCACAGTGACATTCAACTTTGGCTCTGTGAACGTGCAAGGTCAGGAAATGCTGGCCGACCTCAACAGTCTGGCCATGCGCTTAGAGCGAGATCGCGACACCAAAGTTGTGATCTTTCAATCTGCCAACCCGGAAATCTGGGTCTGCCACTATGACACCGACCTGCTCAAGGACACGTCGACTGAGGCGGTATCCCGCGAAGATGCTCAGCTCTTGGACCTGCAGTCAGTCTGCGAACGCATCAGCAAGGTGCCGCAGGCCACCATCGCGAAGCTCGAAGGTTTTGCACGCGGAGGCGGGCACGAATTAGCGTTGGCGCTCGACATGCGCTTTGCCACGCGGGGAAAGTACAAGTTCATGCAGATGGAGGTCGGAATGGGCATCCTGCCCTGCGGCGGTGGCGCCTCGCGCATGGCCCGTCAAACCGGCCTTGGCAAAGCGCTTGAGATCATCCTGAGCGCGCAGGACTACGACGCGGATGATGCAGAGCGTCTGGGCACCATCAACAAAGCTTTGGAGCCGGATGAAATAGGCCCGTACGTGACAGCGCTGGCCGAGCGGATAGCACAGTTTCCAGCAGAGTCGATCAATGCCTGCAAACAGATGGTCTATGAATCGATCGACAAGCCTATTGATGAAGCGCTGAAAGCCGAAGCCTATTGGCTTTATCAGGCGACCAGCAAGACCCCAGCCGTCAAACGTTTCACCATCGCTGATGAACAAGGTCTGGAACACGACATCGAGAACCAGCGCAAATGGGGCGATCTGGTGATGCAGGTTCAGGACATCAACTGACCACCCCGAAACACAATGATCTTGTCAGGCGTGCATTGTTACGATGTGCGTCTGATGCAACATCCCAAAGGAACACCTTAATGAAAGCATTGGTTTTAACGCCTATGGATCCGACGCGCCGTTCGCGCTTACTGAAATGCCTGACCCTGTCACGACATCTGGATATGTAGTTGTCAAAGTGGCCGCGACCAACGTCAACACCGTCGATACAATGATCCGAGGCATGGGCGCGGACCTATCTCTGTCCACCAAATTACTAGCTGTGCTTGGCATGGATTTTGCTGGCACAATCGTCGCAATTGGCGAAGGCGTCAGAGATTTTGCCATAGGCGATGAGTTATATGGCTGTGACGGTGGGTTGAGGGACATCCCGGGCTCTCTCGCAGAGTACATTAGTGCAGATGCCCGCCTTATTGCATACAAACTCAAGACGCTGAGGATGCGAGACGCCGCAGAGCTGCCTCTCGTCGGTATCACCGCCTGCGAAGGGCTGAGCCGTGCTGGTGGTGGCGAAGGGCAGACCGTGCTGGCGCAAGGCGGTGCCGTTGGCGTTGGTATTATTGCCATCCAAATCGCCTGTCACCCTGATGCCAAAGTGTCCGTAACAGGCCGCGGCGCAGATCAGGTGGCCCTGATCGAGAACCTCAGGGGGCGTCCACTGGATTTCACAATGCAACAAATCGAGGACTATGTGGTAGAGCATACCGATGGCATGGGATTCGATGTGGTTTTCGACAGCGTGGGTGGGCCGAACCTGACGAACTCGTTCGAAGCCGCCAAGCTCAATGGCCATGTCGCCTCAACGGTCGAGATTGACTCGACGCCTGTGCATTTCAAAGGTCTGTCTCTGCACTTCGTCTTCATGTTGATCCCGCTGAATCACAATATCGGACGGCAAACCCATGGTGACATCCTGAGGATATTGGCCGACATGGCAGATGCGGGCGGGCTTAGACCAGTAGTCGACGAGTAAAGGTTTGGTTGGGCCGATGTCAGCGCAGCTCATACGCAATTGGCTAGTGGATCTGCGATCGGCCAAGTCGTTGTGGAGCTGTGACAAGATTCGGCTGGGATTGGTGCGTGCATATTGACCTTGCGCACCAACTCAGTTTGAGCTGCAATTGATATCGCCTATCAGTGCTTGGCTGGCTTTAGTGCAAATTGCAGCATAGGTTGCTTTAGGGCTCGCTGCGGACGTTGCGCCAGAAGGTTGGGTACGTAGACTGCATCCAGCGACGGGCTCTGTTTCTGTTGCGCACGGGGCTCGAAGTGTTCGGCATAGCAGTTCCTAAGTCTGTTTGCGTTCCGCAAGTGACGAAAGAAAGTGAGAGTCTCCGATGGTATGTCCCAAACCTCCGTATGCAGGCGCCTGCCTTTGTGGTGCTGTGCGGGTCAAAGTGACCGCGTCGCCGCTTTTAACCCTGGCATGCCATTGTCGCGATTGTCATAAATTCAGCGCGAGCGCGTATTCTCTCACGACGATGTTTCCAAGTGACAGTTTTTCTTACACTGGCGAAGTGATCAAAGGCGGTCGCCATTCAAGCGGACGGACGCATTTTTTTTGTGCGTCGTGCCTGAATTTCATCTATTCCCGGATTGAAGGGGCGGATTGGCGAGTTAACCTGCGGACGTCAGTGCTGGACCAAGCCGCGTCGTTCGAACCGTTCGTGGAATTGATGACTGATGAAAAGATGCCTTGGGTGGATGTGCCCGTCGCTCACAGTTTCTCACAGTTTCCTCAGTCACTGGACGACTTACAAGCGCTTCTGGATGGCTACGCCGAATGGTGGCAGAGGAGCGGAGGAACAGATGAGCCAACGCGGCGATCATAGCCACCGGCCATCCCATGTACGACATTGGTCAATTTAGGCTTGGAATTGGCATTATATCGTTTCCGGAACAAGGTGGGCCGCGGTGTGTTGCGCACGTAAGCTGATCGCTTGCGCCTGAGGGGCGGGATTGCTATCTCGGCCCAAGCCCGATGAAATTGATCGGGAAAGGCAACGGGGTCCATTGGTGACAGAGAACGCAGCTCCTCCTCGGTTGGAAATTCGAAATCTGGTCGCCCGGTATGACGGGCGGGTCGTGGTGGATGATGTTTCCCTGACCGTGCAGGCGGGGCAGGTGACCTGTTTGCTGGGCCCGTCTGGTTGCGGAAAGTCCACGACGCTGCGAATGATCGCGGGTGTCGAGATGCAGGAAAGCGGCCAGATCTACGTCGATGGCAAGCTGATTTGCGACACGGTGTTTCGGGTGCCGCCCGAGCGGCGGGAAATTGGCTTGATGTTTCAGGACTTTGCCCTTTTCCCGCATCTGAGCGTAGCCAACAACGTGGCGTTTGGCCTTAAGGGCAGTAAAGACGAAAAACGCGCCCGCGTGGAACAGCTGTTGGCCAAGGTCGATCTGATGCGCTTCATCGACGGGTTTCCGCATCACCTGTCGGGGGGCGAGCAGCAGCGTGTCGCGCTGGCCCGTGCGCTGGCCCCGCGTCCACGCATCATGCTGATGGACGAGCCCTTCTCGGGGCTCGATAACCGTTTGCGCGATGGTATCCGTGACGAAACGCTGGCAATCCTTAAGGAAGAAGACGCTGCTGTTCTGCTGGTCACGCACGAACCGGAAGAGGCGATGCGCATGGCCGATGAGATTGCGTTGATGCGGGGCGGCCGTATCGTGCAGCAAGGCGCGCCCTACAATGTGTACACACGCCCCGCGGATAAAGCGGCGGTCTCATTTTTTAGCGATGTCAACGTGTTGCGATCGCAAGTTAACGGAGCATTGGCCGAGACACCTTTTGGTCAATTCCTGGCGCCAGGGGTTCCAGACGGAACAGATGTCGAGATTGTCTTTCGCCCGCAACATATCAAGCTGGATTTCGACCGTAACGGCAAAGGTCCCCTGCCGACGGCCACGGACGGAGTTGCCGCACGCGGTGTTGTCGAGCGGGCCCGGTTTTTAGGCAATGAAAGCCTCGTCGAGTTCCGTATGGACTATGACGGCTCGATCCTAAGGGCAACGGTTCCGAACGTGTTCGTTCCGGGTCCGGGGAGGGTCATGTGGCTAACCATTCGACGTGACAGGTGTTTTGTATTTCCGGTCTGACAGGGTTTGCCCCGCAGTTTCCAACTAAGTGGTGCGCGAAAGCCGCAGATTGTGGCGGCGCGTCGCTTGCTGCAACGCGGTGGCACGTCTATCAAGGGCCAAACGCGGGGGTGGAACGGGCATGCGTATTCTTCTGACCAACGATGACGGGATTAACGCTCCGGGGTTGATCACGCTCGAGGCGATCGCAGCGGATCTGGCCGGACCCGACGGTGAGGTCTGGGTGGTTGCACCGGCATTCGAGCAATCGGGCGTTGGGCATTGCATCAGCTATACCCATCCCATGATGGTCGCAAAACTGGGGGACCGCCGATTTGCCGCCGAAGGCTCACCCGCGGATTGCGTTTTGGCCGGGTTGCACGACGTGATGATCGAATGCCCGCCGGATCTGGTGTTGTCAGGGGTGAACCGGGGCAACAACTCGGCCGAAAACACGCTGTATTCGGGGACAATCGGTGGCGCGATGGAGGCCGCTTTGCAAGGTGTGCCCGCAATCGCCCTGTCGCAGTATTTCGGACCGCGCAATCTGGGTTTGGAAGACCCGTTCGAGGCCGCCAAGCGGTTTGGCGCCGATCTTGTGCGCCGCATTTTGGACGCCACACCAGACGAGCAGGGCGATTACAGACTGTTCTACAACGTGAACTTTCCACCGGTTCCGGCCGATGAAGTTTTGGGCACTCGTGTCGCGCCGCAGGGCTATCGCAAAGATACCCGCTTTTCGGTCGAGCCGCACAGCTCGCCTTCGGGGCGACGGTTTCTGTGGATCAAGGGCGGATACCAGCACAACCCAACCGCGCCAGGAACAGATGCCGCCGTCAATCTGGAAGGATATATCTCGGTCACACCGATGCGTGCCGACCTGACGGCCTATGATACGCTGGAGGCGTTGAAGTCGATCGAATGAGCGGACTGGACCCGGAAACAGTGATGCAATTCCTGTTCGCCCTACGCAAGCGGGGCGTGACAGATGCGCGTGTTCTGGCCGCGATGGAAAAGGTTGACCGGGGCCGGTTTGTTACTGGCCTGTTCGCGGACCGGGCCTACGAAGATATGCCACTGCCCATCGCATGTGGTCAGACGATCAGCCAGCCTTCAGTTGTGGGGTTGATGACTCAGGCTCTGGACGTGCGCCCACGCGACACGGTGTTAGAGATTGGCACCGGGTCGGGGTATCAGGCAGCCGTCCTGTCCAAGCTGGCGCGCCGTGTCTACACAGTCGAGCGTCATCGGCGTTTGGTAAACGAAACCGGCAAGCTGTTCAGCGAAATGGGGCTGACCAATATCACTTCGATGTTGTCAGATGGATCCTATGGTTTGCCCGAGCAGGCGCCGTTTGACCGGGTCATTGTAACAGCCGCCGCCGAGGACCCGCCAGGACCGCTCTTGGCGCAGCTTAAAATCGGGGGTATCATGGTGCTACCCGTGGGACAGTCGGATGCGGTGCAGCAGCTTATCAAGGTGACGCGTACCGAGGACGGTCTGGACTATGACGAATTAACGTCTGTTCGTTTTGTGCCTCTGCTTGAGGGGCTTGGGAAGGACGAGACGTAAAGGACGTACCGAATTGGTCGCCGGAACCCCGGAAAACAGGGGCAGGCGTTGAGGACAAAATGATGAGAGCAGTTTCCAAATCAGCGATACGCCGCTGTGCGACAGGGGTTGCCGCACTGGCGGTTTTGGCCGGGTGCGAAGGTCCGTTGGACTATGATCTGCGCGGTGAAGTCGGCGGATTTTCGACATCGCCAGCCGCGTTATCCGCAACCGCCAACAGGCCAGCGCCGGATGGGCGTGGCGTTATCACCTATCCCAACTATCAGGTTGCCGTTGCCCGCCGGGGTGACACGGTTGCAGATGTGGCCGCCCGTGTGGGCCTGCCTGGAGGGGAACTGGCCCGTTTCAATGGCCTGCAACCCAATGACGGGCTGCGTGATGGCGAAATCCTCGCCCTGCCGCGATCGGTCGGCGGTGCGAGTGGCGTAGACATTGCCACAATTGCTGGCACAGCGATTGATCAGGCACCCGATTCTGGCGGTGTTCAGACGACGACATTGGAGCCCGCCAAGCCCAAAGCCACCACGGCGCCCGTGCAGCCCGGTCCAGAGCCGACGCGACATAAAGTGAAACGTGGCGAAACCGCCTATACGATTTCGCGCCTGTACAACGTACCGGTCGAGTCGCTGGCCGAGTGGAACGGGCTGGGGCCTGATTTCGCAATCCGGGAAGGGCAGTACCTGCTTATTCCCGTCAAGGACCAGGCGGCCCCTCGGCAAACCGCAGCGGCTGCTCCGGTTGCTGCGACCGAGGTGACTCAGCCGGGACAGGGCTCACCCACACCGACCCCGCCTAGTGCGACGCAACCATTGCCGGAAGAAAAGATTGAGGCGGCTGAGGCGCCGGATGTCACAGCCGAGGCGCCCAGCAATTCCACCGGATCAGGGGCGTTGTCTCTGCCTGTGTCGGGTAAGATCATTCGGACCTACGACAAGGGCAAGAACGAAGGCATCGATATCGCAGCTGCCCCGGGGACCTCGGTTCAAGCGGCCGAAGCAGGAACAGTTGCAGCCATCACGGCGGATGCAGACCAAGTGCCAATCATAGTGGTCAAGCACACCAACGATCTGCTGACCGTTTACGCCAATGTTGAAGGCATCACCGTCAAAAAAGGTGATCGGGTTCGGCGCGGTCAAAAGATTGCTGCGCTGCGCGGTGGGGACAATGCCTATGTACACTTCGAGGTGCGCAAAGGATTTGAATCTGTCGATCCCGAGCCATATCTGAAGTGATTTCGGCGCCGTCCGTACCCGGCCACCTCGCTGATAAAGCTTCGAAGGAAATCACGCGGCATCAGGCGGTTGGGTCATAGTCACTCAACCGTTTTCCTGGCTCGTCCGCAAAGACTTCGGGCATAGGTGTGACGGTTTCGGTCAGGTCGATACGGAACACGCGAAAGCCTTCTCGCAACTCGCACCAGGCGGTCAGCGTCCAGACTCGCCCCCAGTATTCCATATGCAGGGGGCGGATAACTCGATCTGTCAGAACACCGTCGATACGGCGATAGGACAAGCGTAGTTTTTGACGGGATTTGATCGCCGCTCGGATCGGGGCCATATGAGCCAGACCACGCGCGGCATCTGCAGAGGGATAGACGGCGAATTTCCAGGTATCGGCCTCGGCCACGACCTGTGTCGGCAGCACAGAATCGATCTTGTCGGCAAGCGACCCCGCAGCCGCCTTTAGGTCGGGATCAGCTGCCTCGGCCACAATGGCCATGCCCAGATTCAGCGCTTCAAGCTCGGCGGGTGTCAGGTTCAGCGGGGGCAGGGTGATCTGCTCGCGCACCATATATCCCACACCACGCTCGCCCTCGACCGGAACGCCCGAAGCAACCAACGTGTCCATGTCGCGATAGATCGTGCGGACCGACACCTCAAGCCGGTCTGCAATGTCCTGCGCGCGGTGTAATTTGCCGTCGCGCAGGATCTGAATGATATCAAACAGTCGATCAGTGCGGCGCATTTGCTTTCCTCGGGCGCGCCGCCCTGTCCGTTACGATGTCATATTCCATAGCACATGCTCATGTCTGACCTGAACGCTGTCTGGCTGCATAGTGGCCATCAGGGCCGAGGCAAAATTCTGCTCCGGGAATTGCGCGGCGGCATCTTTCGCGGACTGCATGTCCTGCCAAATCACATAATCGGTCCATTGACCTTCCTCGCCCAGACTGAGCTGACGGTGCATAAAGCCGGGCGCTGAACGCACGAACTCTTCCGAGGCCTGACTGAGTTTCACGAACTCTTCCGAGGTGGTGCCATTGGCCAGCTTGAATGTTACAATTTCTGCGACTTGGGTCATCTGAGTCTCCGTTGACTGGGTTTAGATGCCCTAGACCTAGCCACCATCAACTGACATAAACCTGTCAGTTGAAAAAGGCGAGCCCTTAGAAAATGCCCAAACTCATCAATTTCGGGCCATCCAATGCCTCAGATCTCTTTCTGCAGAGCGCTTTGGGTCGTAAACACAACGCGAAAACAGATTTCCGGCGCGCTTAGCGTCGACGCACTAGGAGAAAAGACATGCTTAACAATATCGGTTTACCCGGCATCCTGCTCATCGCAGTTGTGGTTCTGGTCCTGTTTGGACGCGGAAAAATCAGTTCGCTGATGGGCGAAGTCGGCAAAGGCATCACTTCGTTCAAGAAGGGTGTTAAAGAAGGCGTGGAAGAGGGCGAACAGGAAGCCTCGGAACTGGCCAAGGACGTCACGCCGGAAACCGAAAAAGACAAGGTCTAATTCCCAATGTTTGATCTGGGCATGACCGAGCTTCTGGTCATCGGCGTCGTCGCCCTGATTGTGGTCGGGCCGAAAGACTTGCCGGTGTTGTTCCGCAATGTCGGCCGATGGGTTGGCAAGGCGCGGGGCATGGCGCGTGAATTCAGCTCGGCGATGAACGATGCGGCTGATGAGGCCGGCGTGAATGAGATCAAAAAGGGGCTGAATGCCGCGACCAACCCGGTCGGGAGCGCGATGGACGGCGTGAAAGAGGCCGCGCAAGATATGGCCAAAAGCATCGATCCAACCAAGTTCGATCCAGACAGCGAAACTGGCAAGCTTGCGGCCGAACGGGCAGAACAGGCCAAGAAAATTCAGGCCACGACGGCCCGTGCTGCGGCCGAACGCAAGGCCAAAGAAGCTGCTGACGCACTGGCAAAGGCAGAAGAGGCCGAAGCCGCGCTGAACACTGAAAGCAAAACATGAGCAAGACCGACGAAATCGAGGATTCCTCGGCCCCTTTGATTGAACATCTGGCCGAACTGCGCACGCGGCTG
This sequence comes from uncultured Ruegeria sp., assembly GCF_947489545.1. Classification (NCBI taxonomy): domain Bacteria; kingdom Pseudomonadati; phylum Pseudomonadota; class Alphaproteobacteria; order Rhodobacterales; family Roseobacteraceae; genus Ruegeria; species uncultured Ruegeria sp. The sequence goes on along the minus strand of NZ_CANLDZ010000002.1, from coordinate 72,519 downwards.
ATCCGGTCCGTCATCGCGTTTGTTATTGGCATCATCGTCGCGTTCACGGTGGCCGAACCGATCTTGCAGTTTTTGGTGCAACCGATCGAGGCAACGCTGCGTGCCCTGGGTGATCCTGCGCCGACGCTGCAATATACGTCGCCTCAGGAATACTTGTTCACGCTGTTCAGGATCTCGATGGTGTTCGGGTTTGCGCTGGCGTTCCCGGTGATCTCGTACCAGTTGTGGCGCTTTGTGGCACCGGGGCTTTACAAGTCTGAAAAGGGTGCTTTCATGCCCTTTCTTGTCGCGTCACCGTTTATGTTCCTGCTGGGCGCATCCTTTGCGCAGTTTGTCGTTACGCCCTTGGCGATGCAGTTCTTTTTGGGCTTTGCAGATGTCAGCTCGATTTTCGCCAACCTGCTGTCAGCCACAAGTGGCGATGTACCTGAAGAAATCGTTGTTGTCCCTGAAACCGCTGAAGGCGTGAAAATCACCTTCTTTGGCAAGGTCAACGAGTCCTTGGACATCACACTCAAATTCATCATTGCGTTTGGCCTGTGTTTCCAGTTGCCAGTGTTGCTGACCCTTATGGGCAAAGCCGGGCTGGTCAGTGCCGAAGGCCTGGGCAGCGTTCGAAAATACGCGATGGTAGGCATCCTTGTCTTGGCTGCGCTGGTCACACCGCCAGATGTGATCACTCAGATCATCCTGTTTGTCGTGGTCTATGGTCTGTACGAGGTCTCCATCTTCCTGGTGGCACGTGTCGAGAAGAAGCGCGAAGAAAAACTGCGTGCCGACGGTTATTACGACGACGAAGCCGAGGCAGACGATGACCTGATGCAGGACTTCGAAGACGACAAGTAATGTGCTTGTGAAATTGGATCAGGCGCGCCCTTGTTTGGCGCGCCTTTTTCATGTGCAGCCCTTGTTGCGCGGGACGGAACATGATTGAAACCCTGCGAAATACTCCGGAGGAACCGATGGACGATCAAGCCCTGAATCGTATTGCCGACGCGTTGGAGCGTATGGCACCAGCACCTCTGGCCGCGCCCGATTTCAACGCCGCTTCGGCTTTTGTATGGCACGTGGATCCAGATCGGCTGGTGCCGGTTGCGCAGGTCAATCGGGTCGATCTGGACTTGCTGGTGGGCATCAATCGGTCGCGGGATACTCTGCTGGATAACACGCGTCGGTTCGCAACTGGCTTCAAGGCCAACAACGCGCTGCTTTGGGGCGCGCGGGGGATGGGGAAATCCAGCCTAGTGAAGGCGGTTCATGGCACGTTGCACGCGGATCATCCTGACCTGAAACTGGTGGAGCTGCAGCGCGAAGATATGGGCTCGGTCGCGCGCTTGCTAAACCACCTGCGCGCCGCGCCGCACAGGTTCATCCTGTTTTGCGATGACCTGTCTTTCAGCCATGATGACCAGCACTATAAATCGCTCAAAGCGGTTCTGGATGGCGGCATCGAGGGCCGACCCGAGAATGTGGTGTTCTACGCTACCTCTAACCGCCGCCACCTGATGCCAAGGGACATGATCGAAAACGAACGCTCCAGCGCGATCAACCCGTCCGAGGCGGTCGAGGAAAAAGTATCGCTGTCGGATCGTTTTGGCCTGTGGTTAGGCTTCCACCCCTGTGATCAGGACGAATATCTGGCCATGATCGACCGCTACTGCGCGGCTTATGGCGTTACTGTCGATGCGGAAATGCTGCGGGCTGAAGCCATTGAATGGCAAGCCACGCGCGGCGCGCGCTCAGGCCGCGTCGCCTGGCAGTTTTTTGTCGACCTGGCAGGTCGCAACGGCGTCTATATCGCATAACGCGCCGCTTCATCTGGCAAAAAATATCCCCGCCGGAGGCATGGCCCGAAAGACCATTCCTAAATCTGAGCGAGAACTTGCGCGGCTGCGTCCGACGTGCTGGTCAGTGCATCACGGTCTTCACCGGGATGAAACCGGGCCCGTACTGCCGTGGGCATAGGCGCAGGTTCGACGATCGAAACCCTAGGTCCGGTGCGCTCGGTTTCAGCTGCCCAGCTGCGCGCCAGGGCCATCTGGGTCGCTTTGGTCGCACCGTAAATGCCGTAGAATTTCTCTCCGGCTTTGGGGTCGTCAAAGAATACGGCATGCCCGGCCTCACCCAAAAGTGGTGCAACATACGGGATCAGGATCGACGTGGCATTGGCATTTGTATTGATCGCCTTGGTCCATTCCTTGGGGTCGACAAAATGCGCAGGCGTAAGGGCCGAGGTATGGATTGCGGTATGCAGCCACAGATCGATCTTGCCCCAACGATCATGAATGCCACGGCACAGGGTCGCCATGGCGTTGGGGTCCGTGATGTCCATCGGCGCCAGAGTGGCCGAGCCACCTTTGGCCTGAATGCGGTCGTCCAGCTCTTCCAGCCCACCGGTTGTGCGGGCCACGGCGACGACGTGATAGTCGGGCACCAGCGCCTCGGCCAAGGCTGCACCCAATCCGCGAGAAGCCCCTGTGACAAGGGCGATTTTGATCTGATCGGTCATGACTGCGGTTTGACCCGCCGCACGCGGGGCGTCAAGATGCGATTAGCTGCCGGGGATGGCGATCCGCTTGGTTTGGCCGCTTTGTCGCAGCATGATGCCATGTTCGTCGATGGCAACCACCGTGCCCGAGGCGACCCGGCTGCCGGTTTTCACCTCTTTCACACGGCCGGATGACAGTCGCATCAGAGCATGCAGGTCAGCTTTCGGCCCAAATATCCCCAGAACCGAGACCGAATTCTTTTTCAACGCGCCCTTTTGAGTGGCCGCGCTTTTGACAGTGGCGTTTGACATGAAATGCGGTCAGGGCAGGGGCCCAACCCCTTTTTGGTGAGTGGTGGTCAGGCGCCGGCTATCAAACAGGATAAGGGAACAAAAGACTGCCGCAGCGTCGCAAAATCTCATGTGACACGGGCTTTCTGGAACCCCTTGCTAAACCGTCATATTCTGGATGGCATCGTGCGCGGATTTCTACCGGTGACGGCAAATGGTCAGGCGACACCGGCAATACATGCCGCGGCACTAGATGTCCAAACGCATCGCGATTCGGGTCGAGACCGCCTGTCGATGCCGGTGATCAACCCGAGGCGAGCTTGGCTGCATTCCACGACCCGCCCGGAACTTGCATATCCTCCCGCTTTTTGCTGACGCGGGTGCTGTTTTCCAGGCTGTCCAGATAATCCGGGCTGACACTGCCGGTGATGTATTCGCCGTCAAAACACGAACAGTCAAATGCCTCGATGTCAGGATTGCCTTCTTTGGCGGCCCAGATCAGATCGTCCAGATGCTGATAGAACAGGGCGTCTGCGCCCAGTTCTTCGCGGATCTCTTCGATGTCTTTACCGTTTGCGATCAATTCGTGTTTTGTCGGCATGTCGATGCCGTAGACATTTGGATATTTCACCGGCGGTGAGGCGCTGGCGACGTAAACTTTCTTAGCACCTGCTTCCCGGCACATCTGAACGATCTTTTTGATTGTGTTGCCGCGCACGATCGAATCGTCGATCAGCAAGACATTGTGGTCTTTGAACTCCAACGGAACCGCGTTTAGTTTGCGTCGTACGGATTTCTGGCGTTCTTCCTGGCCCGGCATGATGAAGGTCCGTCCGACATAGCGGTTCTTGACCAGACCTTCCCGATACGAAATGCCGGTGGCCTTGGCGACTTCCAGTGCCACAGGGCGGGCGCTGTCAGGGACCGGTATGATCCGATCGATCTCAAGCCCTGCGGCCTCAATCTGGCGTGCCAGCGTCTGGCCCATGCGCATTTGGGTTTTGTAAACGGATACACCGTCCAGCATCGAATCCGGACGCGCCAGATAGACGTATTCAAAGATACAAGGTGTCAACTGACCGTCGACCGCCTGGAACGTGTGCATGTTGCCGTCCAGATCAATCAGGATGGCCTCACCCGGCTTGACGTCGCGCAGCTTGTCAAAGCCGTTGATGCCAAATGCTACGTCCTCGGACGCAAATGCATAGTCGTCGCCTGCGCCGTCGACCTCTCGCTTGGCAACTGACAGGGGGCGAATGCCATAAGGATCGCGGAAGGCCAGCATCCCGACGCCGGCCACCAGACAGATCACCGAATAGGCGCCCTGAACACGTTCCATGGTCATTTTGACCCCAGCAAAGATGTTGCGGATCGGGTCGGCGTTGCCATTGACCTTGATCGCATCGGCGACTTTATCGGCCATCACGTTTAGTAGAATTTCGGAATCCGACGTAGTCCGCAGGTGGCGACTGTACTTGCCGGTGACCTTCTCGCGCTGCGCGGCGGTGTTGGTGATGTTGCCGTTGTGAACCAGATAGATGCCGTAGGGCGCGTTCACGAAGAACGGCTGCGCCTCAGACGCGCTGAGCGATCCTGCTGTTGGATAGCGGACATGGCCCATGCCGATTTTGCCCATAAGAGTCTCGGCATCGCTGGCATTGAAGACGTCCTTCACCAGACCGTTGGATTTTTTCTCGCGGAAAAATTCGCCATTGTAAGTAACGATACCCGAGGCGTCCTGGCCGCGGTGCTGCAACATCAACAGCCCATCATAGATTTCCGCAAAGACATCATGTGTCCGGCTTGCGATCCCCAAAATCCCACACATGTACGGGCTCCAACTTCTATGATTTTTTGACGCGAGGTTTGACTGGCCGCCGGGATCGGATCATTTGCATCGAGGGCGCATAGCGTGTGATTTCTGCTGTTCTTGACGCCAAATAGGCGAACATCATAGCCGCGGCGGCAAATGAATACAGAAAGAACAAGATCGGCGGCTCCGATTCCGTGACGGGTTGGGTTCCACATACTGCCTAACAGCGGCGCTGTCATCAAAGGATCACAAACACCTATTGCCGCAGGTCATATTTGTGTTCGGCAAAGACACAGCACGAGGTTGGTGACATGCGCAAACATATATGCTGTCATGTTGATGCGTCGGTGCAATTCTTATTCCAGAGTCGCAGGCAGGGTTCGAGTATGTGGCAAAACAAACCTACCTATCGCAAAGAAGAAAAGCCCAAGCGGCGCTGCCATCGGTGCCAGGGTATGGGGCGGGCGCCCTGTCAGATTTGCAACGGGACGGGTGAAGTGATCAAAAGCCGCGATGTTTATGGCAAGCCGATCAGCAGCCGTTGTGATGGGTGTTTCGGGGTGAAATCAAGCCGTTGCACTGTCTGCGGCGGAGAAGGCTTCGTCTGAGCGCTGCGCAAGAAAAAGCCCGGTCAAACGCCGGGCTTAGATACAAACTTGTGAACTTGCGTAATCAGCTATCGGAGGGTGCCGCTTCGGCAGGTGCCTCGGTACCAGCGGTACAGCTTGCCACCAGCTCTTCATACTGTTGTGTCACCCAGCCCAGAGCTTGTTCTGGGTTCTGCTCTTCGATTTGCGAGCTGAACTGTTCGAACACTTTGGCCGAGCGGCTTTCGTCAACGATCGTATAAGACTGCCCGGTCATTACGGTGTCGTACACAAAGAAGGCGATGGCCACCAACAGGATGCCCCTGGCAATACCGAAGAAGAACCCCAGCGCCTGATCCAGCCCGCCAAGCGCCGAGCGCTGCACCAGCGAGGAAAACAGCGGTGTGAAGATGCTGACCACGATCAGGGCGATTGCAAAGACGGCAGCGAAACCGGTGATCACCGACAATTCACAGCTGTCGCGCAGGAAATCTCCAACCACCGGGATTTCCTTGACCAGCGGTACCGCTTGTGGCGCGAAAATGAACGCCAGAACGGCGGCCGCGACCCAGCCTATGATGGCCATGACTTCGCGCATGAACCCGCGCGAATAGGCCAGCAGGCCCGACAGAACGATGATCAGGGCGACCACCCCGTCAATAATTGTAAAACCTTCCATGGCCCTCGCCTGTTCTTTTTTTCTGCCCCTCAGGGCGCGACCTTAACCTGCTCCGAAGGTTTCGCCAACAAACCCCACCAAATCAGAGGGTCGGGTGAGTGTCAGACCTGCCACAGTGCCGGTTTTGCCACCTGCCGGAGCAATCGCAGCTGTGAAACCAAGTTTTTGCGCTTCTTTCAACCTGTTTTCGGTCTGCGGGGCCGGTCTAAGTGCCCCAGATAGCGAGATTTCTCCAAAAACAACGGTATCAGCGGGCAGGGCCGTGTCTTCGCGCGCGCTCAATAGTGCGGCGGCCACTGCCAGATCGGCTGCAGGTTCGCCAATTTTCAACCCGCCGGCAACGTTGAGATACACATCAAGCCCGGCAAAGGGAATCCCGCAGCGGGCTTCGAGCACCGCGAGGATCATCGCCAACCGCCCGCTGTCCCAGCCTACAACGGTGCGGCGGGGTTGCGAATGCGGCGATGGGGCAACAAGGGCCTGTAGTTCCACCAGTACGGGCCGGGTGCCTTCGATCCCTGCGAATACAGCAGACCCCGGGCTTGGTGTGCCGCGTTCGGACAGGAAAAGTGCAGAGGGATTGGTGACCTGAGCCAACCCCTTGCCGGTCATCTCGAACACTCCGATCTCGTCCGCCGGACCAAAACGGTTCTTGACGGCGCGCAGGATGCGGAACTGGTGGCCGCGTTCGCCTTCGAAATAGAGCACGGTGTCGACCATATGTTCGACAACGCGGGGCCCTGCGATCTGGCCTTCCTTGGTGACGTGACCAACCATGATGATCGACACCCCGTGTCGTTTTGCAAACGTGGTCAATTCATGCGCTGCCGCACGAACTTGTGACACCGAGCCGGGGGCACTGTCGACATTGTCGGCCCACATGGTCTGGATCGAATCGATAATAGCGAGGCCGGGTTTCTCGGCCTCAAGCGTGGTCAGGATATCGCGCAGGTTGGTTTCGGCTGCCAGTTGCACCGGCGCGTCCTCGAGCCCAAGACGCCGGGCGCGCATCCGAACCTGAGCGCTGGCCTCTTCGCCCGAGACATAGATGGTTTTGACGCCAGCCCGGGCAAACCGCGCGGCAGCTTGCAGCAGCAGGGTCGATTTCCCGATCCCGGGATCACCGCCGACCAGAAGGGCCGAGGCCGGCACCAGACCACCCCCCAGCACGCGGTCGAGTTCGTCCACGCCACACAAGGTGCGTGGTGGCGGGGCTTCTTCGGTCGCCAGATCGGACAGGACAATGGACTGACCGCGCTTTCCACCCAAGGACTTTTTGGCCGGGCCCGCTGATAGCGGTGCGTTCTGTATGATGGTGTTCCATTCGCCGCAGCCGTCACAACGCCCGGACCAGCGGGTATGTGTCGCGCCGCAGGCCGAGCAGGAGAAAGTTGTCGTCTTTGCCATGGCGCCCTTGGTGCCCGAGGATGGGCGGTTCTTCAAGCCCTTGCGGGCTTTCCTCACCGCCGGTGGCGCGCCGCGTCCTCAGGCCTGCGGGCCATCGGGTGCGGCGGGCGCTGACGCGCCGTCGCGTTGGTTAAACCGGAGCGTCGCTGGATTTGCTTTGGCGTTCTGTCAGGTAGCCCAGAAGGATCGACGCCAGGATGCAGAGTGTGAACAGGTATAGACCCCATGCTGTTTCGATTGTCGCGTATGAGATTCCCTTGGCCAATGTGATGTAAAGCGCGATTAGGAAGATGTCGGCCATGGCCAGTTTGCCGAGGATGTTCAGTGCGGGTTGGACACGGGCGTCCAGCAGGTTCCATTGGATCAGGGCGGTGCCGATGGTTTTGATATAGGGGGCGAAGAGCGCGAAGATGGTGACGACCAGTGCGAGGAAGACGTCGGATTTCCACAGGGACTGAAGGCCGGTGATGACGCTGATCTCTGAAAGGCCAAAGATCGGAAGGAACCCGGCGCGCATCAGCGGGGCGAACCACGCGATGGGGTAGAGGATCAGCAGGGAAAGGGTGGCGAGGCGGAGCATGTGCCTACATTGGTTATTAAAATCAGGATTCCAAGCGTCAATTTGAATTGGCTGTCTAGTTTTGGAGTTTGATAGATCTCAAGCCCTTGGATGGCGATGCAACTAGGACAGAAGCGAAAAGAACCACCAAATCACTAGAATGCAAAAGAGGATCGTTAGGAGACTATGAATGACGTAGAGTCTCTTGTGAATGGCAATTGCTGCAACGCCGACGGTCACAACAGGGCCAAGAAAAACTTCAAAAAAAATAAAGTACCCCAACCATTTGCCATAAAATATCAGTTCTTTGACAGGTTCTGGAAGCTCGGGCATGTAAAATAGGGCAATTGCAAAAACAGTGTTCCAAACGAAGCTGAGAACAGGCACCCAAATCAGAATGCATCCAAGTCTTTGAAACGGCGTATTTTTTCTAATTTTTGTTCCCAGCGAGACCGAAGTCCATACAGCTATTACCGGAACAAAAAGAACTAGCAAAAGAAGGAATACCATTGCTCGTCCCGCGAATTTTTAGCCAATAATTCTATGGAGTTGAGAATTCAACGCACCGCCTCAATCGGCCCCTCAGCACTCCCGCTGATGAACTGCTCCACATAGGGATCACCCGACGCATCCATCTGAGTAACGGGCCCGGTCCACTGGATCACGCCTGCGTGCAGCATCGCGACATTGTCGGCGATGGCGCGGACCGAGCTCATGTCGTGGGTGATGGTCATCGCGGTGGCGCCCATCTCGGTCACAATCTCGCGGATCAGGTCGTTGATGACGCCGGACATGATCGGGTCGAGGCCGGTGGTGGGTTCGTCGAAAAAGATGATCTCGGGTTCGGCGGCGATGGCGCGCGCAAGGCCGACGCGTTTTTGCATGCCGCCCGACAGTTCAGCCGGGAAACGGTCGGCGACGTCGGATTTCAGACCGACGCGGCGCAGTTTCTCGATGGCGATTTCGCGGGCTTCGTCCGTAGGGCGTTTCAGCGAGCCGCGTAGCAGGCGGAAGGCGACGTTCTGCCAGACGGGTAGAGAATCAAACAGTGCGCCGCCCTGAAACAACATCCCGAACCGGGCCAGAAACGCGTCGCGGTCACCGGATTGCGCGTCTTTGCCATCGACCAGGATTTTGCCGCTGTCCGGGGTGATCAGGCCCAGAATACATTTCAACGCCACGGATTTTCCGGTGCCCGAGCCGCCAATGATGACCATCGACGTGCCCTTGGGAATCTCTAGGTTCATGCCTTGCAGGACGCGGTTGTCACCGAAGGCTTTATGTACGTTCTCCATCCGTATCATAGCGAGAAGAACACCCCTGTGAGAACGAAGTTGGCGGCGAGGATCAGCACGGCGGCGGCTTCGACCGAGCCCTTGGTGGCGCGGCCAACACCCTGTGCGCCGCGACCCGAGGACATGCCGTAATAGCAGCCCATGATGGCGGCGATCAGACCAAACGCAGCACCTTTGACCAGGGACGAGACGATGTCGCGCAGTTCAAGGAAATCGACTGTATTCTTAAGGTAGGTCGCAGGATTGAAGCCCAGGTTCTGGGTGGCGACCGTGTAGCCTCCGGCAATGCCGATGACGTCACCGACCGCGACCAGTGCGGGCACAGTGATCACCGCCGCCAGCACACGCGGGGCCGTGAGGTACTTCATCGGATGGGTCGAGAGGGTGACCAGCGCGTCGATCTGTTCGGTCACTTTCATAGTCGCTATCTCGGCCGCGATGGATGAGGTCACGCGTGCGGCGATCATCAGTCCAACCAGCACCGGTCCAAGCTCGCGCACCATGCCGATGGCCACGATCTGGGGCACCACGGCCTCGGCATTGAAACGGGCACCGCCTGCATAGATTTGCAATGCCAGGGCGCCGCCGGTGAAGATCGCGGTCAGGCCAACAACCGGCAGCGACAGCCAGCCTATGTTCAGCAGGGCCAGACCGAATTCTCGCGGGTAAAACGGGGGGCGGATGATGTGGGAAATGGCGTCTAGCGCAAACAAGGCCACACGCCCGAATGCGGCCAGCAAGCCGAGGACCGCGCGGCCCAATCCACCCAGCATTGCAACAGGCGTCATTCCACGTAACCCCGTGAATAGCGTTGGCCGATCGAGGTCAGGATTTCATAACCGATGGTGCCAGCGGCTTCGGCCAGATCATCCACGGTCTGATGGCCGTTCAGGATGCGCAGGTGATCCGGGTCGTGGGGCAGATCGGTGACGTCCACGGTGATCAAGTCCATCGAGATGCGCCCGACAACCGGACAGGGCTGATCGCCCGAAAAGGTGTCGATTCCACCACCGATAGCACGGTGCAGACCGTCGGCATAACCCGCCGCAACGGTTGCAATGCGCGACGGACGCCGCGCGGTCCAGGTGTTGCCGTAGCCAACGGTTTCACCGACTTCGACGGCGCGCACTTGGATGACCGGCAGATCGATGGTTGTGACAGGTTTGGCCCCTGCAAACGGCAACCCGCCATACAGCCCGATGCCCGGACGGCAGAGATCAAAGTGAAACGCAGAGCCCAACAGAATGCCGCCCGTTGCCGCCAGAGACCGGGGTGCTGACACGCCTTCGGTCATCTCGCGAAACGTCTTGAGCTGTTGCTGGTTCATCGGATGATCAGGTTCGTCTGCACAGGCCAGATGCGATATCACAAGGCGGGGGTTCAATGCCTTGATCTTTTCACGCAGTTCGGCCCAATCACCAGGCTCAAGCCCCAGACGGTTCATTCCGCTGTCCAGTTGGATACCAAACGGATGGTCGGGCAACGCTTGCAAATGGCGCTGAAACTGTTCCGGGGAATTGATCAGCGGTGTCAGGTCATGGGCCCGCAGCAGATCAGTGTCGCCTTCCATATGACCCGAGAAAACCTCGATCATCGGGCCGGGACCTACAGCCTTACGCACGTCGGCGCCTTCTTCGGCCACGGCCACGAAGAACGTGCGCACGCCTTCTTCGGCCAGTGCGGATGAAACCGGCCCGGCACCCAGGCCATAGCCGTCGGCTTTGACCACGGCTGCGGTTTCAACTTCGGTGGTCGCATCAAGAGCCCGCCAATTGCTGACGAGTGCTTGAAGATTGATTTTTAAACGCGCGGTACTCATGGCACTGTTCATGACATCGGAGCCTTCGAGGTCAAGGGGGCAGAGGCAGTTTATCGGGGGATTTCCGTGCGTCATAAGCAACTTCCGGCTTGATACAGGGTTAATTCACCCGGTTTTAGACATTCTGATCGAATGTGTCGGCCAATAGTTTTGCACCAAGCGGGATCAAACCCGACCGCGATTGCCGGTCGTTCTATCATGCTGGAACGCAACCAATCGTAAGTGACCGCTGTTGGCCGCTATGGGCTGTATGTTGACGTCATAAGGTGATTTAAAACTCGCGGGATCAGAACACGCTGCACTCGGGGAAACATGTGATGAAATGCGTCGAAGGATATGCGGGGTTTGAAGTCGAAATTCCAAACCTTTTCGAAAGCGTTTTTTCCGCGTCCGAGGGGGTCGATGAGGGTCAGATCATCCGCGGGTTCGTCGATGATCTGATGGTTACAACGCCGGATACGGACCTGTTTGTCTATGTCGCGTTGGATAAGGGTACCTTGCTTGGGTGTATCTTCTTTTCACGGCTTGAGTTTGCCGGGGATGCGCGGCTGGTCTGTTTGTTGTCACCGGTTGCCGTTCGGACGGATCGGCAGCGGGCAGGGGTCGGGCAGAAACTGATCGCTTATGGATTGGACGACCTGCGCGGAAAGGGGTTCGACATCGCGGTGACCTATGGTGATCCTGAATATTACAGAAAAACCGGATTTATGCCTGTTTCTGAGGATGTTGTACCTGCGCCACTTCCGCTGAACCATCCTCATGGGTGGCTGGGTCAATCGCTGCATGGGTCGGATCTGACACCTGTGCCGGGCCCGTCCCGCTGTGTTCCGGCTTTGAACAAGCCGGAGCTTTGGTGATACGCCGATTGACGGTGATCAGTACCCTTCGACCTGACCGTCTTGCTGCCAGGGCTTGACCAGATTGCCGAAGCGAGTGAATTGCGCCTCGAATGACAGGTCAACCGTCCCGATGGGGCCGTGGCGCTGCTTGCCGACAATCACTTCGGCCTTGCCATGCAGGCGTTCCATGGCCTGCTTCCACTCTTCCATCTTGTCCAGCTCGTGGTCACCGGGTTTTTCACGTTCTTTGTAGTATTCCTCGCGGTACACGAACATCACCACATCGGCGTCCTGTTCGATCGAGCCTGATTCCCGCAGGTCGGACAGCTGTGGGCGTTTGTCGTCGCGGTTTTCGACCTGACGCGATAGCTGGGACAGGGCAATCACCGGAATCTGCAACTCTTTGGCGATGGCCTTCATGCCCATCGAAATCTCGGCAATCTCGTTCACGCGGTTCTCCGCCATACCGCGGCATAGCTGCAGATAGTCGATCACCAGCAGGTCCAGCCCATGGGTCCGTTTCAATCGCCGCGCCCGGGCGGCCAGCTGCGAGATCGGCAGGGCAGGGGTATCGTCAATGAACAGAGGACAGGCTTCCAGTTCTTTGGCGGCGTCCACGAAGCGGCGGAACTCGGCCTCGGTCATGTCACCCTGACGAATTTTGTGCGACGAAATTTCGGACGCTTCGGCCAGAACACGGCCCGCCAGCTGTTCGGCGCTCATCTCCAATGAAAAGAACCCAACGACGCCACCGTCAACGGCGCCTTCGCTACCGTCCGGCTTCTGCCCGCGCTTATAGGCTTTGGCTACGTTGAACGCCACGTTGGTCGCCAGAGAGGTTTTTCCCATCGACGGTCGCCCCGCCAGAATGATCAGGTCAGACGGGTGCAAACCCCCCAGCTGTTTGTCCAGATCGGCCAGACCGGTGGAAATCCCAGCCATGCCGCCACCGCGCTGGTAGGCCTCGTTGGTGACGTTAACGGCTTCTGTGACCGCCTTGAGGAAGGATTGGAAACCCTGTTCGGTCTGGCCCTGCTCGGATAGTTGGTAGAGCTGTTGTTCGGCCTCGACGATCTGTTCCTTGGGTTCGCTGGACACTTCAACACGTGCCGCCTTGTCCGAGATATCGCGACCAAGCCGGATCAGCTCGCGCCGGATGGCGAGATCATAGATCATCTGTGCATAGTCATGCACCGCAAAGGCGCTGATCGAGGCACCGGCGAGTTTAACCAGATAAGCCGGGCCACCCAGTTCCTTCAGGCCTTCATCCTCGGCCATGAAGGATTTCAGCGTGACCGGTGAGGCCAGCGCGTTCTTGGCGATACGGGTCGCGGCGACCTCGTAAATGCGCGAATGAACCGGATCATAGAAGTGTTCCGCCCCAATGATTGAGGCGACCCGGTCATACAGGTCGTTATTGGTCAGAATCGCACCCAGAAGCTGTTGTTCAGCCTCAATGGAATGCGGCATGGTTTCGGCGTTCTGAATTTGCGCCGCTGCCTGCTCGATACTGCTGATCTCGTTCATACTGCCCCCGCTGCCATTCGGCGGTTCTACACGTGATGCCCCGGTTCAAGCTATCTGCAAATGAATGGGGGTAAGTCGGGATAACTGCCCACCCGATTGGGGATAACATTGCCCCATCTTGTCATGAGAACAGTGTTCTCGCAACATTTGGTAGGGGTGAGGCGAAAATTAGCTAAATAAGCGCGCAAGGGGACGATTCGGACTGCCGATATCCCCAAACCACTCACAGCCACTAATTTACGATTTATGCGCCTCTTGCCAGCCGCGTGGGTCGTTCAGGAAGGCTTCGACGCCATCAAGTGTTTCCTGATCAAAAGCTTTCTGCGCTTTGGCCTCGGCCAGCACGTCCCACCATGTGCAAAGGCTGTGCAATTGAACCCCGTGATCGCCCAGCGTTTTCTCGGTTTCAGGGAAGATGCCGTAATAGAAAATGACGGCCGTGTGCCCGCAGGTTGCGCCGGTTTCCCGGATTGCATCAACGAAGCTTAGCTTTGATCCGCCATCGGTGGTCAGGTCCTCGACCAGCAAAACGCGATCGCCTTCGCCCATCGTTCCTTCGATGCGAGCATTGCGACCGTAGCCTTTGGGTTTTTTGCGAACGTACGTCATCGGCAGCGCCATGCGTTCGGCGACCAACGCGGCAAAGGGGATGCCTGCTGTTTCACCGCCTGCGATGTTGTCGAATGCCTCGAAGCCTACGTCGCGCATCACAGTGACCGTCAGGAAATCCATCAGGGTCGAACGGATGCGCGGGTACGAAATCAGCTTGCGGCAATCGATATAGGTCGGGCTGGGCAAACCGCTGGATAGCGTGAAGGGTTCGCGGGAATTGAAATGGACGGCCTTGATCTCCAGCAGCATCCGCGCGGTCAGGCGGGCGATTTCGGTGCTATCGGGAAATGAACTGGGGATCATGTCGGGACCTCGGCGGATTGCAGTGACGTTGCGGGCTGATAGCCCGTCGACAAGGCCAGAGTCGAGAGGGGGTGGCGCAAAAGAAAAGCGGACCCCTAAAGGTCCGCTTGTGCCCTTGCGGGCAGAGCAGGCTAAGGTGGGCTCAGCTGCTCATATCGTAGGCGCGCTCTCCGTGGACCGAAAGGTCGAGCCCGTTTGTCTCGGTCTCAGCGTCTACGCGAAGCGGCGTAATCAGTGCAACCACCTTGACCAACACAATTGTCACAACTGCCGTAAAGGCACCCACGATAACAAGCCCGCCCAGCTGCGCGGTCCATGTGCCCAGACCAAACAGTGCGATCATGAGCGTGCCAAAGATGCCGCCGACCCCGTGCACAGCAAACACATCCAGCGTGTCGTCGATTTTAAGGACGTTGCGAATAACATACACGGCCTCCTGACACAGGATGCCCGCAACGCCACCGATGATCAGCGCCTGGACCGGCCCAACAAAGCCAGAGGCGGGTGTTATTGAGGCCAAACCAGCGATTGTGCCGGTGACAAGCCCCACCATCGAGGCTTTGCCAAACCTGACCTTTTCCCACAAGGCCCAGGTCAGCGAGGCCGTGGCCGCCGACAAATGCGTCACGGTCATGGCCATTGCGGCGCCACCGTCGGCTGCCAGTTGCGAGCCGCCGTTGAAGCCAAACCAGCCGACCCACAACATCGCTGCCCCGATCATGACAAAACCCGGGTTATGTGGCGGCGTCGTGCGGTTAAGGCGAGGACCAAGAACAACCGCGATGATCAACGCAGCGATGCCCGCCGTTTCGTGCACGACAATGCCGCCTGCGAAGTCCCGCACGCCAATCTCGCCCAGAATGCCGCCATCGGTCAGCATGCCGCCGCCCCAGATCCAGTGCACCACGGGCGCGTAACACAGCAACATCCAAAGGCCCGAAAACGTCAGGACGAACCCAAACCCAACCCGTTCGACATATGCGCCAACAATCAAGGCCGGGGTGATGATCGCAAATGTCATCTGAAACGCAAAGAACAGTATCTCGGGCAGGGTGCCGGACAGGCTGTCAACGTCGACGCCGTTCAGGAATGCCTTGCCCAGGCCACCCCAAAGGCCGGACTCACCCGGACCAAATGCAATGGAATAACCCGCGACCAGCCACAAAATGCTCATCAGGCAGGCAATGGAAAAGCAATGCATGAAGACACTGAGCACGTTTCGGGCCCGGACCAGGCCGCCGTAAAACAGGGCAAGGCCTGGCAATGTCATGAACAGGACCAGTGCGGTTGCGACGATGATCCAGGCTGTATCGGCTCCGTTCATGGGCCGTTCTCCTCTTTCGCTTCAGGTGTGTCGGTCGACAAAAACACGTTGCAAACCGGCACTTCGTGAGTGGTGTGCACAGGGTTGAAGCGAATGACGAGCGGGGAAAAAAGAGGCAGTACCCCAAAAGACCGCCTATTTTGGCAGCCTTTTTTTAACTGGCGATTAAACTTGCGCCATTTTGGGGTGATTGCCAGAAATTTAAGCGAAAAGAGAAAGCCCGTCGGACAGCAGATCCAGCGCGTGATCGCGCGCTGCGCGACGGACGGCGTCACGACCCGGCGCGCCAAATTCGATGGTCTCGACCCGCGTCGGATGTCCTTTGGCCGCCAATCCGAAGCACACGCGGCCTTCGGGCTTGAACTCGGATCCGCCCGGTCCGGCGATGCCGGTGATTGAAACGGCCAATTGGGCCTGCGAATGGCGAACCGCGCCTTCGGCCATTTCACGCGCTACCTCTTCTGACACAGAGCCATGGGTGTCCAATGTTTCGGCGCGAACATCCAGCATGTCTTGCTTGGCCCTATTCGTGTAGGTGACGAACCCGCGTTCGACCACCGCCGAGCTGCCGGGAATGTCCGTCAGTGCGGCGGCAACCATACCACCTGTGCAGCTTTCCGCCGTGGCGATCATCACGTTGCGCGCTTTGGCGCGGTCAAGAAGATCGGCGGCGGTCACAGGCCCATAACTCCATGCGCAATGCCAGCTAGGGCTAGAACGCCGATCGCTGCAAATACACCGGCGATGACGTCATCAAGCATAACGCCCATCGGATCGCCACGGCGGTCTGCCCAACCTACCGGACCGAGTTTAATTATGTCGAAGAACCGAAACAGCACGAACCCGGCCACCCAGCCGGGCCAGAGCGCGGTAATCTCGATACCGTGGGCCCAGGACGGGTATGAAATCGCCCAGAGCGCGATGAACTGGCCCGCAACCTCATCAATCACGATCTCTGAGGGGTCGTGATCTTTCTGTCCTTCAGTCATGATGCGCGTGGCCCAAAGGCCCGCAAAAAACACGACCAATGTCGCCACCACCAGCAAGGGGAACCCACCGACTATGTGCAATACCCAAGCCAACGGCAGTGCTGCCAGTGATCCCCAGGTGCCGGGTGCGGGACGCAAGTGTCCGACCCCGCAAACGGTTCCGATCAGCTGCGCGACGTTCATGTTTTCACCAAGCAGGCCGTGGCCAATGCGGCGATGCCCTCGTTGCGCCCGGTAAAGCCCAGACGTTCGGAGGTTGTAGCTTTGATCGAGACCTGATCGGGGTCTAATCCCATGATCCTGGACATTTCTTCCCGCATGGCCTGCGCATGAGGCCCGATCTTTGGATACTCGCACACCAGCGTGCAATCGACATTCGAAATTCGATAGCCCATCTGTTTGCACAGCTCGACGGCGTGCCGCAGGAAGATTTCACTAGCGGCGCCTTTCCATTGCGGATCAGAGGGCGGGAAATGCTGGCCGATATCACCCTGCGCCAACGCACCATAGATCGCATCGGTCACAGCATGCATTCCCACATCCGCGTCCGAATGGCCTTGCAGGCTGCGGTCATGCGGAACTTTGACGCCGCAGAGGATCACATGATCCCCATCCCCAAACCGGTGCACGTCATACCCGTTGCCCAGTCTTACATCCATGTTCAGCCCCATTATGCGTTCCGCCCGGGCAAAATCCTCGGGTCTGGTGATTTTGATATTGTCTGCGTCACCTTGCACGATGGCCACATGGATATCTGCCGCCCGGGCAACCTCCACATCATCCGCCGCCCCGCCGGGATGCGCCGCATGCGCGCCAACGATGGCGGCATAGTGAAACCCTTGCGGAGTTTGCGCAGCATAAAGTGCCGAACGGTCCTGCGTTCCGGTGACAGTTGCCTGCTCACCGGTCCAAAGGGCATCAGTTATAGCCAGTCCAGGGGCCGCGGCGACGTTGGTGTCTAGTGCCGCAAGAACATCGTGTACGATCCGCGTGTTGACGCAAGGCCGGGCCACGTCGTGGATCAGAACTTTTTCCACCCTTAGGCCTGCCAAGGCGTTCAGCCCATTGCGCACCGACCCGGCGCGATCATCACCGCCCTCGGCCAGAATCAGGTCGTTGTTGTGGAATTCGTCCCATGCGGCCGCGTCGTCAGGCGACAGCACAAATACGATGTGATCCACGTGACCTCGAAACCTGTCGATGGTCCAGTCGGCCACACGCCGTCCCGCCAGCGTGCGCCATTGCTTGGGCGTATCCCCTCCGGCGCGCAAACCGCGTCCTGCGGCGACGATGATGGCGGCGGTTGTCATATTAGGGGTGTTCTCCTGTGCTCTGGTCTTTGTTTAGGGGGCGGTGAAAGCAGAGGCAATCACCCGCGTCACTGTGCCTAAAAAATAGGCGGATGATGATTTTGCGGGCTTGTGAGCCGCCGTTTTGTTGTTCATACGCCCTGGATTCGATATCAAACTCGCAATTGCCCAAGGATTAAGCACGTTGACCCTGCATCTTGCTGACAAGGATCTAAACCCGCCTGTGCTGCTGGCGCCGATGGCCGGAATCACGGATCGGCCCTTCCGTGATCTCGTGATGCGCTTTGGTGCCGGGATGGTGGTAAGCGAAATGGTCGCCAGTCAGGAGATGGTGCAAGCCAAGCCGGGCGTGCGTGAGCGTGCGGAACTGTCGGCCGACGTTGAAAACACCGCTGTTCAGCTTGCTGGGCGCGAGGCGCATTGGATGGCCGAAGCCGCACGACAGGTCGCGGGTCGCGGCGCGCGCGTGATTGATATCAACATGGGTTGCCCGGCCAAGAAGGTAACGAATGGGTATTCCGGCTCGGCTTTGTTGAAGACACCGGACCACGCGCTGACACTGATCGAGGCAGTCGTTGAGGCGGTAGATGTGCCGGTCACGCTGAAAACGCGGTTGGGCTGGGACGATGCCTTGCTGAACGCCCCGGACGTGGCGAGGCGGGCACAGAACGCAGGCATTCAGATGGTCACGATACACGGGCGCACACGCTGCCAGTTTTACAAAGGTCATGCCGATTGGCGGGCCATTCGTGCCGTCAAAGACGCCGTTTCGATCCCGGTGATTGCCAATGGGGACATCACCGACACCAATGCCTCACGCACCGCCTTGCATCAATCTGGTGCCGATGGCGTTATGATTGGGCGAGGGGCGCAGGGCAAGCCTTGGGTTCTGGCCCAGGTTTGTCATGAGATCTATGGAACCGGCGCGCCCGAAATCCCGACCGGCGCAGCGTTGGTTGATATGGTGCAGGCCCACTACCAAGCGATGTTGGCCTTCTACGGCGTTGATCTTGGCCTGCGCGTGGCACGCAAACATCTGGGATGGTACATGGATGAGGCTGGCACGCCTGCACCCTTGCGCCGCGCTGTCTTAACGTCGCGCGATACAGACGACGTGTTGCGCCTGATCAGCGATGCGCTGAGCGACACGGCCGAGGAAGCGGCATGAACTCGGACAAAAGCATCTGGAACTCGCTGCCCGTTCCCGCCTTCATCATTGATTCAGACGACCGGATCTCGGATGTGAATTCATCGGGCGAAGGGTTTTTGAATGCCTCGCGCAAGGCGGTTATTGGCCATCCGGTCTGGGATCAGATCGCTGTGGATGCCCCGCTGGAAGAGGCGTTTTTACGCGCACGAGCACAGGGTACCCCCTTGTTCGTGAATGATGTCGACGCTGGATCTGGGAACCGCGCGCCATTGCAATGCGCGCTACAGATTGCCCCACTGGTCGGTCATCCGGGATCGATGATCATGATCATATCTCCTCGGGAATTGGCGGGGCGGATGACACGGGGGAACACGGTCAAATCAGCAGCACAATCGGCCATCGGTATGGCCGAAATGCTGGCCCATGAGATCAAAAACCCCTTGGCCGGAATCACCGGCGCCGCGCAACTTCTTAGCATGAATATTGCGCAGCAAGACCTTGAACTAACGGATCTAATTGTTGCTGAAAGTCGCCGAATTGTGAAGTTGCTAGAGCAGGTCGAGCAATTCGGAAACCTTCAGCAACCTGATTTCAAACCGGTCAATATCCACGATGTGTTGGACCGGGCGCGCCGGTCGGCACTGTTGGGCTTTGGGGCTGATATGGCAATCATCGAGGACTATGACCCCTCGCTGCCGCTCGCCTATGGCGATCCAGATCAGTTTTTGCAGGTGGTTCTGAACCTGCTTAAAAACGCGTCCGAGGCGGCTGGACCCAAAGGCGGGTCCATTCGCTTGCGCACATATTTCGAACACTCGTTTCGCCTGCGACGAAGCGATGGATCGGGTCACTCGCTGCCCTTGCAGATCGAAATCATTGATGATGGTCCGGGCCTGCCGGAAGACATCCGTGGCGACATATTCGACCCGTTTGTTTCGGGCCGGGAAAACGGCACAGGGCTGGGTTTGGCATTGGTCAGCAAGATTATCTCGGATCATGACGGATGGATTTCGGCCGAGTCTGTGCCGGGCCGCACTGTATTTCGAATCTCGCTGCGTCGTGCGCCGCGAGACCAGACAGAAGACAATAAGGAGAGCAGTTGATGGATGGCACTGTACTTGTCGCGGATGACGACCGCACGATCCGCACGGTTCTGACCCAGGCACTGACGCGTGCGGGGTGCAAGGTGCATGCCACCTCATCCCTGACAACACTCATGCGATGGGTCAGCGAGGGCAAGGGTGATGTTGTGATCTCGGATGTCGTCATGCCGGACGGCAATGGTTTGGAAATGTTGCCTAAAATTGCCGAAGATCGTCCGGGTCTGCCGGTCATCGTGATTTCGGCGCAGAATACGATCATGACGGCGATCCAGGCGGCCGAGGCGGATGCGTATGACTATCTGCCAAAGCCGTTCGATCTGCCGGATTTGATGAAGCGTACCGCCCGGGCACTGGATCAAAAGCAACGATCACAAATAGAGCCCGCCGACGATAGCGGGGAACGCCCGGATGAGCTGCCTCTGGTTGGGCGAACACCGGTCATGCAGGCGCTTTACCGGCTGGTGGCACGGGTGATGAACACCGACCTGTCGGTGATGATCTCAGGTGAAAGTGGCACCGGGAAATCCCTGATTGCACGGGCTATTCACGATTTTTCGGACCGGCGCACGTTGCCGTTTGTCACCGCGACTGCAGCTGATCTTCGTGATTTGGAAGGGCCGGCCAGGGTCATGGCTCGGGTACGCGGTGGCACGTTGCTGATCGATGAGATTGCCGACATAGATGACGAGATTCAGGCCCGTATCGTACGAATGATGGACACACCAGGCGATCATGTTCCGCGGTTCATGGCCACCAGTCAGACTGACCTGACCGAAGGCATGGAAGGGGGGCGGATCCGTCAGGATCTGTACTACCGGCTATGTGGTGCCACGATCCATGTCCCTGCGCTGCGCGAGCGGGTGGATGATATCACCTTGCTGACGGAACATTTTCTTGCACGAGAGGAGCGGGAAAGCGGTGCGAAACGCTGGCTTAGTCCCGAGGCGGTTGAACTGGTTCGACGATACTCTTGGCCGGGGAATGTTCGCCAGTTGGAAAATGCGATCCGCCGACTAAGCCTGACCAGCCGGGCAGATGAGATTTCCAAGGCCGAGGTCGAAATGGTGTTGGGAAGCCAGCCCGAGGCTGAACCGGTTTTGGGGGGCGGGGAACGCGAGAAGCTGTCGACGTCTGTCGGAAGACACCTGAGGCGCTATTTTGACTTGCACGGGAATATGCTGCCACCTCCGGGCCTGTACCAGCGGATTTTGCGCGAGGTCGAAGCGCCGTTGATTGAAATTGCACTGGATGCAACGGGCGGAAATCAGGCGAAATGCGCCGATTTACTGGGGATTAACCGGAATACGCTGCGGAAAAAGATTACAGATCTCGATATACAGGTGACACGCCGACGCAAACTGATGTAATATCGCCACACAAACCGTGGCATCCGGGCCTCTCTCGGGTAAAGACCACGATATATGGCGGTAAGCCGCACAAGCGGCACATCAGGATGAGGGCAGACGGTGGCAACCCGAGCACAGAGCGGGATGATCCTATCGATTAATCGATGGCGGAAATCCCGAAAACTGCGCAATTTCGGCACCTTGGGGTTGGTTCTTC
Organism: uncultured Ruegeria sp.; assembly: GCF_947489545.1. Taxonomy (NCBI): domain Bacteria; kingdom Pseudomonadati; phylum Pseudomonadota; class Alphaproteobacteria; order Rhodobacterales; family Roseobacteraceae; genus Ruegeria; species uncultured Ruegeria sp. The sequence continues at coordinate 50,861 of NZ_CANLDZ010000002.1, read as the reverse complement.
TAGGACCCGTGCTGGCGTTGGCAACCTACCTTGTTATTGGTCCATTTGATCTTGGGGCGACCGCTCCGACGCTACGGCTGATTCTGCTTGCTGACCTTGTCTATGTCCTCGTGGTTGCAGCGCTTGTTCTAAGTCAGGTCGGCAGTCTGATCGCAGCGCGGCGCGCGAAATCCGCCGGTTCACGCCTGCATTTGCGGTTGATCGGTGCATTTACGTTGCTGGCGCTTGTACCAACGGTCACGGTGGCTATTTTCGCCGGTCTGACTGTTAATATCGGCCTTGAGGGGTGGTTTTCAGACCGGGTGCGTCAGGTTGTTGGCTCATCTCTCACCGCGGCTGAAGCATATGAACTAGAACACCGCCAGGGCCTGACACAGGATGCCGCCGTTCTGGCGCGTTTTCTGGACAACGCACGCTCGCTGGATTTCTATATTTCGGATGCCGAGCTGCGCGAGGTTCTGGCGCAAGGTCAAGCGCAGATTCAGCGCGGATTGCGCGAGGCATATGTCATTGATGGCAGTGGTGAAATCCGTTCGCGCGGGGACCGTTCCTATCTATTCAACTATGAACCACCGACGCCCGAACAGATCGTCGAGTCGACTGACACTGGGCTCCTGATTATTGCAGATTGGGAAAACAACGAATTCCGCGCGTTGGTACCGCTGCAATCCTATCTGGACCGCTATCTCTACGTCAGTCGTGAGGTCGACGGAGATTTGTTGACCTTGCTTGATGATACCAAGCAAACAGCCAGATTTTATCAGCAGTTGGAAAGTGAACGGGGCAGGGTCCTGTTCAACTTCGGACTACTCTATCTCGGTTTTGCGTTGATCCTGATTCTGGCGGCCATGTCGCTGGGTATGTGGTTTGCGGAACGCCTGTCACGGCCAGTAGGCCGTTTGACAACGGCTGCGCAACGCGTCGGTGCCGGTGATCTGGGTGTGCAGGTCATAGAAGAGGCCAGCGACGATGAGATCGCCATGTTAGGGCGTTACTTCAACCAGATGACCCGCCAGCTGAAAGGTCAGCGAGATACCTTGCTGGAGAACACCCGTCAGATTGAGCGCCGCCGTCGCTTGTTCGATTCTGTTCTGAGTTCGGTGACGTCAGGCGTCGTCGGCGTGGATTCCGAAGGCTGCGTGACCTTCGTTAACCGCTCGGCCGAGCGGCTGCTGGACTGGTCGCGCGGTGAGGACCAATTGGCCATCGGCATTGCCGTGCCAGAATTCCTGCCGTTGTTCGACAATCTGAAAAGCAGCGGGCAAGAGGCTGTTCAGGGTGAGGTCAAGGTGGCCCGAAAAGGTCAGTTGGAGAACCTGCTGGTGCGTATGGCGATCCGGCGCGGTGAAGATGGTGGTCTGGAAGGCTATGTTGTGGCTTTTGACGATGTGACCGACCTGGTCAGCGCGCAACGGATGGCGGCCTGGGGCGACGTTGCACGTCGCATCGCACATGAGATCAAGAACCCACTGACCCCTATCCAGCTCAGTGCAGAACGGATCAAGCGCAAGTTTTCGCGCAAGCTGGATGAGGAAGACTGCGACAGCCTTGAATCGATGACCGATGTGATCGTGCGGCAGACCAACGATTTGCGGCGTATCGTCGATGAGTTTTCGAAATTCGCACGTATGCCGGAGCCTGAGCGCAGTGAGGAAAATGTCGTAGGGCTGGTGCGCGAAGCGGTGCTGCTGCAACAGGCAGGACAGCCGGATGTGCAAATCGATGCCGATCTTCCGGATCAACCAGTGCTGGCGGATGTGGATGCAACGATGTTGAATCAAGCCCTGACGAACTTGATCAAGAACGCAGGTGAAGCCATTGGAACACTTAAGGAAAAAGGCGCACCTGACAACCTAAAGCCGCAAATCAAAGTGGCGGTTTCCAGTGATGATGCGGGTACGATCATCACGATTGCGGATAACGGCATCGGTCTTCCTGAAGACCGGGCGCGGTTGTTCGAACCTTATGTTACGACACGTGACGAAGGGACCGGCCTTGGGCTGCCCATTGTCAAAAAGATTATCGAAGAACATGGCGGCGCGCTGACTTTGGAAGACGCGCCCGTCTTTGACGGACAGGACCATTTTGGCGCGATGGCTGTGATCCGTTTACCGGGGCCCAATATCGCCCCAACAGCCGCGCCACAGAAGCAGGCGATTAAAACCAACAAACTGAAAGCAGGCCAAAGATGAGCGACATTCTGATCGTAGATGACGAACGCGATATTCGCGAACTGGTGTCCGACATTCTGGAGGACGAAGGCTATTCAACCCGGCTGGCGGCAAACTCGGATGAGTGCATGTCGTCGATCAATTCCGAGCCCCCCGGGTTGCTGATCCTGGATATCTGGCTGAAAGACAGCCGCATGGACGGGATCGATATCCTGAAATCGGTGAAACGGGACAACCCGGATGTGCCGGTGGTGATCATTTCAGGGCATGGCAACATCGAAATCGCCGTGGCGGCGATCAAGCAGGGCGCATATGATTTTATCGAAAAGCCCTTTAACATCGACCAACTGATGGTGGTGATCCGCCGTGCGATGGAAACTTCTCGCCTGCGTCGCGAGAATGCCTCGCTCAAGCGGAAAGAGGTCAGCAATTCGGATATGATCGGCAAGTCCGCCTCGTTCCGGGCCATGCAGGGTCAGCTGGATAAAGTGACCAAATCGAATGGCCGTGTGATGCTCAGCGGTCCTGCCGGGTCCGGCAAGGAAATCGCGGCGCGATATATCCACGCGCATTCCAACCGGGCGAACTCTCCGTTTGTGACAGTCAATTGCGCTGGGGTCGAGCCAGAGAGAATGGAAGAGGTTCTGTTCGGACGCGAATCCTCGGAACGCGGTGTTGAATCCGGCCTGCTGGAAGAGGCGCATGGCGGCGTTGTCTACTTCGATGAGGTCGCCGACATGCCCTTGGGCACTCAGTCGAAAATCCTGCGCGTGTTGGTGGATCAGCAGTTCCAGCGCGTAGGTGGCACCGACAAAGTGCGTGTTGATCTGCGGGTGATATCGTCAACCAACAGGGATCTGGACGACGAGATCGCATCGGATCGCTTTCGTGAAGAACTTTATCATCGCCTGAACGTGGTGCCGATTGCGGTGCCGTCGCTGGAAGACCGGCGCGAAGATATCCCTGTTCTGGCGCAGCATTTTATCGAAATGTGCAACGAATCTCAGGGTTTGCCTGTTCGCGAATTGTCGGAAGAAGCCGTGGCTTTGTTGCAAACCATGACGTGGCCCGGCAACGTGCGGCAGTTGAAGAACCTGATAGAACGCGTGCTGATCCTGGGTGATGGGACGGGCCCGATTGAAGCCCGTGAATTGCCAAGCGATGAGGACAAGGCCGAAGAATCAGGCCGGGTGGTTCTGTCTGGTGCGCTGGCAACCCTGCCATTGCGCGAGGCGCGCGAAGCATTCGAACGGGAATATTTGCTGACTCAGATCAACCGGTTTGGTGGCAATATCAGCCGTACGGCAAGTTTCGTCGGGATGGAGCGCAGCGCGTTGCACCGCAAGTTGAAATCTCTGGGTGTGGTCACGTCCAACAAGTCCGGCGCGCGGGTGGCGCAACTGGATGAACCGGAACCGGCAGAGTAATCAGCCGCGATAACCTGATCGCGTTTCCGATCTGTCGTCGTCAAATAGTCGGCGGTCACATGCGTCGGGAACCAGTCAGACGAGGGCACGCGTGTGAATAAGGGGCCTGCACATATTGTCAGCTACGCGCTTGAGACTCGAGGGTACCCCGCCTTCGGCAAGCGCCTAAAACGATTGCGCCGGTCTGTTGGGTTGAAACAGGCGGCTCTTGCCGAATTGTTGCAGGTAGATCAAACCACGATATCCAGATGGGAAAACGGTGCCCAAACGCCATTGCCAGAAACACAACAGGCGGTGTTTTCAGCCCTTGGTCCCATCAAGGAAGATGACAGCGCCTTGCGGCGGCTGGTCATGAGTTCCACCGAATGTGTGCATCTCGTAGAAGAGACCAGTCATAAGTGTCTTGCCTATTCGGCCAGTCGGGCGCGTGACTGGAACACCAGCCAGCAGGCCTTGCTGGGCGTATCACTTTGGCAATTCGCCACCGAAGAAATTCGCCATGCCGAAGCTGAATTGGCGAACGAGGGGTGGTGGGATCAGCACTCGCCCAATCCCAAGGCTTTTTTGACATCCGAGGCTGTGCATGACCGGATCCGGATCAGCGCGGGCGAAATCAGGTGGGAGCGCTTGTATCTGTCGGATGGCACACCGGTTCGGTTGGTCAGCGGCTCTCGGGCCAGCACCGCATAATTTATGCGTTCAACGCGCGGTGCTGGCCTAGTAGAACCATGACATGACGGATTCTTTTCGCGTTTTCTTTCAAGTTGTACTGTTATGGCTCGCGGGGCTTGGCGCCGCTACCCAATTTGCCAAGATCGCGGTGCCGTTTGCCGAGATATCACAGCTTTATCCTGCACACTCGGATACGATTGGATGGCTGTTATCGATCGTTAGCTTGATCGGGGTCATTCTGGGCGCTTTTTCAGGGGCGATTGCCGGTCGGATCGGTCCATCCACCTTGTTGATATCGGGTCTTCTTTTGGGTGGGGCCATGTCGCTGTTTCAAGCAACCGGGCTTGGCTTTTATGTCATGCTGTTAACGCGTGTGGTCGAAGGATTGTCGCATCTCGCAATTGTTGTTGCGGCGCCGACCTTGATTGCACAGATCACGCATGGCCGGGCACGCAATGCGGCTATGGTTTTGTGGAGCACGTTTTTCGGGATCGCATTTGCACTGAACGCTTGGGCCGGCCTGCCGATGGTCGCCCGTTTCGGGCTGACGGGTTACTTTTTGATCCATGGATTGCTGATGCTGTTAATAGCGGGGATCATCTACGCCTGCCGCATTCGCGTCGATTTGGAGCAGTCAGGAAGCGTAGGATTTGGGATCTCGGAATGGGTCAACGCGCATGTGAAAGCCTACCGCTCGCCATTCATTTCCGCTCCGGCAATCGGCTGGTTTTTCTATACTCTGACTTTTGTGTCCCTGCTGGCCATTTTACCGGGGCGCCTGCCAGAGCATCTAAGTGCGACGATCGCCGGGCTCATGCCCCTGGCAGGTATCGTTTTATCGTGGTTGGCCGTCCCATTGCTACTGAGTGTCATGTCATGTGTCGCAGTGGTTAGCCTGGGTTTTGCGTTGGGCATCGCCATACTTTGCGCCGCCTTTATGGGGCTGCCACTGGCTGCGGTATGTGTGGCGCTGTTTGCAGTACTGGGATTGGTTCAGGGCGGAAGTTTTGCCGCCGTGCCAGAGTTGAATGAAACGCCAGAGGCGCAGGCGCTGAGCTATGGGGCCATGGCTCAGATGGGCAATGCGGGAAATCTACTCGGGACGCCTATTCTGCTGGCTGTTTTATGGCGTGGCGGCGATGCCGGGGTGCTTGCGGCAGTGATTTGTATCTATGCAGCGGCAATCACCGCGCATCTGTGGTTAGCCCGTCGACGTCAGGCCCGTCTGCAATCCTAACCAGCCTGACCCGGGGTTATGATTTGAAACGAACCGTCGTCGAACTTCACAAAACAGGAAGCCGTACCAAGTGGCGGTAGCGTTGTTGTCCGAACTGCCGGGACGCTGGATTTTACGTTCTGTTTGCAGGGCGGCAGGCTGACGGGGCGATAGCCTTTTGCAGCCATGCACTGCGCTTCGACGGTGCTGCGCAGGCCCTGGTTCACATCCACGGTATAGATCTGCCCCGGCTGCCACCAACCGCCCGAGCGATAACAGCGGCCATTGCTGTCGCAATGCGTTCGCCCTGGCCAATAAGTCGGCGGGCTTTGCCGCACCTGATTGGCAACCGGTGCATCCTTAAGGGCTTCGACCTGACATTGGGTGGTTTCCCTCTGCATCTTCGAGACGCTTTCGCCTTCGCGATAGTACAAAGAAAGCGGGCCACATGCGGACAGCAGCATCAAGGGTACGAGTAGGCGAAGCAGTGTTTTCATATGCTTACCTTGCCTCAGTCACACTGGTATGACAATTCAATTGACCGCTTTGGGGGCATCTGTCATTCAAAGATTTCAGGCAGAAGGGCCAAATACATGAAGGTCATTATATGCGGTGCGGGTCAGGTTGGCTGGCAGATTGCACGGCACCTTTCGGGCGAACTGAATGACGTCACTGTGGTGGACAACAATCCCGATCTGGTGCGCCGTGCCACTGAAACGCTGGATGTTCAGGGGATTGCAGGGTTCGCCAGTTACCCTGACGTGCTTGAACGGGCAGGGGCCCGTGACGCCGACATGATCATCGCTGCGACCCATTCGGACGAGGTGAACATGGTCACCTGTCAGATGGCCCATTCCGTCTTTGCAATCCAACGAAAGATCGCGCGGTTGCGGTCGAAATCCTATCTCGAAGCGATCCATTCCGATCTTTACCGTCGGGACCATCTGCCGATCGACGTGGTGATCAGCCCGGAACGTGAGGTTGCTGCTGCTGCGATGCGCCGATTGTCGGCACCGGCGGCTTTCGACACCGAGCTTTTCATGGAAGGTAAGGCGCAGCTACTTGGTATTCGAGTTGATGAAGACTGCCCAATCGTCAACACGCCGTTGCGCCAACTGACCGATCTGTTCTCGACACTCAGTTCAATCGTGGTTGGGGTTCGACGCGACGGAACACTGTTTGCGCCTGAATCCGAAGATCAGCTTTTTGTTGGTGACGAGTGCTATGTCTTTACCAACGTCAAAGATGTCGACCGCACAATGGAGGTTTTTGGTAAGTCCCAAAAAAAGCAAGACCGTGTGGTGATTGTCGGTGGTGGCAATGTTGGGCTCGAAGTCGCCAAAACACTGGAAGAACGCGAAAGCCGCGTGCGAGCAAAGATTGTTGAGCGTGATCGCCATTGTGCGGAAGTGGCTGCAGAGGCGCTGGAACGGACGATTGTTCTGAATGGTGACGGTCTGGATGCCGGATTGCTGAGTGAGGCTGGAATCGACCGGGCAGACGCCATGTTGGCCGTTACCGATGATGATCGGACAAACTTGTTAGCGGCAGTGCGCGCCAAGGCCGAAGGTTGTGCGTTGGCGATTGCCCTGATCAATGATCCCAGTATGCTGGCCCTGATGGGGCCGCTTGGAATTGATGCCTACATCAATCCACGCGCCACCACTGTCAGCTCGATCTTGCGCCATATCCGCCATGGGCGCGTCAGACAGGTCTATTCTATTGGCGATGCCGAGGCCGAAGTGATCGAAGCCGAAGTCTTGTCAACGTCGCCCATGGCGGGGCAAAAGCTGCGGGATATTGATTTCCCCGAAGGTGTATTGGTCGGAGCTGTGCGCAAAGGCGAAGACGTTCTACGACCGACGGGCAGCCTCCGGATCGATGAAAAAGATGTGGTTGCGATCTTTGCGATGGCCAAGGACGTGCCCGAGGTTGAGCGGCTGATGCAGGTCTCGATCGATTTCTTCTGATGGCGCGCGCTCGAACACAAAAAGTCGGGCTTCTACGGCGATTGCCCCTGTTTCTGCTGATCTGGGGTTGCGTCGCACTCGCGATGTGGATCCCCGCGATCTATGCGCTGGCGCTGGATGATCATGATACGTCCAGATCCTTTTTCTATTCGGGGATTCTAGGTCTGTTTCTGGTGGCCACGATTGCTCTGGCCTCGTCAAATCGAATCCCTAGAAGGGGAACCTTGGGTCAGTTGGCGGTCCTTTTGGCGTGCTTCACGGTGCTGCCGGTGTTTCTGGCGATTCCGTTTCATGATGCACTTGGCAACACCACTTTTCTGAACGCCTATTTCGACATGGTCAGTGCTTTGACCACGACAGGGGCAGATCTGTTTCCAAATCCCGATCGTCTGACGGCACCCCTACATCTTTGGCGCGCACTGGTCGGCTGGATGGGCGGGCTGTTGATGTGGATTTCTGCGGCGGCGATTCTGGCGCCCTTGTCGCTGGGTGGGTTCGAGGTCACCGCCCGGGGGCAGCCCGGGCGTCCGGTATCAGGTGTTGCACAAAGCGAAAAGGTAGACCCCCGCGGGCGCCTTATCCGTGTAACGCGTACGCTGACTCCGGTTTACATCGGGCTGACAGCCGTGATCTGGGTTCTTCTGTTGATTGCCGGCGAAAACGGACTGACGGCGGTGTGTCATGCCATGTCGATCATGGCCACATCCGGGATTTCTCCTGTGGGCGGGCTTGAAGGGGCGCAGGCCGGTATCACTGGTGAGGCGATCCTGTTTTTGTTCATGTTCTTTGCCTTGTCGCGCCTGACGTTTTCCACAGACACGGCGACAACCGGTTACTCTCGCCTGGACAAGGACCCTGAATTTCGTATTGGCCTTATGGTCGTTTTGGCCGTCGCCACCTTGCTGTTTCTCCGCGTGTTGGCTGGGGTAAGCGAAATCGGCGTTCAGATCGATCCGCTCCAGGCGCTGCAGGTGCTGTGGGGGATGATGTTCACGGTCATGGCCTTTCTGACCACAACCGGGTTCGAGAGTGCCAACTGGGATGATGCGCAGCAGTTATCGGGACTCGGCACTCCGGGCCTTATCCTGATGGGGCTGGCGTTGATTGGCGGCGGTGTTGCTACGACAGCCGGCGGTGTCAAATTGCTGCGTGTGTTCGCTTTGTATCTCAATGGCGCGCGCGAGATTGATCGGCTGATCTACCCGTCTTCGATCAGCGGTGCCGGTGGCGGCAACCGGCGCATTCAAAGTGGTGGTGCCTTTATCGCCTGGATCTTCCTGATGCTCTTGGCGCTGACCCTGGCAGTGTTCAACCTGCTGCTGGCCGCAATGGGATCCAGTTTTGAGCAAGCGATGGTTCTGAGCGTCGCCGCGCTGAGCACAACCGGGCCGTTGATCGAGCTGGCCACCGATGTTCCGATCCGGCTGATTGACCTGCCCGGAAGCGCCAAAATAACCTTATGCGCGGCCATGGTCATCGGCCGTCTTGAGACGCTTGCAATTGTTGCTTTGATCACACCATCGCTTTGGCGAGACTAAGCCAACGCCTGCGTCTGGTCTTTACTGCCTTATTTTTCATCTGGAATATCTCTGCGCGGCACTCCATACTCACGCAGAGGGAGCGCGTTGGTCCGCAGCGCGTAGCAAGAACAACGGCGAGTTTATAAAAATATGGCTTCGGACAGACAGAATCTTCAGGATGCCTTCCTGAACAATGTACGAAAAGCAAAGGTCCCGGTCACGATTTTCCTGATCAATGGCGTCAAATTGCAGGGTGTGATCACCTGGTTCGATAATTTTTGCGTATTGTTGCGCCGCGACGGACAGTCGCAGTTGGTATACAAACACGCGATTTCGACCATCATGCCATCACAACCTATTAACCTGTACGAGGGCGAAGACGCCTCTTGATGGAACATGACAGGACGCGCACCCGGGCTTGGGTGCTGCATCCCGAAATCAAATCAGATGAACAGCGCCGTGTCCCTGAACCGGCGCTGGCCGAAGCAGTTTCACTGGCCGTGACTTTACCCGATCTGGACGTGATCGGATCCGACATTGTGCGCCTGCCACGCGCTCAGCCGGGGTTGTTGTTCGGCAGCGGCAAGATCGAAGAACTGGGCGAAAGGTTTCATGACGCCGAGGTCGAGCTGGTCCTGATCGACGGCCCTGTGACGCCGGTTCAGCAGCGCAATCTTGAAAAGGCATGGAGTGTTAAAATCCTCGACCGGGCCGGTCTGATCCTCGAGATTTTCTCGGATCGTGCCCGAACCCGCGAAGGTGTGTTGCAGGTCGAGATGGCGGCCCTTAGCTATCAGCGTACACGTCTTGTCCGCGCCTGGACCCACCTTGAGCGGCAGCGGGGCGGATTGGGATTTGTCGGCGGACCCGGCGAAACGCAGATCGAGGCTGACCGCCGTGCTATTGATGATCAACTGGTGCGTCTACGGCGTCAGTTGCAGAAAGTCATTAAGACCCGCACGCTGCATCGTGCGGCGCGCGCCAAAGTGCCTTATCCGATTGTGGCGCTTGTCGGCTATACGAACGCGGGTAAATCGACGCTGTTCAATCGCCTGACCGGCGCCGAGGTCATGGCCAAGGACATGCTGTTTGCCACGCTGGATCCAACAATGCGGCGTGTGGAATTGCCGGACGGCCCCGAGATTATTCTGTCGGACACGGTTGGGTTCATCTCGAACCTGCCGACCGAGTTGGTGGCGGCGTTTCGTGCCACGCTGGAAGAGGTTCTGGGCGCTGATCTGATCGTACATGTCCGGGATATCAGTCATGATGAAACCGAAGCTCAGGCGGCAGACGTCGAGACGATCCTGACATCGCTGGGGGTTGATGAAGACCGTCCGCGCCTGGAAGTCTGGAACAAGATCGACTTGCTGAATGCAGATGAGCGCGAAGCGGCGTTGGCCCGAGCAGATCGGGAGGCCGAGATCTTTGCCATTTCGGCCATAACGGGTGAGGGGATCAGTACGTTATTGGCCGAGGTTGCAGAAAAACTGCAAGGCACCCGGCGCGAGGAAACCCTGACGCTAAGCTTTGCTGAAGGTGACAAGCGTGCCTGGTTGTACCGACATGAGGTAGTACGTTCTGAAGAACAGACAGAAGACGGCTTCCAAATCGCAGTTTTGTGGACCGATAAACAGGCATCACAATTTGCTGCGATCTAGGCGTTTTTACCATTGATCTGAGACTGGTAGTCTTCTTCATCAAACCAGCCCAACGAAGACTGAACCTTATGGTCTGGCGTTAGTTCCCATTCCTCCCAGCCCCGGGCGATGACATGGTTACCGGTTTCGGAATGATGGCCTTCGAGGGTCCAGACAAAAATGGCATGAGATCCCGCCCACCGCAGCATGTCGCACCGGACTTCTAAATCGGGAAATTCGCTGTAAAAGCCGCGCGCCATCTCCGCGATTGCGGCGTGGCCCTGGATAGGCTCGCCTCGGTTAATCGCAATCTGTCCGTCGTGTGCATAAAAGCTGGCCACGGCATCGGCGTCGCCCGAACTCCAGGCGATTGCGTAATCACGTGCGAGATTGTTCAGAATGTCGCGAATACTGGCCATGATTGTCCCCTGGTCGCCGTTTGTCGGCCAGTGGATAGTAGGCGGCGCGGCTGTCGGCGTCCACGACACGAAAAAAAAGGGGCGAGGACTTGCCGAACGGATGGCTTATCGCGGGATCAGGTTTGTGACGCCAACAGCCGCGGCCCGCGCCAGATCCATATCCAGTGACATCGGGATGTATTCACCACGCCGCCACAGCTGTGCCTGATCGTCGTAATAGCGAGACAGAAAATGACCTGACTGCCCGGTTGCAGTGATAAAAACCGAGCTGTCAGGGTCGGCAAAATCATAAACACCACGATAGCCCGCACCGTGCACGTTCTGGAACGGATCCGGGCCCTCGCCGGATGTGCGACCGCGCAGCAGGGTGTTGTCACCACCGCTTGTAGACTGGCGAATGTTCACGAAATAGCGCAGAACGGGGACTTCACCTAGAACAGGGTGATCATGAGTGGCTTGATGCGCATCGCCCCAACGCAACGATTCCAACGCACTGCCATACCGCTCGGATATCCAGATCAACGCATCGTCCAGCGCCAGACGTGCCATTTCCGTGCAGGTTTCTTTGGGCGCGCTTTGGCGGACGTCGCACCAGACCCCAGCACCGTCAATGTCGCGGTAGACCCGTTCGATGAACAAGGGCTCAACATGTTTGAACTCACCGGCCAGAGGGCCAAGCTCGTCCGAGATCAGACGGGCCTGAAGCGCCCGCAACCATGCGGCATAGATCAGAGGTTCTGGAAGATGTTCGTTCATCTCACCATTCCAGTCGGCCAAAAGCGTCAGGGCAATCTGGCGCTGGCGTTCTGGCGTGCCTTCGGGGGCGGACGCCCCTGTAAACCATAGATCAGCCCCGATCAGTGGCAGCAATGAACGGGCAGTGAAACTGACCGTGTCCAATTGCGCTTCGATAAAGCTGTCTCGGGTGTGAACCTCGCGGGACATCATCAAACGTTCCCATCGGTTGACGCGTTGCGTATCGCCCCACTCAAAAGACACGTGATTTGGAAACGCGCGATCAATGATCTTGTTGTTGGTATTGCCCAAAACACCACCTGCAGGGGCAACGAATTCGGGGTTTTCTGCATAGGGCAGGCGCCCTTGCCAACGGTTGGCTTCGATCCAGCCCGGTGTCGGGATGCGCCCTTGGCTTTGATTGCGCAGATGGCGCCCCGGCATTGCTCCGATCAGTTTCATTCCAATCGTGTCCGTATCGACTAACGACAGGTTCTGCGACGGGGCGATAAACTGTTCGGCTACTTCGATGGCCTGGTCCACATTGTCCGCATTCATCAACGCCATTGAGGCGGTCATTGATGTGTCCTGAGGGCTGAGCGCGGTCCATGATAAAGACGCAACATGCCCCGGAGGCGTGATCGTTTCCAGATCGTAGTGACTGCCCGGCAGGACCGGGCCGTTATCAGTCCAGCGCAATGTCAGCGTTATAGGGGCTTCGCCCTGGATTTCGATGATCGAGGGGCGTTTGCGAAACTCTTTGTAGCCCTCAGGTGTCAGGTATTCTTCTGGGTTGTTCGGGTTCAGTTGCTCGATATGCACGTCCTGATCGTCCAGATAGGACGAGGTTAGCCCCCATCCAAGCCGGTCGCTGCGACCGCTCATGACGGCTGGTATGCCGGGGATTGTTGCACCGATGACGCCGCCTTTGGCCAGCCCCAGATGTGCCAGATACCAGACACCCGGAGCTGTGAACCCCAGATGGGGATCATTGGCCAGGAGGGTGCCACCACTGGCGGACCGGGAAGGAGCAGCGGTCCATGCGTTGGATGCCCCGGCCAACCCACGTTTGGGGAAGGGCGACAGCGGCGTGTTGGGCATGTCGGTTCCGCGTGCATAACGTGGCAGGGTTGGAAACAATGATGCATATTCTGGCAATGCGGCTATTCCGGGTCCGGGGACGTCGGGCAGGATATCGGCCAGCCGTTCAGGGTTGTTCAGCATCAGCGAGGTACGGGCCCGCAGCACCTCATCCTGCAAATGCCCGGACAGCTGCAGCCCCATCAGCTTGATCACCGCAATACTGTCGCCAGGTTGCCAAGGGGATACGGGGGTGTTGAACAGGAACATCTCGGGCGCGCCGCGGCCCAACGCTTCTTCGTTGATCTCGGTCAGGCGGGCGTTGACGCCCGCCGCATAAGACCTCAGTGCAGCTTTGGTGTAGTCGTCCTGAACCTCGACCGAGCGATGCGCCAGACCATACAGATCCAACCGGCGCAGCAGTTTATCGATATGAACGGTGCGTGGTCCAAACACTTCGGACAACCGGCCCTGCGCCGTGCGGCGCATCACTGTCATTTGCCAAAGGCGATCCTGTGCATGGGCATACCCTAGTCCGAAAAAGACATCCGGGTCGGTTTCAGCCAGAATATGAGGCACATTGGCCGTATCGCGCACGATCTCGACCGGAGCGGTCAGCCCGCGAACTTCTAGGGTTTGGTCGTATTCAGGCAGGGACTGACTGGCCAGAAAATAGACAAGGCCCACACCGGCGAGGATCAGCAGGACCAGGCCCGAGGCAATGCGCACCAGCCAGCGAAAAACAAGACCCATCAATGCCCCACATTCTTCTTCATAATTCGATGTCGCAAAGACTAGTGGATGGCGGCTGTGACCGAAAGAGGAACGGCGCAAGAACGTGTCAAAGACAGGGCAAAATGAAAACCCCGTCGCAGTGACAAACACGGCAACGGGGTGGGAAAAGTGGTAGGTATCGCCCGAGTTAAGGAATGATGCGCGTGTATTTGGTGCCTTCTACGGTTGCGCCGAATTTGAGACCGGCCTGCCCAAAGATGGCCGCCAGAACTGGGGTCCGCAACGTCGTCGTATCCGTTGACAGGGTTTCGCCTGTCGCATCGACAACATAGCCGATATCGGCACCCGCGGTCCAACCGCTGGCGCGCCGGAAATCGTTCAATGCATCCTGCGTCATGAAGAACAGCACATGGGTGTATTGTTGTGCGCCGATCTGCAAACCAGCGCTGCCGGAAACTGCGGAATAGTAATCGACGGTTGCGCCTTGAATGCGCAACGCACCGCGCCCGTAAGCGCCGCCAAAGATAAAGCCGGCTTCAGTGATCAACGGCATGACCAGCATGCCAGTGGCCTTTTGCGAAATCTCGACCGTATTGGGGTACCGCGTGTACATTTCGTTCAGCGTCGCATCGACGCGGGCGTCGATCGTGGTGGCATTGGATGAACCGACCCCGTTGCCGCAAGCGGCAGTAAAGGTCAGACCGGTCATGCCAAGGGCAAAACCACGACGCGTCAGTCGGGGGGAGTTGGAACTGCTCATGATTGTTATATCTCTGTCGAAGTGCCTGAAATGTCGGGTGAACCCGATCTTGGCCGTTAGACTACGCGGATTGTTCCGCTATGTCACGGGAAAAGCTGGCGTAGCAGCCTCGCACACCAGCGGAAAACCGCAATGGGTCGGCGGTTTAGTCTTGTAAATACCTTGCGACTTGTGGGGCGAAATAGGTCAGGATGCCATCGCATCCGGCTCGCTTGAAGGCTATCAGGCTTTCCAGCATTGCCTTCTCACCGTCTATCCAACCGTTCTGCGCAGCCGCCTGAATCATCGCGTATTCTCCGGACACCTGATAGGCGTGGGTCGGTGCCCCAAACGTGTCTTTTACGCGGCGGCAGATATCCAGATAGGGCATGCCCGGTTTGATCATCACCATATCGGCGCCTTCAGTCAGGTCACGTTCGATCAGGCGCATGGCCTCGTCAGAATTGGCCGGGTCCATCTGATAGGTCTTTTTGTCACCGGTCAGTGCGCCTGATGCGCCAACTGCATCGCGGAACGGCCCGTAAAAGGCGCTGGCGTATTTCGCGGCGTAGCTGAGGATCATAACGTTGTGATGGCCAGCACTTTCCAGCGCGCGGCGCATTTCCCCGATACGGCCGTCCATCATGTCCGATGGGCCGATAATATCGGCCCCGGCTTCGGCCTGGGCCAATGCCATTTTAACCAACGCTTCGACGGTCTGATCATTTACGATCTCACCCTCAACGACATAGCCGTCATGACCGTTGATATTGTAGGGATCCAGCGCCACATCGGTCATGACGGCTATGTCAGGCGCGGCCGTCTTGATCGCCTTGATCGCCCGGTTCGACAGGTTGTCTGGGTTCCAAGCCTCGGCGCAGTCTTCGGTTTTGAGAGACGCATCCGTATAAGGAAAGATGCAGATTGCGGGTATGCCAAGCGCTTGTGCCTCAACAGCCGCTTTGGCGATCAGGTCGACGGAACGGCGCATGACACCGGGCATCGAGGACACGGGTTCTTCCACGCCTTCCCCATCCCTGACAAAGACCGGCCAGATCAAGTCATCGCAGGTCAAAGTGTTTTCCCGAACCAACCCCCGAACAGCCGCAGATTGACGCGCACGCCGGAACCGGGTCAGGGGAAAAGGGGCAATGGTCGGTTTCATGACTCGTTCTCCTTGAACAATGCCGCATTGGGTGGCATGAATTCGCGACGGTCTCAAGGGTACCAATGGACGCGCTGGTGCGATAGAACCCCCTGAGGATTTTGAATAAAGGGCTGGGTTTGGACTGGTACACTTCGATCTTCGAACTCATCGACATGCGCAGCTTTTCAAATCTGTGGTTTTGGATCGTCTTGGCGGTGGTTTGGTCGTCAACCAGCCATTGGGTTATGGGCGTCCCTTATGATCTTGTGATCCGCGCCCGTCGCGTCGGTGGTCAGGCCGAAGCCGATCTGCTCGACATCGTGCGGATCCAAACCAATCGGATGCTTAACATCGTTGATATGTCCGGAACGCTGCTTTTGGCCATCGTGTGCTTTGTGTCCACGGGGCTTGGTACTTTAGGCTTTTTTTACGGAGTCGAGTTTGCGCAGGCAGTTTTCCTGCTGGCGTTTCCAATGACATTCGTGACGCTTGTGAACATTTCTCACGCCCGGCGGTTACGCCAAGAGGAGCTGACGCTTGAACGGGTTGCAAAAACCCTGTCTCGCTGTCGGCTGTATACCCAGATCATCGGTATGATCTCGGTGCTGGTCACTGCGCTTTGGGGCATGTATCAGAACATTTCGATCGGCGTTCTGGGATAGCAAAAATCTGAAAGGCAAGGCGATGAAGGCTCCGAACCACGTTACAGTCGGCGGCGCCCCTGAAGGGTTTGACGCAAAGCTTGTGCTGAACGAAATTGCGCGGTCGGGCGCGCCAGTTTGCCACGTGGCCCGCGATGACAAGCGGATGGAGGCAATGCGGGCGGCGTTGTCTTTCTTTGCCCCGGATATGCCGGTCTTCGTGTTTCCCGGTTGGGATTGTCTTCCCTATGATCGTGTCGCACCCAATCCAGATATCTCGGCTGCACGGGTGGCGACTTTGGCCGCGCTGGTGCATCAAATGCCGCAGAAGTTCATTTTGCTGACGACGCTGAACGCGGCGACGCAAAAGGTTCCGGCGCGCGATGTTCTGCGTGAAGCGGCATTCACCGCCCGCGTCAATCATCGCATCAATGAAGGCGCTTTACGAGATTTCCTTGTTCGCATGGGGTTTACCCAAAGCCCAACGGTGATGGAGCCGGGCGACTATGCAATCCGGGGCGGTATCATCGATATCTTCCCTCCGGGTGAATCGGGACCGGTTCGCCTCGATCTGTTCGGAGATGTTCTGGACGGCGCCCGCCGATTCGATCCCGTCTCTCAGCGCACGACTGAGAAACTAGATGTGGTCGAGCTGGCACCGGTATCCGAGGTTATTCTGGATGAGGCAGCGATCACTCGGTTCCGCCAGAACTACCGGATCGAATTCGGTGCGGCAGGGACGGATGATCCGCTGTACGAAGCGGTCAGTGCCGGGCGCAAGCATCAGGGGATGGAGCATTGGCTGCCTTTCTTTCACGAACAGCTTGAGACTTTGTTCAACTATCTGCCGGACGCAACGATTTCCATCGATGATCAGGTGACGCCAGCGCGGTTGGCACGGTGGGATAGCATCGAAGACCAATACGAGACGCGAAAACATGCGCTGGAGAATCGCTCGCGCATGGACACGGTCTATAAACCAACACCGCCCGACTTGTTGTATCTGGATGACGCGGCCTGGGATAAGGCAGTGGGCGACAGGCGGGTTATGCAGTTCAGCCCGTTGCCGCAGGCTAGTGGGCCGGGTGTGATCGATGCAGGCGGGCGGATCGGACGAAACTTTGCCCCAGAACGCCAACAGGAGAGCATAAGCCTGTTCGGTGCATTGGCCGACCACATCACGAGCAAGTTGGGCAAGGGGCCGGTGCTGATCGCATCCTATTCGGAAGGGGCGCGGGAACGGCTGACGGGTTTGATTGAAGATGAAGGTCTGGCAGAGGCGGTTCCGGTCGCTGACGGCACCCGAATTGGCAAGCGCGGTCTGCATCTGGCCGTCTGGGCGCTGGAACATGGGTTCGAAACCCCGGATCTGACAGTGATCGCAGAACAGGATGTGCTGGGTGATCGGTTGATCCGCCAGCCCAAGAAACGCCGCAAGGCCGAGAATTTCCTGACCGAAACTCAGTCCCTCAGCCCTAGTGATTTGGTTGTCCACGTGGATCACGGCATTGGGCGTTATATGGGTATGGAAGTGGTCACCGCCGCAGGCGCTGCCCATGAATGCCTGCTGCTGGAATATGCTGAAAAATCAAAACTGTATCTTCCGGTCGAAAACATTGAACTGCTATCAAAATACGGCCACGAAGAGGGTCTGTTAGACCGGCTTGGCGGCGGTGCATGGCAGGCCAAGAAGGCCAAGCTGAAAGAGCGTATCCGCGAGATGGCGGACAAGCTGATCCGCATCGCTGCCGAACGCGCCCTGCGCAAGGCTCCGGTGATGGACCCACCGCCACACGCGTGGGAAGAGTTCAGCGCCCGGTTCCCCTATCAAGAAACCGACGACCAATTGCGTGCCATCGCCGAGGTGATGGAGGATATGCATTCGGGCGCACCTATGGATCGCCTGATCTGTGGCGACGTCGGGTTCGGCAAGACCGAGGTCGCCATGCGCGCGGCCTTTGTGGCCGCGATGTCGGGTGTTCAGGTGGCGGTCATTGCGCCTACGACTCTGTTGGCGCGGCAACATGCGGCCAGCTTTCGGGAACGTTTCCGGGGCTTCCCAATGGAGGTCCGGCAACTGTCCCGTTTTGTGTCGGCAAAAGATGCGCAACAGACCCGGGACGGGATGGCGCGGGGTACGGTCGATATCGTGATTGGTACTCACGCACTGCTGGCCAAGGGAATACGGTTCAACAATCTGGGCCTTCTGATCATTGATGAAGAACAGCATTTCGGTGTGGCTCATAAGGAACGGCTCAAGCAATTGCGGTCGGATGTCCACGTGCTGACCCTGACGGCAACGCCGATCCCGCGGACGTTGCAACTGTCCCTGACCGGTGTACGCGATTTGTCGATCATCGGCACGCCGCCCATCGACCGGCTAGCGATCCGAACCTATGTCAGTGAGTTCGATACGGTGACGATACGCGAGGCGCTGCTGCGGGAACACTATCGCGGCGGGCAGAGCTTCTACGTTGTCCCACGCATCTCGGACCTGCCCGAGATCGAGGAATTCCTGAAAGAACAACTGCCCGAGCTGACGTATATGGTCGCCCATGGGCAGATGGCCGCGGGTGAGCTCGATGATCGGATGAACGCCTTTTACGATGGGAAATACGATGTCCTGCTGGCCACAACGATTGTGGAAAGCGGCTTGGATATTCCCACTGCCAATACGATGGTCGTGCACCGCGCCGATATGTTTGGCTTGGCGCAACTTTATCAGATCAGGGGTCGCGTTGGGCGGTCCAAGACCCGCGCTTACGCCTATCTGACCACAAAGCCGCGCAAGAAGCTGACCGATACGGCCGAAAAACGTCTGCGCGTTTTGGGTTCGCTGGACACGTTGGGGGCAGGGTTCACGCTGGCTTCGCAGGATCTGGATATTCGTGGTGCCGGAAACTTGTTGGGTGAAGAACAGTCCGGTCAGATGCGTGATGTGGGATATGAGCTGTATCAATCGATGCTGGAAGAGGCGATTGCCAAGATCAAGGCGGGTGAGATGGAGGGTCTCAGCGAGGCCGACGATCAGTGGGCACCGCAGATCAATCTGGGTGTGCCGGTTCTGATCCCCGAAGACTATGTGCCCGATCTGGACGTGCGGCTAGGGCTGTATCGTCGCCTGTCATCGCTGTCCACCAAGGTCGAGTTGGAAGGTTTTGCTGCCGAACTGATTGACCGTTTTGGCAGTCTGCCGAAAGAGGTGAATACGCTGATGCTGGTGGTGCGGATCAAGGCGATGTGCAAGCGGGCGGGCATTGCCAAGTTGGACGGCGGGCCGAAGGGGGCCACGATCCAGTTTCACAATGATAAATTCGCCTCACCTCAGGGGTTGGTGGAATTCATTCAGGCCCAGCGCGGCCTCGCCAAGGTCAAGGACAACAAGATCGTCGTGCGTCGGGATTGGAAAAAGGACAGCGACAAGATCAAAGGTGCCTTTGCCATCGCACGGGATCTGGCAGAAAAAGTGGTGGCCCAGAAGAAAAAGGCCAAAGCCTAGTCGCCCGAGACAAACGTGCACAATTGCCAGTTGCCGTCATTGGATTTGACCAGCGCGGCACGGTGGCCGACCATGGACCACAAAAAGTCACTGTGCATATGACCAACGGTGCCATCCGTCAGGCGCACTGATTGGTATTCAGCCCCATCCTGATAGTCCGGGACAAAAACAACTTCATGGCTGATCAGCCCGAGTATAGCCCCGCCACGCGACGGTTCCCCGCGCAAGGTGACCTTCTCGCCGGTGATGAAATAGGCGGTGAACGGGTCAAGGGACGCGGGCAGGCTGATCTGCCATTGATGCGGCATCCAGAATTCACCCTGATCGTCGAAATAACCGGGTTGCGACAGCGTATCCTGCAATGCGACCCAGTAGCTTTCACGCATCTCGTCGGCCTGATCGCGAAGCTCTTCAGAAAGCTTTTCGGGATCTAACATCAGGTTTTCGCGGAGTTCTTCGGGGCCACCGTTGCCGCCATGGCTGAGATAGATATCAGGGCAGGCGCTGGCCACGACAGCCTCGATATCGCGCGCGGTGATCTTGGCCAGAAGGTCGTCGCGAAAGGCAACAAGTGCGGGGTCACGACCGGCCTGATCAACGGGTGGAAAAGACTGACGATCAGCTAAAGCCGGGCCGCAGACCAAAGCGGCCAGTAGGACAGACAGGTACTTCATTCGGCAGCCTTCATTGCGGCTTGCGCACAGAAACAGGAAGCGCCAACAGCTCGGTCAGCGCGTGCCAGCGCAAGGTCCAAGCGCTGTTTAATCTGTTTTATTTCAATGCCCTCACCGCGTGCCTTCAGGCAATCATGTAAACCTTTCAGGCTCCAGACATTGTCAGGATGTATAGACGCACGGCTAAGGGTTCCGCCCAGTCCCAGATCCTCGCGATAAACGGCCTCGGCCTCGGCTACATGACCTTGTTCGAACAACAGCGCCCCAAGCGCGTGACGCGTTGGTTGCATCCAGCCCCAGGGCTCGTCGTATGGCAAGGTGTCGTCCAGCTCGACCGAGCGGCGCAGATGGGTGTAGGCTGCAGCATAGTTCCGTTTGCGATATTCGATCTCGCCCCGCAGCATTTCGCGCGCGATTTCAAGCAGATCAATGACGCGGTTATTGTGCAGCAGGCGTGAGTCAGGCACCCTCGACATGGCCGCCAGAAACTCTTGCTCCTCCGCTTCCGCCTGCGCCACCTGATCCGTGGCGGCAAAGGCAATGGCGCGTGCGTAGTGGATTGTCGCAGTCAGGGTGCAATACAATTCGGGGTCCGACGGCAACCCCAACGCCTTAGCCTCATCCCAGCGGCCAAAGCGGATCAGGATATGCGGACCCATGGACATGTAGCTTTCGAAAAAATCTGCCATCGGTGGGCTTTCGATGCGCAGCATGTCCTCGGGGGTGGTGTCCCAAAGGCCCTGATTGGCCCGTAAGGCCGGTTCCATTTGGCCAAGAAACAGCGCACCGTAGATGGTAAAATGGTAATCATGCTGGCGATAGCCAGTGTAGAGGTTGAAGGCACCTTCGCGTTCGTAATACTTCAGATCGGTTTCGGTCGCCTTTTCATTCCAATGCACAACGTTGTGGTAATGCCCACACAGCACATCGATATGAGTGGGCATGTGAACCAGATGCCCAGCGTCGGGCACCATTGTCCGCAGCACATCCCCGGCCTTGAGCGCCTTTTCCGGAGTTGGCGACATCTCCATCAAGTGAACATAAAGGTGCAGCAGCCCGGGATGTGACATGGCGGCCGGATCATTGGTCATGGCCCACTCAAGCGTCTCTTGCGCCTCGAGCGTGGCGGCGCCTTTAGCGGGTTGACCGCTTTTCAGGTCCCACATCTGCCAGGGGGTGAGGTTCAGCAACGCTTCGACAAAAACAGTGCGCAAGTCCAGGTGATCAG
The DNA here is from genome assembly GCF_947489545.1 of uncultured Ruegeria sp. Taxonomy (NCBI): domain Bacteria; kingdom Pseudomonadati; phylum Pseudomonadota; class Alphaproteobacteria; order Rhodobacterales; family Roseobacteraceae; genus Ruegeria; species uncultured Ruegeria sp. The sequence goes on along the minus strand of NZ_CANLDZ010000002.1, from coordinate 29,348 downwards.
GATGCGCGGCGAATGTCGCACGCATGCTATCCGCGAAATCGTGATCCCATTTGTGCATATCCGGGGTTGGTTCACGCTGAGGGTATCGGGCGGGCAGGGCGCGGATCAGGGCTTGTTCTACATCGGTGCACCCATCCATATGCGCCAGTGCCTTTTGGGCAGCGTCATAGGCCAACGCCAATGCCTTTTGTTTCCCGCGGTCATCCTGCAGATCCCAGGGCAGGTTATAATTCGGACCTGCCGCGTAGGCGACGCCCCAATGGGCCATGGCGCATTCCGGGTCAAATTCTGCTGCGCGCTTAAAGCAGACTACGGCTTCTTCATGGTTATAGCCGTATGTCCAGTTCAGCCCTCGGTCGAACCAGATCTGTGCTTCGGGCGACGTGGTTGTGACAGGACAGGAATAGGTGCCCAGATCGTAATACTCGCTCATTGAATGACCCCCCTCGGCTTGGAGATGAGAGTAGCGCGATTCAGTCGCGCAGCACAATTCAGGCAGGCAACCTGTCTTCAATCCGTCCCATATGGACCATCAGCCCAAAAGCGATGATGCACATAGTCAGGATGCCCATCGTCAGTGGTGTCAAAGACCCGTCGAACAACAAGCCGATAGGGGCTGCGATGGCAGCGGCCAAAACAGTTGAAATCGATCCGATGACCGAAGCGGCCATGCCTGCGATATGGCCCATCGGCTCCATCGCGATGGCATTCAGATTGCCCAGTGTTACGCCGGCCATAAAAAATACCATGGTCTGCCAGAAGACAAACAGCGCAAATGAGGCGTCAGGCGAAAGCTGCGTAGCGCTCAGGGCCATAACTGAGGCGGTAATCAGGATTTGTCCCCCCAGCGCCCATGTCACCATCCGGCGCATACCAACGCGCACAACAAGGGCTGCGTTGAGCAAGCTGGCTGACCCGGACATCAGCGCCACGAAACCAAACCAGAACGGAAAGCTATCGGCGCGGTCATGGATTACGTCATAAACCGGCTGAACCATCGTCAGCATGGTGAACAACACCCCCATGCACAGGGTCTGAACCATAATCGAAAGGCGGACGGTCGGATGAGAAAACATCTCTTTCGTGGCAGAGATCATCAGCGGCAGCCGGATCGGACGACGGTTCTCGCGAGCCAACGACTCCGGCAGGCGCACACCCATCCAAGAGATGATGACCAGTGCAAACAGAATGAACGATACAAAAATCCCACGCCAACCGAACAACGCGATCACACCTGCGCCCAGCATCGGAGCGGCCGCAGGCACCAACGTGAAGATCATCATCGCAATCGAAATGATCCGCGCCATTTCCCGGCCCGAATACAAGTCTCGAATGATCGCCATCGCCACCACGCGCGGACCGGCGGCGCCCAGCCCCTGAACCACGCGTGCGATCAATACCAATTCCAATGATGAACTCGCCCAGGCAACGGCAGAAGCCGCGACATAAAGCGCCGCGCCGCCGTATATAACCGGCTTACGCCCGATTGCATCGGACAAAGGGCCAGTAAAGAACGTACCAATCCCCATGCCCAACACAAATGAGGTTAGGATCAGTTGCGCCCGGTTGATGTCATCCGGGCTTAGCTGCGCGCCGATTTCGGGCAGAGCGGGCAGCATTGAATCGATCGAAAATGCAATGGTGGCGAACATCATTGCGATCAATGCAATGAACTCCGCCTTGGACATGCGGTTGGCCATGAAGGTCTCCTAACCCGTTCGCGCTATCACGGCGGATCGGGTTGCGCCAGACCGGAAATTTGCACAGACCTATGTGCTATTCTGCAGGGGAAGCCTCAAGTTGAGACATGATCTCCTCGATCACTTTTGCCCACATTTCAGGCGGTTGTGCGCCCGGAACGGCGTGCTGATTGGCCACGATGAACGTCGGGACCGAGCTGACGCCCATTTCCCGTGAATGGGTATCGCGCTGGCTCATGTCTTGGCGGTCGGCGTCTGATTTAAGCAGTTTCATGACCACGGCTGCATCCATTCCGGCACCGTCAGCGACATCTGCCAGCACCTCGGGGTCGCCAATGTCGCGGGCTTGAACGAAATAGGCATCGAACAACCCATCAACGACGTCGTTTTGCTTGCCTTCAATACCAGCCCAATGGATCAGTCGGTGCGCGTCCAGCGTATTGGGCGTGCGTTTCATACCTTCAAAATCGATCTTCAAACCGGCGTTTTCGGCGTGTTCAACCACGGGCGCATAGGCGCGTACCGCACCTTCCTTGCCGCCGAACTTGCGTTCCAGATATTCACGGCGATCCATGCCCGCATCCGGCATGTCCGGGTTCAGCTGAAATGGGTGCCATTCGATAACAAAGGGATGATCCGGAACGGCGGCCAGCGCTTTGTCCAGATGGGTTTTGCCGATATAGCACCATGGGCAGATCGGATCGGATAGGATGTCGAGCTTGACGGTCTGGGTCATTCGGTAGACGCCTTGAAATAGGCCGGCAGGGCGCGGCGCAGGAGCTTGCCGTTGCCACCACTGGGCAATTCGGTCAGATGAACAAAGGCGCGCGGCTGTTTGTACCGGGCCAGATTGGCCTCCACATAGGTGCGTAACGCGTCTTCGTCCAGCTTTTTGGGCCCGGTGTAGAAGGCGGCTATCACAAATGTGTTCTCTTTGACCTCAACCGCTGCCGCGCCAACCTGCGTGATACCGGTAAAGCGGGACAAGACGGATTCGACCTCAACCGGTGAGACGCGGTAGCCACCCGCATTCATCATGTCGTCATCGCGACCCAGATAGGTGATCTGCCCGTCGACGGCCATTGCACCCTGATCGCCGGTCAGGAACCAGTCGCCCAGCATCCGGGCCTGCGCCTCGTCAGGGGCGTTGAGATAGGTCAACATCAGCCCCGGATCGGACCGGTGGATGGCGATGGTTCCTTCCTGACCTTGTGGCATGGGACCGTCCGGCCCAAGAATGGCGATGCGGCGCCCCGGTTGCGGTTGCCCCAGCGCCTCACCGCGCGCCGGATGTGCTGGACTGGACGAGATGAAGGTCGAACATTCGGACATGCCATAGGCTTCGTAAAGCTCGGTTCCGGTGGCCTGTTGCCAGTGTTCGTGCAAATGACGAGACAGTTTTTCACCCGCGCAGAGGCCGTGGCGCAGGTCTGGTAGATCAATCTCCTCTGAGTGTGAGAGCAACTTGCGATAGACGCCAGGCGCTGCGGCAAAAATTGTAGCGCGGTGCTGGCGCAGCAAGGCGGGCAGTGTAAAGATGTCGGTGCCTGGTTCAGGGATCAGAGCCGTTGCACCGATGGTCCACGGATCCAATAAACCGGTGCCCAGCGTATAGGTCCAATTGAACGCACCCGCGTGGCACAGCCGGTCGTCTTCCCGCAGGCTGTACCAACCGTCCACCATCATCTGTCGCCCCCAGATGGCACGGTGCGCATGTGCCACGGCGCGCGGCTTTCCAGAAGTTCCAGAGGTGTAGACCACGTAGGCCAACCGCTCAGGATCACCCATGGCATAGTCAGCAGGAGGCAGACCTCGCATGGCGGTCAGCTCGGTCAGGTCGATTTGCCAGGGGAGCGACGCGCAGGCGACTGTAGGGTCTCGCAGAACAGCCGCAGGTGACAGATCTTCGATCATGTGCGCGGTTTCGGGTTCCGTCAGTTGCGATGAAGTTGGCACGGGCACAATGCCAACGGCGATAGCGCCCAGATAGGCGATTGGAAAGTCTACCGTATTCCCTAAGCGCATCAGAACGATGTCTCCGGGTTTCAGTCCGGTCTGCAGCAAGCCTGTTCCGGTTCCCAAAATGGCTGTTTGTAGTTCGCGATACGTCCAGTCGATGGCGCCGTCCGTACCAAGTACCGACAACGCGGTCTTGGCTGCGCTCCGGTCTGCCCGTCGCAAGACATGTGCGGCCAGATTAAAGGGCGAAGGGCAGGGCGGCGGCGGTCCTTGATCGAAGATCGACAACATGACGACTGGCTATCGCGGTGCATGGCGCGTTGCAAGCACGGTTGGCTGGCCCTATAGAAAGGCATATGAGTACCCAAGATCCCAAATCCCTTATCCGTATTGCCCGTGACGCAGGCGATCATTCGGAACTCGAACCGCTGGACCTTGGCGCAAGAGTGCGAGAGCTGCGCAAAGCGCGAAAGTGGACGTTGGAACAGGCGGCCAGTCAAGCAGGGCTTGCGCGGTCAACGCTCAGCAAGATCGAGAATGGGCAAATGTCGCCCACTTATGATGCGCTCAAAAAGCTGGCGATCGGGCTCGAGATTTCGGTGCCGCAGCTTTTTACGCCGCCGCAGCGGGATCAGGTGATCGGACGTATGGCCGTTACCCGAATGGGCGAAGGCGCTGCCCATGCCACTGCGACCTACGAGCATGAATTGCTGGCTGAAACACTGACAAAAAAGCAGATGCTGCCATATCGGGCCCGCGTTCGTTCACGATCAATGGACGAATTCGAAGGCTGGGTACGCCATGACGGCGAAGAGTTCATGTATGTGTTGACCGGCGTTGTTCGCCTGTACACAGAATTCTATGAACCAGTAGAAATGCGCCGCGGGGACAGCGCCTACTACGATGGCAGTATGGGGCATAACGTGATTTCGGTCAGCGATGAGGATGCGACCATCCTTTGGGTGACATCACTGTCCTAAGATGCGTGCACCAGAAGTTCCCGGTTCAGGCGTTCAGTAAACAGAAAATCCTCGACCTCTTCGTGGGCCTCGTTGACCGTCAGATGGTGGCGTTCGGCAAGATAGGCTTCGAACCGTTTACGATCCTTGCAAACACGCATCATGTCCTGGTCGCGCAGGTTCGGAAAACGGCGTTTCGCGCGCTCATAGGTCGCGCCCCAGTCTTTTGTGATATCTGTCCAGTTCAGCATCGCGAGCTTTCAGTTGTTCGGGTTCAGAACTGCTCTCCCCAACTACAGGGTACGAACGGGTTTACGTCACGTGAGACATGACAAAATGTCGCAGGGCACGAGAGGTTCATGTTTGGAACCTTCGAACTGCGGCGCGTCGCGCTTAGGACGAGTGAACTTTATGTCCGACGGGTGATCGCTAGATTTATTCTGTTCCGGACGGCTTGGATGGATCAGGCTTATGTGTCAGAAACATATAGATATTTAGACCGTGATTGAAGCCATGTTCTTCGCGCGCTGCAATAGCTTGAAGCGCTTTGCATTGCGCATGTGTGTGTTTCTTTCCAGTACACTAGATGCAGTCGCGAGGGCTTTATGCAGTGGTTTCCTGAGGAGCTTTTCCACATCTCGTGTCCGCGAATGATGTGCCAGATTTTGCCGAAATAAAACCGATGACAACTCGGTTGACTGATCAAAAGCCGAAAGACGACAAAACTGCCCGGTTTTCATCCTCGAGTTCAATGAATCGGAACATTACCTTGTGAGCGCCATCCGAGTTCGTAAGCCTTGCTTAAACAATCCGGTTGGGGGCCGGGGGTGGCCGCACTACTCCTCGTACCACCACACTTCGGGCATGTATTGCGGTCCGTCACCGTATATCGGCAGCGTGTCCGGGAATTTCAAAGTGCTGACATGGGCGATGCGCCCGATATCAAAGCTCCAGATTGGGATCACGTAACGGCCCGCTGTCAGAACGCGGTCCAACGCCCGTGTGGCTGCCACGAAGTCCTCTCGTGACTCCGAGGCGAGCATGGCATCAATCATTCCGTCCACGGCCGGTGATGCGACGCCCATCAGGTTGCGTGTTCCCGGGGCGTCCGCATTCTCGCTACCCCAATACAGGCGCTGCTCGTTTCCTGGTGACAGGGACATCGCGCGTCGGAATGGCGTGATATCAAAGTCCAGCTCGGCGGTGCGGCCGGTGTATTGCGCGTTGTCGACCTGTTCCGTCAGAACCTGAATGCCCAAGCGTTCAAGTGCGCGCGCATAGATTTCGACCGCAATCGCCATATCGGTGTCGCCTTGTTGCAGCAACACTGTCATCTTGAATGCTTCACCGTTCTGGTTTCGTAGAACACCGTCCTGTATGGTCCAACCAGCCTCGGCCAACAGCTTTGTGGCTTTGCGTATATTGGCCCGGTTTCGCGCCGATCCGTCCCCCGTAGGTGCGCCGTAGCCTTCCAACGTGCCGGGCAGCAGATCATCCGCGAAAGGCTGCAACAATTCTTCGACCCTGCCGGTTGCGGGACCGGGTTGCATGGCCAAGTCCGAGCCGGAAAAGTAAGATGTGATGCGCGGCTGCGCGCTGCCGGTAATCGTGTCGTTGATGAACTCAAAATTGAAGGCCAGAGTCAGGGCTTCGCGCACACGCCAGTCATCAAACGGTGCCTTGCGGGTGTTCATGACAAACCCGGTCATACCCGATGGTTTGCCATGGGGAATTTCCGTCTTGATCACATCCCCGCGTTGAATGGCCGGAAATCCGTATTGGTTGTCCCATTTATCTGCGTTGAATTCGCGCACTGCGGACAGTTCGCCGGCTTTGAACGCTTCGAACAGAACGGTTGCGTCACCATAGAACTCGATCCGCATTTCATCCAGATTCATGGTGCCGCGCCGGAATGGAATATCGGCCCCCCAATAGTCGGGGTTCCTGCGTAGGTTCACATAGCGACCGGCTTCGTAGCCATCGACAACATAGGGGCCGCTGCCAACCGGCACGTCTTGCAACTGACCGTCTGCGAAGTCTTTTCCGTCCCATTGCGACTTTTGCAGTATTGGGCGCAGACCTGCGATCAGCGCAAGTTCCCGATCAGGTTCGTTGAACGTGATACGAACCGAATGCGGGCCGGTTTGTTCGATGCTGTCGATCTTGCCCCACAACCCGCGATATCGCAGGTGACCTTCGGTGCCCAAGGTTTCATAAGACCAGATAACATCGTCGACCGTGACTGGGCTGCCGTCGGAGAACCGGGCCTCTTCCCGGAGGGTGAATTCAACCCAGGATCGGTCTGGCGCTGTCTCAACTGATTCGGCTAACAGACCGTAAAGAGTGAAAGGTTCGTCCCAGGATCGGCCCATCAGGCTTTCATGGGTCCAAAATCGCAATTGCCACGGCGAGGTGCCTTTTTGCAAAAACGGGTTCAAACTGTTAAAGCCGCCGGTGTTTCCGAAAACTACCTTTCCACCTTTGGGCGCATCTGGATTCGCGTAAGGCAGGGACACAAAATCCGGTGGTAGGGCCGGGTCACCATACATAGCTATGCCATGAGACGAATCTGCAAGGGCGAAAGACGACGCGAAAATGCAGGCGATTCCCGCTGCGACGGGGCGAAGAGGGCGTAGAAAATCCGGGCTCATTTTGGAAACAATCCTGCTCTGGCCTTATTTTGTTGGGATTAACCGTACCGATGATTTTTCTTATTATCAAACTTTTAGCTTGGACGAAGGCGCAGAATTGCTTATAAAGGTCGCACTGCTCGATAGGTTTCTTGCCTGTATGAAACCTGCCTCAATAACTTAACGCCCGCTTCGTGCGGGCGTTTTTTTTGGGCGCAAAGGATTTTGCAGTCGCGGCGTTGATCCCGGATGTTTCCCCGTTTTCTTTGCAGGTGCAGCATGGCATTGTGCGCATAGTCAAATGCTGTGGGAGAACGCTCATGACCCTGTCGGGCAAAACTGCAATCGTGACCGGATCGAATTCGGGGATCGGGCTTGGCGTCGCGCGCGAACTGGCCAAGGCCGGGGCGGATGTTGTCCTGAACTCGTTCACGGATCGCGATGAAGACCATGCGCTGGCCGCCGAGATCGCGGCGGAAACCAGCACCAATACGCGTTACATCAAAGCCGACATGTCCAAGGGCGACGAATGCCGGGCCCTGATTGAGACGGCCGGAGCTTGCGATATTCTGGTGAACAATGCGGGTATTCAGCATGTCTCGCCGATTGATCAGTTCCCGGTCGACAAATGGGACGCGATTATTGCGATCAACATGAGTTCGACCTTTCACACAACTGCTGCTGCATTGCCGATGATGCGCAGCGCAGGTTGGGGCCGGATTGTGAATATTGCCTCGGCGCACGGGCTGACAGCGTCCCCGTTTAAGTCAGCTTATGTGGCGGCCAAACACGGGGTGGTCGGGATGACCAAATCCGTGGCGCTGGAAACCGCTCGGGAACCGATCACATGCAACGCGATCTGCCCCGGCTATGTTCTGACGCCTTTGGTCGAGGCCCAGATTCCGGACACGATGAAAGAATACGACATGAGCCGCGAAGACGTGATCAAGAACGTCATGCTCGAGCGTCAGCCTTCAAAAGAGTTTGCGACCGTTGAGCAACTCGGTGGGACAGCCATTTTCCTGTGCTCAGATGCGGCGGCGCAGATCACGGGTACTACCATTTCTGTGGATGGTGGCTGGACGGCGCTTTAGGGTTTGTTTGGGCGTTGGGGTTTTCATGAAAGGGAAAACAACTGGATGAGAAAAACTGGATTTCGCTACTTCAAGTTGGTTGATGAGAATGCAGTTACTACACCATATTTGCAGTACTTCAGGATTTCTCATGAAGGTGCGATGTTAGAAGCCATTAATCACTATCCGTCTGCCTCACCGAAGAGAAGCTCCGGCCCTGAGGTCTTAAGTGTTGGCGAGGATAATCTTATAGGATCGTTGTCGATTGATCCCGAGCCTCCAGATGAGTTCGAAGAGGAATGGGATGGTGGATACTCGATAGAGATTTCACGAGATGAGTTTGATAAAGCTCTGGAAGCTGCTCTCGGTAATGAGTGACGGAGGCCGCAATTGAAAAAGATCAATCTGGCATTGCAGGGAGGCGGAGCACATGGGGCGTTCACTTGGGGTGTCCTGGATCGCCTTCTGGACGAAGAAGACATCGAGGTTGCGGCCATCACCGGAACTTCTGCCGGGGCGCTGAACGGCGCGGCGTTTAAGGCCGGTATGGTGCATGCGGGCCGTGACGGCGCCCGCGAGCAACTAGATGGGCTGTGGAAGCGCATGGGCGCGATTGGCGACATGCGCATGGCCAATTGGTTCCGCGGAATAGAGCCTGCGCAAATTGCACAAGCAATGGAATATTCAGTGCCGTATTCCATTGGGGATGCGTTGTCGCGCATGGTGTCGCCCTACGCCTATGGCCCGTTTTACAGCAACCCCTTGGAATCGGTAGTGGATCGGTTCAACTTCAGCGAAGTTTGCGCGGATCAGGGGCCAAGCCTGTTTGTATGTGCCACATGCGTGCGCAGCGGCAAGATTCGAATATTCACCGGGGACGAGATTTCAACGGATGCCATTCTGGCCTCAGCCTGTTTGCCCAGCCTGTTCAAAGCCGTTGAGATTTATGATCCCGCAACCGACCGGGCCGAGGCCTATTGGGACGGCGGGTATACTGGCAATCCGGCGCTGTACCCGTTGTTCAACAAAGCGTTTCCCGAAGATGTGGTGATCGTCAACATCAACCCGCTTGAGCGGGACGAGATACCGGTTACCCCGCAGCAGATCCAGAACAGGATCAATGAGATCAGCTTTAACTCTTCACTGTTTCGCGAATTGCGGGCGATCAACTTTGTTCAGCGACTGCTCGAGGATGGCAAGCTGAAACCGGGTGAGATGAGCCGTGTTCTGGTTCACATGATCGCTGACAACGAGCTGATGAACAGCTTGTCCGTGGCGACGAAAACAGTTCCAAATCCGGTGATCCTGCACAAGCTGAAGAAAGCCGGGCGCGAGGCTGCAGACGGGTTTCTGTCTCGCCACAAGGACGATCTTGGTCAGACCAGCACGGTGGATTTACCCGCGATGTTCGGGTGACTCTTCCGGCGGTTGCGTCGGATCCGCGCCGTTGGGATAGACCAGCCCAGCCGAAATCACCAATTTGGCGGCGTCTTCGATCGACATATCCAGCAAGATCACATCTTCGGCAGGAAAGAAGAGCAGGAATCCTGATGTTGGGTTGGGTGTTGTCGGCACAAAGACACTCAGCAAATCGCCACCGGTTTCCGTCTTCTGACTAACTTCACCTTTGGCTGTTGTTGAGACAAATCCAATCGCCCAAATCCCGCGCCGTGGGTACTGAATAAGGCAGGCCTTCTCGAATGACCGCTCGGTTTGCGCAAACACCGTTTCCGAGATCTGTTTGATGCCTGAATAGATGGATCGAACCACCGGCATCCGATTTACAACACGTTCACCAAAATGAATCAGTGACCGCCCCAGAATGCCCTTGGCCACCCAACCAACAAGCACTGTGAAGATCAGAAAGAAAACGACGCCAACGCCGCGCAGGTTGATGCCGACATATTGCTCGGGTCGGAACTGGTGTGGGATCAGCGGCAACACAGCGCTGTCGATCCAGCCGACGACAGACCAGATCAGCCAGATCGTCAGCCACACCGGCGCAATGACGACGATGCCCGTTAGAAAAGACGCACGGAACCGTGAGAATAGGCCAGGGCGGCGTTGGGGTTCTTCGTCGAAAGGTGTGTTCATTGCGGTTCCGAGTGGTTTGCAGATTTAGGTAGGCAATCCGCAGCCTTAGTGCAATAGGTCAGACTTACACGCCCTTCGCCAAAGCCTTGGCGATAGCGGCCGCCAGCCGGGCATTGTTGCGCACCAAAGCGATGTTAGCGGTCAATGAACGGCCTTCGGTTTTCTCGTAAATCCGCTGCAACAGGTAGGGCGTGACGGCCTTTCCGGTAATCCTGTGTGCGTCCGCATCAGCCTGAGCGGATGCAATGATCGGGGCTAATTCCTCGGCCGGAATTTGATCTGCGACCGGGATCGGGTTGGCGACCAACTGCCCGCCGGGCAGCCCAAGGGCGCGACGGGTGGCATGCGCCTGTGCGATGTCTTCTGCATTGTCCATGCGTAACGGGGCACTGTATGGCGATTTGGCGGACCAAAATGCTGGAAACGCGTCTTGACCGTGGGCAATGACTGGCACGCCCAATGTCTCCAGAACCTCAAGCGTTTTGGCAAGGTCAAGGATGGCTTTGGCGCCAGCAGCCACCACCGTGACCGGGGTTTGTCCCAATTCGTGCAGGTCAGCGGAAATATCAAATGACGTCTCCGCGCCCTGATGCACCCCACCGATGCCGCCAGTGGCAAACACCTCAATGCCTGCATAGTTGGCGGCAATCATAGTCGCCGCCACCGTGGTTGCGCCGGTGCCACCTGTAGACATGCAGGCCGCCATATCAGCGCGCGAAATTTTTACCACGCCTTGCGCCTGTCCAAGGGCCTTCAGTTCGTCTGCCTCAAGCCCCACATGCAGTTTGCCTTCGATCACCGCCATTGTGGCCGGAACAGCACCTGCATCACGGATGTCCTGTTCAACCTGTGCTGCGACTTCGATGTTCTGCGGGTAGGGCATGCCATGGGTTATGATGGTGCTTTCAAGCGCGACGATGGGCTGGCCTGCCTCTTTGGCGGTGCGGACCTCGGCGGAGTATTGAATGTCGATCACAGTGGGGTTTCTCCGGAAACATAAGTTGCGGCTGCATGCAGAGCGCGTTTGAGAGCCGTGTCGTTGTCTGCGCCACTGGCTTCGGCTGCGATGTGGGCTGCCATGAAAGTATCGCCAGCACCTGTCACACGCGTGACAAGGACGGATGGCGGGGTTTGTGTCAGAACGCCCGCGGCGGTTCCCACAGAGGCTGAATTGCCGCCGTCAGTGACCAGCACACGCAGCGCGCCACGGTCCAGCAAACCTTTGGCAGCACTTTCGGAATCCTCGAATTCGCGCTGACACAGCAGGCCGGCCTCTTCCAGGTTCACGTAAAGCGTGGCGCGGGCGTGTTTAAGGAACGGTTGCAGACGCTCGGCCTTGCCAGGTGAAGCAGGCGCTACACGCAGATCGGCGCGGGCAAAGGCCGGGCTTTGCGCAATCTCTTCCAGCAAGTCCAGTGTCAGGTTGCCGTCCAGTGCGATTGGGCCCTGGAAAGGCGTGTTCTCGTACCCCAAGGGCCCGTGCATCAATGGACGCAGGATCTTGGCGCCAGCAGCTTCCAATGAATGCGCGTCGGCAATTGCGGCGATCAGACCATTGGCGCCTTCGACGGCCATATAGCGGTCGGTAGGAAGGTCTTGGGATCGATAGATTTGGTCCGTGACCATGCCAAGTCGAGCGCACGAACGAACCAACTCGTCGCCTTCCGGGTCCCGGCCAATGGCGGTCAACAATGTCGGGGTCATGCCAAACCGGACCAATGTCATTGCGATGTTCATGGCCACGCCGCCGGGCAGGCGGGTAATCCGCCCAGGTACGTCTGATCCATGCCGCATGGCGCTGGCAGATCGTCCGATTACGTCCCACAGGACCGAGCCGATACACAGGATTTCGCTGTTCTGAGTCATCATGCTGTCATGCCGCAGCCCTGATGCCCGTGCAAGTGCGAACGTCGTCGCCTTTCGAGAATCCCGGTGGAGACCCGCCTGTGCGGCGCTTTGGGCTTGCGATCATTTTGTTTCGGAAAGACACTCGGGCTAAATGTTTGATGATTTGATTTGTAGCCCGGAGCGTTTCTTATGAGAGATGGTTTGATACCTGCCATCCTCTGCCATCTAAAAGTTCTGTTGTTGAGTTGTATGGCGGCGCTGACTCTGGCTCCAAGTTTTGTTTTCGCGCAATCTCCGGCACCGACTATTGTCGAGTTCTGGACCAAGTCAGACACCTTGTTTCTGGATATCAGCCTGAATGCCGAAGCGTTTCTGGCCGGAGTTGATCCGCAAAGCGCGACCGGTTTTGACAACAACCGTCACTACAAGGATTTGCGCCAATTGGTGTCGTCCGAGTTGGAGCCAAAGGTGAAAGCCTTTGCCAAACCGTGGATGCAGACCTTGCAGGTTGATATCGCAGGCCCGGTTGTTTTGTCTTACGAAGGCGTGAGTATCCCGGTTGTAGGGGATCCCCAAACGGTGCGGACTTCAAAGCTGTTGCTGACGGCGCCTCTGACAGACGGCGCATCCGGTTTTCGACTGACTTGGCCTGATGGTAGCGGGTCAGCGGTTATCAAGCAGCAGCGTGTCTCGGCCCCGTATACCGGGTACCTGACAGGCGGCCAAACGACTCCAGTGATTCCGCTTCAGGGTGGCGCGGCCCTGACCACCGAACAAACCCTGCAGACATTCCTTCCGAAAGGTCTCTCTCAGGTTCTAACCAGCGGCCCCAAACCGATTTTGCTTGTGCTTACGCTGGTGTTTCTGTCGCTGAACTTGCGCCCGTTTTTGATGCAACTGCTGTTCTTCTCACTGGGTATCTTGCTTGGATTGAGTGCCGGAGCTTTCGACGCCGTGAGTATTTCTTCGACAGCTGCATCGCAATCATTGGCATTTGCAATCGCTGGTCTGGCGGTATGGAACTTGATCTCTCGGCGGCTGCAGATCCTGCGTGTGATTGCCGTTTTTGCAGCCGGATTGCTTCAGGGTCTGGTGTGGACCTTTGCCCTGACCGAGATTGGTGTGCCACCCAACCATCTACCCCCGGCGATATTGGGGTTTGCGGGCGGGATCGTTTTGGCGCTGTGCGCTGTTGCCTTTGCCGCCTTTGCGGCGTCTGTGGTGATCACCGGTGGATTGCACAGGCTGCAGGGCCGGGTTTCGATCCTGGCCTCGATGGTAATTGCAGTTGCTGGTGTGTTTTTGACAGTCGAACCCTGGCTGTTTGGCTAGGGCATGTTTGCCAGCAGGGTGTTCAAAGCCCCCGAGGGATCATCGCTGGACCAGATCTCATCCCCGATGCCAAAGAAATCGGTGCACGGGCTAAGATCGCGGATCAATTCGGGGGTCAACCCGCCCTCGGCCACAACCGGAACTTCGATCATCTCGGACCACCACTGAAACAGGTCTTTTTCGGCCAGCGTACCATCACCCAGCGAAGATTCTCCCACCGGACCAAAAGCCACATAATCCACACCGGCTTCTCCTGCCGTCATGCCGTCATGGCTGGAGGTGCCACAAAAGCTGCCAACGATGGCATCTGGACCCAATTCCTTACGGGCAGCGCGGACAGATCGCGCCGCATCGTCCAAATGCACCCCATCCAGGCCAAGCTTTTGCGCCAGTAAGACATGGTTCGAGATCACCAATGCCACGTCGCGCGCATGGGCGACCTCACGACAGGCGTCGGTAGAACGGGAAATGGTGTCTTCGTCGTTGCCCGCCAAAGCCAACCGGATGCAGGCGATGTCAGCGCCATCCAGAACGCGCGCCAACTGGTCCGGAAACGTGCTGAGCGCAACGGTTGGCGGTGTAATCAGGTAAATCTGCGGCTGCTCGGGGGTGTCCATTGGCGCGTCCTTGGCTGTCAGTCTTTGGCGCGGTTTAGCGGATTGCGACGGGGAAGCAAACTTTTATGCCTGCGGCCGCGGGATTTGGCGGTCAGGATGGCTTGCCCTGTGGTGTTGACGGGATTAGAGCAGGCGGAACTTTTGGAGTGAGTGATGCCCAGCGACAGATCCCAGCCAGCATTCGTGCTTGTACGCCCACAAATGGGCGAAAACATCGGCGCCGCGGCGCGGGCGATGTGGAACTTTGGTCTGGATCGGATGCGCATCGTGGCCCCGCGGGATGGATGGCCGAACCCCAAGGCGGTGGCCATGTCCAGCGGTGCGGGCCGTCTATTGGACGAAGCGCAGCTGTTTGATGATCTGTCTGGGGCACTGGGCGATCGCACTTATGTTTTCGCTACAACTGCCCGCCAGCGGGGGTTGACCAAACCGGTTTTCAGCCCGGAACGCGCCATGCAAATCGCCGCTGAAAAAGTTTCGGCGGGCGAGAAAGTGGCGGTCTTGTTTGGCCCCGAACGGGCCGGGTTGGAAAACGAGGATATCGCCAAGGCCAACGCCATCATCTCGGTTCCTGTGAATCCAGAATATGCCTCGCTGAACCTGGGGCAATGTGTGTTGCTGACCGCCTATGAATGGATGCGGCAGTCCGGCGATGTGGTGCACGAGACCACTGATCTGGGCAAGGGCGACTGGGCCACCGGGATCGAGGTTGAAAAACTGGTCGAGCATTACGAGGATCGTTTGAACGAGGCCGGGTTCTTCTATCCCCCCGAAAAAGCCGAAGGCATGAAGGTCAACCTGCGCAATCTGTGGTCACGGATGCGGATGACTCGAGCCGATGTACAGATGCTGCACGGCGTGATGCGGCAGATGGTCCGCTGGAAGGACAGGGGCTGAGGCTGGACCTTGGTGCCCCATGGCCCTAGCTTGCGACAAAATCCAAGACACATGAGAACGGCATGAGCAGTAAGCGCAGCATCTTCGAAGACGTCTCAGACACAGAAAAACAGCGGGCGGTTCAGCCTGGCATGATCGACAAAGGGCGCGGCGGTGCGCGTGGGGCCATTCGGACCTGGCTGACGATCCTGTTTGCCTTGGTTGTTGTGATGATCGCCGTGGGTGGCCTGACCCGTCTGACGGACAGCGGTCTGTCGATCACCGAATGGCGTCCAATCACCGGCGCCATCCCTCCGATGTCCGAGGCCACTTGGCAGTCTGAATTCGACAAATACAAAGAAATCGACCAGTGGCGCATTCAGAACCAGTGGATGGAGCTGGCAGATTTTAAAACCATCTATTGGTGGGAATGGGGCCATCGCCAATTGGGCCGTGTGATCGGCCTGGTTTGGGCTATCGGCTTCCTCGGCTTTCTGATCGCACGGAAAATTCCAACTGGATGGACCGGCAAACTGCTGATCCCCGGAGCTCTGGGTGGTGTGCAGGGTGCTGTCGGTTGGTGGATGGTCGCCTCGGGCGTGACGCAGGGCGAGGGGATGACGGCTGTGGCCAGCTATCGTCTGGCCACGCATCTGGGTCTGGCCTTTGTCATTCTTGGTTTTCTGGCATGGTACATCTTTGAACTGGGTCGCGAAGAACGCGACCTGATGCAGGCCCGCCGCGCGAAAGAGGCCAAACTCTTCTCTCTGTCCACCGGTCTGATGCATTTCGCCTTTTTACAAATACTCATTGGCGCGCTCGTTGCCGGGATCGACGCCGGACGGTCTTACACCGATTGGCCGTTGATCGGGGGGCAAATCCTGCCACCCGATGCGACGATGCTGGAACCGATGTGGCGTAACTTTTTTGAAAGCCCCGGTCTGGTGCAGTTTATCCACCGTTGTGCCGGGTATTTGCTGTTTGCCTTCGGTGTTGTGGTCTGGCGGCGCGGCAGTTCCAGCTCCCATCCGCAAACACGTTTTGCCTTCAACGCGGCCTTTGCGGCCCTGTCGCTGCAAGTCGTGGTCGGGATTCTGACCGTTGTGTATGGCGCACCTTGGCAGATTGCCATTTTCCACCAATTCCTTGCGGTTGTCGTCTGGACGCTGATCCTGCGCGCACGGTTCCTGACCGCTTATCCCATCGCAACTTCGCTTCGTGGAGCATAACCTGATGACTGCATTTGATGACCTGATGGCGTATCAACGCGAAACCTCGGCGCTTGGGCAGATTGCCGGACGGCTGGGCTGGGATCAGGAAACTGTGATGCCGCGCGGCGCAGCCCCTCAGCGCGCAGAAGAGATGGCCGCGATCGAGGCCGTGCTGCACGCGCGACGGTCCGACCCGCGCGTGGCAGAGTGGCTGGAACAGGCCGAACCGACATGCGAAGCCGGTCACGCGCAATTGCGCGAAATCCGACGGTCCTATGAGCGTACGGTCAAAGTGCCCGCCGATCTGGCCAAGGCCATTGCGCGGGTCACATCGGCTGCGCAAGGCAAATGGGCTCAGGCGCGCGCGAACGAAGATGTCGCCGCTTTCTTGCCGGTGTTGGAAGAGGTTGTTGCACTCAAACGTGAAGAAGGCGCAGCGCTGGCGCAGGGCGGCAATATCTACGATGCAATGGTCGAGGATTATGAGCCCTATACGACCGGCGGACAGATCGCGGATATCTTTGATCAGATGCGCCCTCGGTTGGTTGCGTTGCGAGCCGCTGTTCTGGACAAGCCAGTGCCGCAAGCGCTGCAAGGGTCGTTTGATGAATTGGATCAGATGCGTCTGTCTCAAAAGCTGGCAGTAGCCTTTGGCTATGATCTGGATCGGGGCCGGGTGGACAAGGCCGTGCACCCGTTCAGCTCGGGCAGTGGGTCCGATGTGCGGATCACCACAAGAACCAGTGCGACAGATCCATTCAACTGTTTCTACTCCACCATCCACGAGGTCGGCCACGCGGCCTATGAACAGGGTATCGACCCGACCTATGCGCTGACGCCGTTGGGCAGCGGCGTGTCGATGGGCGTCCATGAAAGCCAAAGCCGGATCTACGAAAATCAACTTGGCCGCTCGCGTGCCTTTACCGGCTGGCTATACGGACAAATGAATGAGGCATTCGGTGATTTCGGCATCGCAGACGCCGATGCTTTCTATGCAACGGTGAACCGGGTCCATAACGGCTATATCCGGACCGAGGCGGATGAGGTGCAATACAACCTGCACATCATGCTGCGCTTTGATCTGGAACGCGCCCTGATGGTCGGCGATCTGCCGGTCAGCGATCTGGAAGCTGCCTGGAATGATCGGTTCGAGGCTGATTTTGGCTATGCTGTCGACAAACCGTCGAACGGGTGCTTGCAGGATGTGCATTGGTCGGTCGGCTTGTTCGGCTATTTCCCAACCTATTCGCTGGGCAATGTCTACGCCGGGTGCTTATATCAGACCTTGTCTGATGCACTGCCACAGTTGAATGAACAGCTTGCCGCAGGCGACACCACGGGCGCAACAAGCTGGCTGCGTGAAAACGTACAGCGCTTTGGTGGGTTATACGCGCCGCGCGACGTCATCCAGCGCGCCAGCGGGGTTGAACCGGGACCAGAACCGTTGCTTGCCTACCTGGAACAGAAATTTGGGGGGCTTTACGGGCTGTAAGGCTCGTCTCGTTGCGTCACATCCACGTGTTTTCAGCTTGGGTTCCAACGGAATGCGAATAGGGTGATCCCAAACGGAGGGATCACCTTGTCCTTTGATACACATGTGAAATCTCGGCTGGCTGTGGCGCTGACAAGTCGACAACTTCTGCGCATCCGAAGGATTTTCCATGAGGGAAGGCGGCAAGTTCTGCGCCAACCCCATGTAGTGCACTACTTTCACGATGCGGCAGACCCCTATTGTCATTTGACCGCGCAGGTATTGCAGCGATTTCAGGACAGGTATCGGGTTTTTGTGCGCCCTTACTTGATCTCTGGACCGCCCGAAGATGCCGTGCCAGACCCTGTGGCACATCATAGAAATGCGCTGAACGATTCGAGGAACCTGGCCCGGAAACTCGGCCTGGCGGAACCTTCGGCGACCGGACCAGACCGTCATGCGGTGTCTCAGGCGGAACAAGCTCTGGCAGCAAAGCTTGAGGACGGAGAGTTCCTGCTCGGCGTTTCTGACATCAGCCGCAAGCTTTGGACAGGTGCAGAGTTTTCCAAAGGGAAAGGAACCGACCCGTCATCCGCCAAGGCAAGGGGGGATCATCAATTATCCTCGTTCGGGCACTATATAGGCGGCACGTTTTACTATGGTGGTGAATGGTACTGGGGGGTTGATCGACTCCACTATCTTGAAGACCGTTTGCAGAACGCCGGGCTTGGGGCTGATCTGCCGCCACTGATTCCGGTGCCAGACCTGCAGGATAACCATGCTGAAGGGCAGGCGATCGAATTCTTCTTTTCGTTTCGCAGCCCTTATTCATATCTCGCATTTGATCGTGTTTGGGAGCTGGCCCGGCGCAGTGGCGCGGATTTGGTTCTGCGCCCGGTTCTGCCAATGCTGATGCGTGGGTTGCCTGTTCCCAAGGCCAAGTCTTCCTACATTCTGCTTGATTGCGCTCGCGAAGCCAGACGATTGGGGGTGCCGTTTGGCCGTATTTGCGACCCGCTTGGGGAAGGGGTTGAGCGTGGGTATGCGCTGCTGGATCATGCCCATGCGCAAGGGCGAATGGTCGAATACTGCTCGGCGTTTTTGCGCGGGGTCTGGTCGCAGGGGTTGGATGCCTCGACGAATAATGGGTTGGCACAAATTGTTGGGCAGGCTGGACTAGATTGGAACATCGCCCGGCAAGAGCTAACCACACAGAACTGGCGCGCGCGTGTTGAGCAGAACCAGGACAGGTTGCAGGAGATCGGGTTGTGGGGCGTTCCCAGCTTTCGCGTATCCGGACAAAGCATCTGGGGCCAAGACCGTCTTTGGGCCGTTGAGGATGCGCTTGTGAGTTGACCGGCAAAAGGCGCCGCATATGGGAACGCGACGCCATTGTTTCATGATTGCAAAGCTATTTAGACTTCAGGTTCGTCATCCTCACCCTGATCGGCGATCCAGGCTACGCTGACGACTTCTTCGCCCTTGCCGGTGTTGAAGACCTTTACGCCCCCCGCAGACCGAGACCGGAACGAGATTCCGTCGACCGGAACGCGGATCGATTGGCCTTTGGAGGTCGCCAACATGATCTGATCATCGATCTCAACCGGGAAGGAAGCAACCAGTTCGCCACCACGCATAGCTTTGTCCATCGCGGTGACACCCATGCCACCGCGACCGCGGACGGGGTAATCGTGGCTGGAACTCAGCTTGCCCGCACCGCCGGACGTAATGGTCAGGATCAAGTTTTCTACTGCTGACATTTCGGCGTATTTTTCCTGGCTGAAGTCGCTGCTTGCGGCGGCGTCTTCGTCCTCACCTGAGTCTTCGTCCGTCAATCCGGCAACGGCGCGTCGCATCTTCAGATAGGCGGCTCGATCCTCGGGCGTGGCTTCGAAATGACGGATCACCGACATTGATACGACGCGATCGCCATTGGACAGCTTGATGCCACGAACGCCGGTGGATTCGCGCGAGTTGAAGACCCGCACATCCGTGGTGCGGAAGCGAATGGCACGCCCAGAATTTGTCACCAGCATCACATCTTCATCTTCCGAGCAGATGCGGGCGTTTACCAGCTCTACATCCTCGGGCAGTTTCATCGCGATTTTGCCGTTGCGGCGGACATTCGTGAAGTCTGACAGACGGTTGCGGCGGACATCGCCGGCGCTGGTGGCAAAGACGATCTGCAGATTCTCCCATTCTTCATCCGGCACATCCACCGGCATGATTGCAGCGATGGAAACACCGGTTGGGATCGGCAGGATGTTGACGATCGCCTTGCCCTTGCCCGTCCGGCCGGACTGCGGCAAGCGCCACGTCTTGAGCTTGTAGACCATCCCATCCGTGGTGAAGAACAACAGCTGCGTATGGGTGTTGGCCACGAAGAGGTTCGTGACGACGTCCTCTTCTTTGGTCTGCATCCCGGACAAACCCTTGCCGCCCCGCTTTTGCGCGCGGAAATCGGCCAGTGGGGTACGTTTGATGTAGCCGCCTGAGGTGATGGTGACGACCATGTCTTCACGCTCGATCAGGTCCTCGTCGTCCATGTCGCCGGACCAATCGACGATTTCGGTGCGACGGGGCACGGCAAACCGTTCGCGAACCTCACGCAGTTCGTCCCCGATGATCGACATGATGCGTTCGCGAGATCCCAGAATTTCAAGGTATTCCTTGATTTTGCCCGCCAGTTCTTCCAACTCGTCGGTGACTTCCTTGACACCAATCTGAGTCAGGCGTTGCAGGCGCAGTTCCAGAATGGCGCGGGCCTGGGTTTCAGACAAGTTATAGGTACCGTCGTCATTCGCCGTATGGGTCGGATCATCAATCAGGGCAATGTATTCCAGGATCGGCTGGGCAGGCCAACGGCGCGTCATCAGTTTTTCGCGAGCTTCAGACGCGTCAGCCGATTGGCGGATAGTGGTAACGATTTCATCGATATTGGTGACGGCAACGGCCAGTCCACACAGAATATGGCTGCGTTCACGCGCCTTGCGCAGTAGATGCGCGGTACGACGGGCCACAACGTCTTCGCGAAAGTCGATAAACGAGGTCAGGAACCGGCGCAGAGTCAGTTGTTCCGGACGGCCACCATTGAGCGCCAGCATGTTGCAGCCGAAATAGGTTTGCATCGGCGAAAAGCGGAACAGCTGGTTCAGAACTACTTCGGGCGTCGCATCACGCTTTAGTTCCACAACGACGCGCACGCCGTTACGGTCAGATTCGTCCTGAACATGGGCCACGCCTTCGATCCGCTTTTCACGTACCGCTTCGGCGATTTTTTCGATCATCGCAGCTTTGTTGACCTGATACGGGATCTCATCGACAACAATCGCGTACCGATCCTTGCGGATCTCTTCGACGCGCGTTTTTGAACGGATGATGACGCTGCCGCGGCCTTCCAGATAAGCCTTCCGCGCGCCCGAGCGGCCGAGCATCACACCACCGGTTGGGAAGTCGGGGCCGGGGACGTAGTCGATGAGCTGTTCGGATGTCAGATCCGGATCGTCGATCAAGGCCAGTGTTGCATCAACCACTTCGCCCAGATTGTGCGGCGGGATGTTCGTCGCCATACCGACGGCGATACCACCGGCGCCATTGACCAGCATGTTCGGGAAGCGCGCGGGCAGGACCGTCGGCTCTTTGTCCTTGCCGTCATAATTGTCCTGAAAATCGACCGTCTCTTTTTCGATATCGGCCAGAAGGGACGCGGCCGGTTTGTCCATGCGCACTTCGGTATAGCGCATCGCCGCCGGATTATCGCCGTCCATCGAGCCAAAGTTGCCCTGACCATCCAAGAGCGGCAGTGACATCGAGAAATCCTGCGCCATCCGCACCAGCGCGTCATAGATCGCGCCATCACCATGTGGATGGTATTTACCCATCACATCGCCAACCGGCCGGGCCGATTTGCGGTACGACTTGTCATGCGTATTCCCCGTCTCATGCATCGCGTAAAGAATACGGCGATGCACTGGCTTCAAACCGTCCCGCAAGTCGGGAATCGCACGCGACACGATGACTGACATCGCGTAGTCCAGATACGACGTGCGCATTTCGGATTCGATTGAAACCGTCGGGCCATCGTATACGGGGCGCTCGGGTGGGGTTTCGTCCATGTTTTCAGGGATTTCTGGCGTATCGCTCACGTAAACTGCCCGCTTATTGTTCTGGGACTATATCTTGTGGATGCACCTTATCAGACCCGGCACATAAGGTGCAAGCAAGCAACCGGTTTGACCCTACATTGCTGACCTCACGCGTAAGTAACATATTGTTATTATACGAATTAGAAAGAATTCGTGGTACGCTGAAGAGACCTTGCAAGAAATGAGAGGTCTGAATGGAGCAAAGCGAAACAGAATTGATGCTAAAGGGATATGGGCTGACGACAGCGGAATTCTTCTACCATATGCCCGACTACATCCACGTCTTGAACACGTTCATCTGGCAGGATTATGATCTTGCCCCGGACCATCCCAAGCTTTTTGAATTCATCGAATACTGGCAGCGCGAAATCGATGGGCCGCTGCATTCGGTGAAGTTTTCGCATCGAAAGATGATTGCGCCGGGTGAATGGCGCAATGTGGTGGGCGAATTCAGAGTTAACTGACGGTCAGCCCGAACAACTGGCCCCGCCCAAAACACAGAACTTGGCGCAATGCGGATGGTTCAGGTGCACATCCGCCTCGGCTTCGGCCAGGGTGGTGCCCAGTTCGAATTCCGGTGAGTACGGCAACAAAGTGCAGGCAAGAACTGCGGGGCGGTCTGCGCCTTTGCGTTTAACGACCATTCTGGCGCTTGCGCACATGATGGAGGTCGGAGATTTGTTGAGAATGCCCCAGCAGGCAGTTGTAATCTCAGGTACTTCGACCGTCTCATCCATTTCCGGGAACAAAACCGTCTGACCCGGGTTGTGCGCGTCGATGTCGAAGCCATTTTCGGCAAAGAAAGCAGCGTAGCCTTTGCGGCTTTCAATGTCCGTATCACCCCATACTGTCCGTCCGGCCACAGCCATTTTGAACCCGTTGTCGCGCAGCCATTCCATACCGGTCAGCGTCTTTGAAAAACTGCCTTTTCCGCGTTCTTCGTCATGCAGTTCGGGGCGGTAATGATCGACGGAAATGCGCAGTGTTAACTTGTCGTTATAGTCCTTTTGCAGGTCCAATAATCCATCGCGCATCTTTCGGCGCATCATGGGCAGCATTGCGTTTGTCAGAATCAGAACCTCGTGCCCGCGTTCCAGCGCGGCGCGTGTGATTTCGATCATCTCGGGGTTCATGAAGGGCTCGCCACCTGTAAACCCGATTTCTCGGATCGGCCAGTTCCGCTCTTCGATCTGATTGAGGTAGTCGGTGACCTCCTGTGTGGAGATGTAAACCAAAGCATCATTGGTCGGGCTGCTTTCGATATAGCAGTTTACACATTCAATGTTGCACAGGGTGCCGGTGTTGAACCAAAGCGTCTCGGGGTTTGTCAGTGCAACCGATGCTCGGGTCTGACCATCCGCCGTCACCAATTTGTTCTGAAACTTGCCGATATTCGCAAGTTGAGGGGCGTTGTCTTTCATTCCGGGATCCGGTTCTTGTAACTGGTTGAACAGACTTAGCTGTTTGTTTCGGACTAAGTAAGGGCAGCGTACCGGTTCTGACAGAGTTTTGATGAGCAAAAGAAATACGTAGATGGTGGCGCTAACATTGGACATGCGGATAGGGGCAAGGTAAGGACAACACATGGTTTCTCGCGTCATACCTGTTGACCCATTTGATCTGGTCATTTTCGGCGGCACCGGTGATCTGGCGCAACGCAAAATTCTGCCTGCGTTGTTTCGCAGGTACTGTGCAGGCCAATGGCCCGCCGATGTGCAAATCATTGGGGCCGCACGGGGCGATCACAGCCCGGATAAGTTCCGCGAGATCGTCGCGAAGTCGTTGCACCAACATGTGCCAAACCGATCGAAAGACACTGAAACACTCAGTGAGTTTCTGAAGCGCATTGATTACGTTCCGCTGGATGCAAAGTCGGACAATGGATGGGCGAGCCTGGCAGCGCGTTTGAAAGACAACCGCATCCGGGCCTTCTATTTCTCGGTTGGTCCCAGTTTGTTTGGCCCTTTGGCAGAACGGATCAGAACGCATGACATGGTCACAAGACACACCAGAATTGTAGTCGAAAAACCATTTGGGCATGACCTGGACAGCGCACGCGCCCTGAATGCGACTTTGGCTGCTCATTTCGACGAAGGGCAGATCTATCGCATTGATCACTACCTTGGGAAAGAAACCGTCCAGAACCTAATGGCTGTGCGATTTGGCAACATGCTGTTCGAGCCACTGTGGAACAGCCAATACGTGGACCACATCCAGATTACGGTAGCAGAAACTGTAGGTATCGATGGGCGTGAAGAATACTATGAACGTTCGGGCGCGATGCGGGACATGGTGCAGAACCACCTGATGCAATTGCTGTGTCTGATCGCGATGGAGCCGCCAGCGAAATTTGATCCCGATGCGGTTCGGGACGAAAAACTGAAAGTGATCCGTGCGCTGGACCCGGTTGAACCGCATCACATTGTGCGTGGACAATTTGCCGCCGGGCTGGATGGGCTTGGCTATCGTGAGGTTGTCGGCAATCCGCGCTCAACCACCGAAAGCTATGTGGCACTAAAAACCCATATCAGCAATTGGCGGTGGGCTGGTACACCGTTTTACTTGCGCACGGGCAAACGGTTGGTGGCCCGATCTTCGGTCATAAACGTGATGTTCAAGGACGCGCCGCACTCGATCTTTGGGGAAGAGGCGGGCCGCCACGCCAATGCGTTGTCTATTCGCTTGCAACCAAATGAGGGGATCACCCTCAAAGTGACGATCAAAGAGCCGGGGCCGGGCGGCATGCGCCTGATCGACGTACCGCTGGACATGAGCTTTGCCGAAGCTTTGGGCCCCGAAAACCAGGACCCACCAGACGCCTATGAACGCCTTGTCATGGATGTGATCCGCGGCAACCAAACCTTGTTCATGCGCGGTGATGAGGTGGAGGCCGCCTGGGCCTGGACCGATCCCGTCATTGCTGGCTGGCAAGCGCGTGGTGATGTGCCCAAACCTTATGAAAGCGGCAGCACAGGCCCCGGCGACGCCGAGCTGCTGATGAAACGTGACGGTCGCCTCTGGCAAGGAATAAAGCCATGAAAATCAAAGATTATGCTGACCGGGACATGCTTGCCATCAATGTGGCAAACCAACTGGCAGGAGAGCTTGAGGCCGCGCTGCTGCATGATGAAACGGTTGCGTTGGCGGTTCCGGGCGGGACGACGCCAGGCCCCGTGTTTGACGTTTTGTGTGCGGCGGATCTGGAGTGGGACCGGGTGCGTGTTTTACCTACAGACGAGCGTTGTGTTCCAGCCAATCATGAGCGGTCGAACGAGCGATTGATCCGCGATCGTCTGCTGACAAACCGTGCCTCGGTCGCGCAATATGTGCCGCTTTATGTGCCCGGTACCAATCCCGATGCGGCCTTGCCCGAAATCGAATCCCTGATTGCCCCGATCCTGCCGCTCTCGGTGCTGGTGCTGGGTATGGGAGAGGACATGCATACGGCGTCTCTGTTCCCGGGAATGGACGGGCTGGAAGCCGCGTTGGACAGCCACGCGCCGACCCTGGCCGTAGCCCGGACCGAGGTGCAGCCCGAACCCCGCATTACGCTGTCCGCGCCTGTGTTGGACGGGGCGCTATCCAAGCATCTGATCATCTTTGGGGCTGCAAAGCGCGAGTCACTGGAACGGGCGATGTCTCTGCCACCTGAAGAGGCGCCGATCGCTGCGGTGACAAGCGGTCTGACAGTGCACTGGGCGGAGTGAGAATATGGAATTGAACACGTTGAAATCGCTGGCTTCGTCACAGAAAGACCGCCGCATTCTGGATCTGTTCGGTGCCGATCCGGACCGCGCTCAAGGTTTCTCGGCCTCCACGGGCGATCTGTTGTTCGACTATTCGAAAACCCAGATTGATCAGGATGTCCGTTCGGGCCTTGTTCAGTTGTGCGAAGAAGCCGATCTGGCGGGTCGACGTGCTGCGATGTTTGCCGGTGAAAAGATCAACGAAACCGAAGGTCGTGCGGTATTGCATACCGCGCTGCGCAATCTCGACGGAGGGTCGGTCACAGCTGATGGGCAAGATGTCATGCCCGACGTCCTTGAGACGCTTCAGGGCATGCGCGTGTTTGCCGAACAAGTGCGCGGCGGAACACTAGCCGGGGCAGGGGGCAGCTTTACCGACGTTGTGAACATTGGCATCGGCGGCTCTGATCTTGGGCCGGTCATGGCGACCCACGCGCTAGCGCCATATCACGATGGCCCGCGGCTGCACTATGTCTCTAACGTTGATGGGGCACATATTGCGGACACGTTGCGCCAGTTGGACCCGACACGAACGCTGGTGATTGTGGCGTCCAAAACCTTCACAACCATTGAAACCATGACCAATGCGCGCACGGCCCGCGCCTGGATGACCGATGGCGGAGGGGATTCGGCCAAGCAGTTCGCAGCCGTTTCCAGCTCATTGGATAAAACGCAGGCCTTTGGCATCCCGGAAGACCGCGTCTTTGGTTTTGCCGACTGGGTCGGCGGGCGGTATTCGGTTTGGGGCCCTGTGGGTCTGCCGGTGATGATAGCCATTGGGTCCAACGCGTTCGATGCCTTTTTGCGCGGCGGACAGGCGATGGATTTGCATTTTCGATCTGCCGAGTGGGCGGAGAACCTGCCAGTAATGCTCGCACTGGTCGGCATCTGGCACCGTCGGGTTCTGGGCCACGCCAGCCGAGCAGTTTTGCCATATGATCAGCGTTTGCTGCGGCTGCCGGCCTATTTTCAACAGCTGGAAATGGAATCAAATGGCAAATCCGTTGCCATGGACGGTAGTTCTTTGACCGTTCCGTCCGGCCCGGTTGTTTGGGGAGAGCCCGGTACGAACGGGCAACACGCTTTCTATCAGTTGATCCATCAAGGAACCGATGTGATTCCCTGTGAATTCATGGTCGCTGCCGAAGGTCACGAGCCAGAGCTGGCCCATCACCACCGACTTTTGCTGGCCAATTGCCTGGCACAATCTGAGGCCCTGATGCGGGGCCGTTCGCTGGACGAAGCTCGCGCGCGTATGGCCAAGACTGGCCTGGAAGGCAATGAATTGGAAAGACAATCCCGCCATCGCGTCTTCCCCGGAAACCGTCCCTCAACCACATTGATCTATCCGAAGCTTACTCCTTTTGTTCTTGGTCAGATCATCGCGCTGTATGAACACCGGGTATTCGTCGAAGGTGTTTTGTTGGGGATCAACTCGTTTGACCAATGGGGCGTCGAGCTGGGCAAGGAATTGGCAACCTCACTTGGTCCGATTGTTGAGGGGGACGAGGCCCCCGACGGCAAAGACGGGTCCACCGCTGCTTTGGTCGGCTATGCCCTGAAGCACCGTGATTAGTAGCCAAAATCGCAACCTATCGTGACAGCAAGCTGCATTCTTTTATTGTCAGACAATTAAATGATTGGCAGGGTTCTTCCCGAGGAAACGTGTTGATTGACGCGTAGGACAACGCCCCTACGTGTCGATGACAGACATAAAAGGTCGCGGCCACAAAAGGTCGCCCCGACAAAATGGGGAGGATGTCCATGCTGGGACAGATGATGACGCAGCCCTTGCTGATCTCGTCGCTAATCGATCATGCCGAACGCTACCATGGCGAGGCCGAAATCATTTCGGTTGAAACAGACGGCACGGTTACGCAAACCAATTGGTCCGAGATTGCAAAAAACGCGCGGCGATTGGCATCTGCACTGACCAACCTCGGTTTGGAGCCGCAGGACAGAATCGGCACCTTAGCCTGGAACAACAGGCGCCATCTTGAGATCTACTATGCGACGTCGGGTGCAGGATATGTGTGCCACACGGTCAACCCGCGCCTTTTCCCCGAGCAACTGACCTACATCATCAACCACGCGCAGGATCGTGTGCTATTTTTTGATGCAACGTTTATCCCGCTGGTCGCTGCGCTGCATGAGAAACTGACCGAAGTTCGACATTTCGTGCTGATGGGTCCTCGGAACGAGGATGTTGCGGCGCAAATCCCCGGCGTTAAATTCTATGATGAACTTATCGAAGCCGGCGATGCGGGATTTGAATGGCCCAGCTTTGATGAAAACACTGCGTCCAGCTTATGTTACACCTCGGGCACAACGGGCAATCCTAAGGGCGTGTTGTATTCTCACCGATCGACTGTTTTGCACAGCTTCGGGTCGAACACACGCGATGTCATAGGGTATTCGGCAATGGACGTGGTCATGCCGGTTGTGCCGATGTTCCATGTGAATGCGTGGGGCTCTCCCTATGCCTGTGCAATGTCGGGCTCTCGGATGGTGTTGCCGGGGCCGGATCTGCATGGCGAAGCGTTGGTCAATCTGATCGACACCTATGGTGTTACTTTGGCCATGGGCGTGCCAACGATCTGGCAGGGCCTGCTGGCGCATGCGGCGAAATCAGGCAGCACTCTGACCAGCCTTGAACGCACGGTGATCGGAGGTGCGGCCTGTCCGCCGTCAATGATCGAAACTTTCCGTGAAACCTATGGCGTCGACACGGTTCATGCCTGGGGCATGAGTGAGATGAGCCCTTTGGGCACCACCAACAACCCGTTGGCGAAGCACCGAAATCTGTCGATTGAGGCTCAGCACAAACAGCGAGAAAATCAGGGACGTCCACCATATGGGGTCGAGCTGAAGATCGTTGATGACGATGGAAACGACTTGCCTCATGACGGTGAAACCCAGGGGGATCTGATGGTGCGCGGCCATTGGGTGCTGGACAGCTATTTCCAGCTTCAGGATCAGGGACTGCTGCAGGATGGCTGGTTCGCCACGGGGGATGTGGCCACATTGGATCCGGACGGCTACATGACGATCCGCGATCGCTCCAAGGACATCATCAAATCGGGGGGTGAGTGGATCAGTTCGGTCGAGCTGGAAAACATCGCCGTCGCGAATCCCAAACTGGCGACGGCAGCCGTTGTTGGTGTGCCGCATCCAAAATGGGATGAACGCCCGTTGCTGGTGGCTGTCAAAGCCGAAGGCGAAAACCCCACCGAAAAAGAGCTGCTGGCCTTCTTCGACGGTAAGATCGCCAAATGGCAAATCCCCGACAAAGTGGTGTTCGTCGATGCATTGCCACTCAATGCCACTGGAAAAGTGCTGAAACGTAACCTGCGTGCAGATTTCGAAAGCACCCTGACGGGCGAAGCTTGAAACAAGGGGAAATTGGCTCCGGCGGTAGGGATCGAACCTACGACCAATTGATTAACAGTCAACTGCTCTACCGCTGAGCTACGCCGGAACGGTTCGCGCCGTATAGCAATCAGATTTCACGACGTCCAGAGGGCGGTGTTAAGTTTTTTCAACGAAAGAACCTGACCGTGCCGAAGACGCAGAAATACGGCCGAATGCAGGTACGTGTCTGAGGGAAAAATGGCTCCGGCGGTAGGGATCGAACCTACGACCAATTGATTAACAGTCAACTGCTCTACCGCTGAGCTACGCCGGAAC